>NZ_CP029495.1:3512345-3831649 GCF_003325475.1 Chromobacterium phragmitis
GGCTGGGCCACTTGGCTTGCCAGTCCCGGCCTTGCCACTGCGCGACCTGGCCCTTCTGGTAGGCGATGCCTGCCTGCCATGGCGCGGCCAGGGCGGGTAGGGATGACAAGAGCAGGACGATGAAGGCTGACAGTTTCATATCGGTTCCTCATGGTGGGCGCGCCGAACGACGCTTAATACCACTATGGAACCAATACGAAGTATGTCAAATGCAAATCGATGTGGCTAGTTCAATCCGCAGCGGAAATGCCGGCCGAGCCGGCCAAATTCCGCGCCAAGGTCCGAAGAGGCGTTAGCGGCGGTTGTTGGACGGGCGCGGGCGCGGAGCGGCGCCGGGGTTGGCGGTCGGGTGGCGGAAATTGATGCGGCCCTTGGTCAGGTCGTACGGGGACATTTCCACGGTCACGCGGTCGCCCAGCAGCACGCGGATGCGGTGCATCTTCATCTTGCCGGAGCCGTAGGCCAGGATTTCCATATTGTTGTCCAGTCGCACGCGAAAGCGGGACTCGGGCAGCATTTCGATGACGACGCCTTCCAGTTCAATCATGTCTTCCTTGGACATAGCGTTTCCTTTCTCAATACGTATTGAATGGCTCCGCGCGACGGTCAAGCGACTGCCGCGGCGAGGCATTTAAGCTTCAGTTCGGTGACCCGGCGGGATGGGCGCGTCAGTGGCCCAAGAGGCAAGGCTGAGCGTCTGGCCGCTCGCGGCCGGACGGTTGAAATTCAGAGGCAAACCCTATTGTACCGCCAAGCGGGGGGTTCGGTCAGCTGTTTTGTTCGCTAGGCCCATGCGGCGGGGCGGCTTGCTCGCAAGCCAGCTGTCCGACGCGCACCAGCGCGGCCAGATAGCGTTCGTCCAGCGGATAGCAGCAGGACAGCCGCATCGCGTTGCGGTAGCGCCCGCCAGGCGAACTGAGCGGGCCGGGGATCAGGCTGATTTTCTCCGCCATCGCGGCATGGAACAGCGCCACGCTGTCGCAGCCTTCCGGCAACTCCAGCCAGATCAGGAAGCCGCCCTGGGGCTGGGTGGCGCGGGTGCCGGCCGGGAAGCGGCGGGCGATCAGGCCGCGGACTTTTTCCACGTGGGCGGCGTAGCGGCGCTTCAGCGAGCGCAGGTGGTGGTCGTAGCCGCCTGACTCCAGGAAGGCGCCCAGCGTTTCGGCCAGCACCGCCGGCTGCGCCACGGACGATGCGAACTTCAGCTTGCGCAGCGTCGCGCCGAAGCGGCCGCCCTCCATCCAGCCGATGCGGAAATCCGGCGCCAGCGTCTTGGTGTAGCTGGCGCAGACGATGATCCAGCCGTCCTCGTCGAAAGCCTTGACCGCCGGCGCCAGCGTATCGGCGAATTGCAGTTCGGCGTACAACGCGTCCTCGATCAGCGGCACCTTGTGCCGGTTCACCAGACGGGCCAGCCGCTTTTTGTTCTCCAACGGCATGCAGCAACCCAGCGGATTGTGGACGTTGGGCATGGCCACCAGCGCCTGGATGCGCTTCTCCGCCAGCAGCACCTCCACCGCGTCTATCGACAGTCCGGTTTGCGGATCAGTGGGGATTTCCACCGCCTTCAGCCCCAGGCTGGCAAGCAGGGGCAGGAGGTTGAAGTAAGTGGGGGATTCCAGCCCCACCGCGTCGCCGTGGCGGGTGACGGCGCGCAGCGCCAGCTGCAGCGCTTCCATGCAGCCGTGGGTGAGGATGATGTTGTCCGGCTCCAGCGTCATGCCCAGGTCCATGCCGCGGCGGGCGATCTGGGTGCGCAGCCGCTCCGACCCGGGCGGCAGCGCGTAAGTGCTGACCATGCCGGGCTGGCGCCGCAGGATCTGCCCCATCAGCCGCGCCAGCTTGTTGCCGGGGTAGAAGTCGCCGCCGCGCGGGCAGGCCAGCGCCAGGTCGATGAAGCCCTCGCTCTGTTGCGCCTGCAGCACGGTGCCGATCAGGTCCAGCACCGCGTGCTTGGTGGGGGAGGCGGGGCCGCTTTCGGTGCCTGCCTGGCGCGCAGGCGACGGCAACCTGGCGCGAACGTAGTAGCCGGACTGCGGCCGCGCCTCGATCAGCCCCCGGTCTTCCAGCACGCGGTAGGCGCTGACCACGGTGTTCAGGCTGAGCTGGCGGCTGTGCGCGGCGCGGCGCACCGAAGGCAGCCGGGAGCCGGGCGGCAGCGTGCCGCGGCTGATGGCCAGCGACAGGTCGTCGGCCAATTGCTGGTACAGGGTGGCGGCGCTGTTCTGCATGATCAGAGGTCCGGGGCGGTAAGGCACAGCGCCCATCATAGAGGATGGTGACAGTTGCTGAAAAGATTAATCTGTAACCAGATCAATAATGGATTTGTGAATCTGTATCCATTGAAACAGTCCGCATAGCATATTGGGGAGGCAAGGGCCTGTCGCCGCTTGCCAGCATGCCGGAGAACCAAGATGCCTGAATTCGCTTTGCTGTCCTATATCGCCCTGATGTCGATCACGCCGGGGCCCAATAACCTGATGCTGGCTTCGTCCGGCGTCAATTTCGGTTTCCGCCGCACGGTGCCGCACATGCTGGGCATCAGCCTGGGCTGCGCGCTGCAGTCGTTCATCGTCGCCATGCTGCTGGCCCAGGCGCTGGGGTGGCTCGCGTCATGGCGCTTGCCGCTGGCGGTAGCCGGCTGCGTGTATCTGTTGTGGCTGTCGTGGAAGATCGCCCGCGCCGGCCAGCCGGAGGCGCGCGAACAGGCGCGTCCGCTGGGCTTTGTCGGCGCGGCGCTGTTTCAATGGCTGAATCCCAAGGCCTGGGTGATGGTGTTGAACGCTTCCATTCTGTTCATGCCGACGGGGGAGGCCGGCCGCTGGCTGGCGGCGTCGCTGCTGGCTCTGGCTTTCGCCGTGGTCAACCTGCCTTGCATCAGCGTGTGGGCCTGGGGCGGCGATAAGCTGCGCCGCTGGCTGGCCGCGCCTTCGGCCTTGCTGGCCTACAACCTGGCCATGGGAGGCTTGATGGCCGTCACCGCCTTGTGGCTGTTGTACGACGAGCTGGCGCCGGCGCTTGCCCTGTCGGCATGATGTCCGTTTTTGACCTGTCCTTGTCCGGCCGCGGCCTTAAGCCCGGCTCTCCGGCGGCTTAATATGGCGTCCATATCAACACCGCCGGGAGAGGCGAAATGAAAAAGACCGCATTGCTGGTGATCGACGTTCAGGAGTCCTTCCGCCATCGTCCGTTCTGGACGGAAGAAGAGCTGCCGGCCTACCGCGAGGCGCAGCAAAGGCTGATCGCCGGCGCCCAGGCGCGCGGCGTGCCAGTGGTCAACATCCTGCATGAGGCTGGCGCGGAGGGGCCCTTCTCCGCCGGCTCCGGGCTGGTCAAGCCGCTGGCATGGCTGGACCACCAGCCGGCGGCCACCTTCGTCAAGCATGTGCACAACGCGCTGACCGATTCCGGCCTGCAAAGCTGGCTGATCAAGCAGGGGATTCAGAAGCTGGCGATTTCCGGCATCCGCACCGAGCAGTGCTGCGAAACCACCACCCGGGTGGCGTCGGACCTGGGTTATGAGGTGGATTTCGTCACCGAGGCGACGCTGACTTTTCCGATGACCCATGCCGGCAGCGACGTCACCTACAGCGCCGCCGATATCCGGGCCCGCACCGAGCTGGTGCTGGCCGGGCGCTTCGCCGCCATCGTCACGGTGGACGAGGCGCTGGCCCGGATGGAAGGCTGAGCCGGCGAGTCGAGCCGCGCTTGCGGCTCGGCATGTCCATGGAATAGAGTGGCGCGAACAGTCATAACAAGGTGAAAGCATGTCCGCAGATACGAGCAATACTCCTCCGAACGGCTTGCCTGCCTATCGGCTGCTGACCGGGCCTGACGATTCGGCCTTCTGCAAACGGGTCAGCGAGGCGCTGGAACTGGGCTATCGGCTGTACGGCTCGCCAGCGGCTACTTTCAACGGCGAGCGCGTGATCGTCGCGCAGGCGGTGGTGTGGCCGGGAGCGAGCGATGCCGCTGGCTGACGTGGCGCAGGCGCTGGCCATCGTGCTGGCCTGGGGCGTGAACTTCGTGGTGATCAAGTGGGGCGTGGCCGGCGTGCCGCCGTTGCTGCTGGGCGCGCTGCGCTTCATGCTGGTGGCGCTGCCGGCGGTGTTCATCGTCAAGCGGCCGGCCTTGCCCTGGCGCTATCTGGCGCTGTATGGGTTGACGGTGGGGGTGGGGCAGTTCGGCTGCCTGTTCACCGCGATCAAGCTGGGCATGCCGGCGGGGCTCGCCTCGGTGGTGCTGCAGTCGCAGGCGTTCTTCACCTTGCTGCTGGCGCGCGCGTTTCTCGGCGAGCGCTGGCAGGCCAGCCAGTTGGCGGGCGTGGCCTTGGCGCTGGGCGGCCTGGCGCTGATCGGCATGGGCAAGGGCGGCGACATGAGCGCGCTGGGTTTTGGCCTCACCATCGCCGCGGCCACCAGTTGGGCGGCGTCCAATATCGTGGTGCGGGCCATCGGCCGCGCTGGCTGCAAGGTGGAGCCGCTGGGACTGGTGGTGTGGTCCAGCCTGGTGCCGCCGCTTCCTTTCCTGCTGCTGTCCTGGCGGCTGGAGGGGGGCGACGCGATGCTGGCGGCGCTGCGCGGCTTGGATGTGCAATCATTGTTCGCCGTCGCCTACCTTGCCTTTATCGCCTCCATGTTCGGTTACGGCTTGTGGAGCCGGCTGCTGGCCCGCCACGCGGCGGCCAAGGTGGCGCCGTTTTCCTTGCTGGTGCCGGTGGTGGGGTTGTTGGCCTCGCACTGGCTGCTTGGCGAGAGCCTGACGCCGGCGCAGCTGGCAGGCAGCGGATTGCTTATGGCGGGCCTGCTGGCCGCGGTGTTCGGCGGCCGGCTGTTGGCGATGGCGTCGGGGAGGGCCAGCCGTGCGTGACATCTATTTCGTGCTGTCTCCCAGCCTGCTGTTGCTGGATCTGGCCGGCCCGGCCGACGCTTTCCGCCTGGCCGGGCAATTGGGCGGCGAGTTCCGCCTGCATTACGTGGGCGCGTCGGCCGAAGTGGGCACTTCGCTGGGATTGCCGTTGGGCGGGCTGGCGCCCTTGCCCGACGCGTTGCCCGAAGGGGCGGTGGTGGTCGCCACCGGCGCCACCCGCTCGATAGACGCCTACGCCACGCCGGAAGCCCGCCGCATCGTGCGCTGGCTGGCCGGACAGCGCGGCGGGGCGGGGCTGCGCTGGGTCGGCATCTGTTCCGGCAGCCTGCTGTTGGCGGAGGCCGGCTTGTTCGACGGGCGCGCTTGCACCAGCCATCACACGTTGTTGGGCCGGCTGCGCGAGCTGGCGCCGGCGGCGAGGGTGCAGGAGAACCGGGTATTCGTTTCCGACGGGCCATGCCACAGCAGCGCCGGCATCACCGCCGGCATCGATCTGGCGCTGCATCTGATAGCGGAGCTGGCCGATCCCGCCGTTGCCCGCGAGGTGGCGCGCCACATGGTGGTGTATTTCCGACGCTCGCCGCAGGACCCGGAACTGTCGCCTTGGCTGGCCTGGCGCAATCATTTGCATCCGGCGCTGCACAAGGCGCAGGACCTGATCTGCGCCGACCCGGTGCGCGATTGGCCGCTGGACGAGTTGGCCGGTAAAGTTCACGTCAGCGCCCGCCACCTGTCCCGTCTGTTCCGCGACCAGGCGGGCATTTCCGCGCATGACTACCACCGGGCGTTGCGCCTGGCCTTGGCCGATCAATGGCGGTCTGCGGGATTGAGCAAGGAAAAGGCGGCGTTGTCCGCCGGTTTTTCCTCGGCCAGGCAGATGAGCCGCGCCTCCGCCGCGCATGATTGAAGGGCGGCGCATGCCGTGCGTTTCTCAAGTTTCATCAGTTATTGCCGATGTTTCAGGTTGACGAGCTCCGGGAATGGTTCATACCATTCCATCAACACCTATCGGTAATAGCCATGAATACAGTACGCCGCATGCCTCGCCTCGCCTTACTCGCCCTCGCCGCCGGGCTGACCGCCTGCGCCGCGCCCGCTCCGCAAAACCACGCGATGAACGCGCCGATGAAGGAAAGCGGCATGGTGCCGTCTGGCGTCGGCTATGTAGGGAGCGGCGACGAGGCGAGCGGCGGCGAAGAAGTGAAAGTGGTGGTCAAGGAGGTCAGCCCCTTCCAGCCCATCATCGTCCGCGTCACCGGCTCCGGCGCGGCGCCGTACACCAATAGCCTGACGCCGTCGCAGCGCAAGCTGCTGGCGATGCGAGCCGCCAGGCTGGACGCTTTCCGCGGGATAGCGGAACAAGTGCAGGGCATGAAGCTGGTCGGCAACAGCTCGGTGTCCAACATGATCGCCAACAGCGATAGCTTCCGCACCTATGTGGACGCCTATCTGCGCGGGGTCACCATCGTCTCCACCACGATGAAGCCGGACGGCACCAGCGAGGCGGTGGCCGAAATCACGCTGGATCAGGAGTTCTACCGCCAGTTTCGCCATTCCCTGGAAAAGACCGGCAGCGTGATGCAGTCATCCAGGGAAACCGGCACCGCCGGCGCGCTCTGTCCGGAAGGCAATTGCGGCGCGACCAAGGTGGTGCCGCCGCCCGCGGCCGCGCCGGCGACGATGACCGTGACGCCGGCCCGCTACAGCAGCAATTTCTATGTGAACCAGTGATGAAGCGATACGCTATCCATCTTGCCGCCCTTGTGGCGGCATTTGTTTTGCCGGCCCCGTCCCGGGCGGAAGTCCTGACCGCGGAAGGCGTCGCGCCGCTGGACAACGGCCCGGTGGCGGCGAGAGAAATGGCGATACAGGATGCCTTGAAGCTGATCTCCATCCGCCAGGGCGCGCGCATCGAATCTACGCAGATCATGGAGAGCGGCGGCCAGGGCGAGTCCGGCACGCTCACCGCCGCCGCGCCGGTGCGGGGCGCGGTCAAGGTGCTGAACGAGTACGCGCAGGGCAAGCTCTATCACGTCAAGGTGGCGGTGGATGTCGACCAGGCGGCGATGCGGGAGGCGGCGCCGGAGCGCCGCGAGGCATCCTGCCCGATGCCGGTGGGGCGCTCGCTGCGGCGCAAGCTGGTGACCACCTATTTCGACGTCGCGCGTCCGGCGGAGGCGTCGGACATGCCTGATCTGGCGACGGCGCTGCCTACCGAGTTGTCGCGCCGGCTGTCGCGCAACGGCATGCTGATGGTCAAGGACGCCAATGCCGTGTCGGTGCTGGCCGACAATCGCGTGGCCGAGCCTGATGCCGGCTGGCAGGCCGCCAGCCAGCTGGGCCAGCGCGAGAACGCGCAGTTCGTGGTGTCGGGGCGGGTGTTGTCTACCTCGGTGACCGGCAAGGGCGTGCGGCCCTCGTTTTTCGAATCCAACAACACCAGCCAGCAGGGCGTGTTCTACAACGGGCCTTTCGCCGGCATGTTCGGAAACGGCGTCAAATACGTGCCCACCCGGCGCCAGTTCGATCTTGAATTCTGGGTCTATGACGGCCTGACCGGCTCGTTGATCGCGCGCGAGCGCGTCAACGGGGAGGCCAGCGGCGGCCAGGTGCAGCCGACGCCGCCGCAGCCGTTCGCCTCGGCGGCCTTCTGGCAGAGCGATTACGGGCGCGTGGTGAACCAGGCGCTGGACCGCGCGACCCGCCGCATCGACGACATCATTTCCTGCATCCCGTTCTCCGCCCGGGTGGTGAGGCTCGATGGCAAGCGCGTTTACATCAATGCCGGCCTGCTGGACGGCATGGCGGTGGGGGACAAGCTGCTGCTGTACAAGCGCTCGTCCGGCCAGCCGCTGCGCGACCTGATTTCCGGCCGCGAGCTGGGCATGGCGGAATCGCTGAACGGCGACGTGGCCCTGGTCCAGGTGCAGCCGAATTTCTCGATAGGCGTGGTGCAGGGCGGGGCCCGGCCGCCGGCCGAGGGCGATTATGTCCGCTTCGGGACGGCGCATTGAGCGCGGGCGGTTTCTTCCGAAAGTTCCGTTGTTTGCAATTTATTTTTGTATTGATAAGTATTATCACTTGATGTTACGGTGCGCCCCTGCACTTCGCGTTTCATTCATCGAACAGGGGACACACCTTGAAACAGCAAATGATGTTGGCCGCCGCGCTGGCGGCCGCCGCCGGTTCTGCCATGGCGGAAGACGTCGTGGTCTACAGCGCGCGCGGCGAACAATTGGTCAAGCCCATCGTAGAGGCTTACAAGAAGGAAACCGGCGTCAACGTCAAGCTGGTGTCCGACAAGGAAGGCCCGCTGATGGAGCGCCTGCGCGCCGAGGGCCGCAATTCGCCGGCCGACCTGCTGCTGACGGTGGACGCCGGCAATTTGTGGCAGGCCGAGCGCATGGGCCTGCTGAAAGCGGTCAAGTCGCCGGTGTTGGACGCCAACATCCCGGCCCACCTGCGCGATCCGGCCAACCAGTGGTACGGCCTGTCCATCCGCGCCCGCACCATCTTCTACAACACCCAGAGAGTGAAGCCGGCCCAGCTGTCCAGTTATGCCGACCTGGCGGACGCCAAGTGGAAGGGCAAGCTGTGCCTGCGCACCTCGAAGAAGGTGTACAACCAATCGCTGGTGGCGATGATGCTGGCGGAAATGGGCCCGGTGAAGGCCGAGCAAGTGGTCAAGGGGTGGGTGAACAATCTGGCGGTCGCCGAATTCCCGGACGACACCAAGATGCTGGAGGCCATCGCCGCCGGCCAGTGCGAGGTGGGCATCGCCAACACCTATTACTACGGCCGCCTGATGGAAAAATCGCCCAAGCTGCCGGTGGGCATCTTCTGGGCCGATCAGGCCGGCAAGGGCACCCACGTCAACATCTCCGGCGCCGGCGTGACCCGCCACGCCAAGAATGAAAAGGGCGCGCTGAAATTCCTGGAGTGGCTGAGCTCGGAGAAGGCGCAGAACATGTTCGCCGACGTCAACATGGAATTCCCGGTCAATCCCAAGGTGAAGCCTGACGCGCGCGTCGCCGCCTGGGGCGACTTCAAGCACAACTACATCAACGTTTCCAACGCCGGCTCCCGCCAGGCGGAGGCGGTCAAGCTGATGGACCGCGCCGGCTACAAGTAAGCCGTCGAGACATGTTTCAAACCGGGCCTGCCGTCGCTGCGACTGCGGGCCCGCCGCCGTTGGACCGCATCGAATGCCGTTTTCCTTCACCCGCTGGCGCGCCCTGGCCGCCGCCGCCAGCCTGCTTACCCTGATCCCGTTGGCGGTGATCGCCATGGGGCTGCTGGCGCCGGACGCCGTGGTGTGGCGCCACCTGGCCGAGCACGCCTTGCCTGAACTGCTGCGCAACACGGTCATCCTGTTGCTGGGCGTGGGGGCGGGCGTGCTGCTGCTGGGCGTGCCGCTGGCCTGGCTGACCGCAGTGCATGATTTCCCGGGCCGGCGCGTCTTTTCCTGGGCGCTGATGCTGCCGCTGGCCATGCCGGCGTATGTGATGGCGTTTTCCCAGTTGGGGCTGTTCGACTTCACCGGCCCGTTGCAGACCTGGTTGCGCGAAACCTGGGGCAGCTCGGCCTGGGTGCCCAATATCCGTTCCACGCCCGGCGTGGTGATGGTGTTGTCGCTGGCCTTCTATCCCTATGTCTACCTGCTGGCCCGCAACGCCTTCGCCGGCATGGGGCGGCGCGCGCTGGAGGCGGGGCAGTCGCTGGGCCTGTCGCCGCTGGCGGGCTTTTTCAGAGTGGCCTTGCCCATGGCCAGGCCCTGGATCGTGGGCGGGCTCAGCCTGGCGCTGATGGAGACGCTGGCCGACTTCGGCACTGTCGCCATCTTCAATTTCGACGCTTTCACTTCCGCCATCTACAAGGCGTGGTTCAGCCTGTTTTCGCTGCCGGCCGCCAAGCAGCTGGCATCGTTGCTGGTGCTGTTGGTGTTCGCCCTGCTGTGGCTGGAGCAGCGCGCCCGCGGCCAGCGCGGCTATGGCCAGGCGGGCAGGGCGGCGCCGTTGCCGCGCGCGCGGCTGGCCGGCGCGCGAGGCTGGCTGGCTTGCGCCTTCTGCGCGCTGACGCTGTTTTTGGCTTTCGCGCTGCCTTTCGGCCAGATTCTGATCTGGGCGGCCGAGCACGTCGCCAGCGATCTGGACGCCGACCTGCTCGACTATCTGAAAAATTCCCTGCTGCTGGCGGCGATGGCGGCCTTGCTGGTGCCGGCCATCGCGCTGCTGCTGGTTTTCGCCGTCCGGCGCGATCCGGGCAGCCGGATGTGGGCGCGGCTGGCCACGCTGGGCTACGCGGTGCCGGGCACCGTGCTGGCGGTGGGCGTGTTCGCGCCGGTGGCGGCGCTGGACAACTTCCTGCTGGAACGCTTCGCCGGCTGGCTGCCGGAAGGCGGCTCGGCCGTGTTCAAGGGCACGTTGTTGGTGCTGATGCTGGCCTACGCTTCCCGCTTCCTGGCGGTGGCCCATTCGGCGCTCGACGCGGCGATGCAGCGGATCAGCCGCAGCCAGGAGGAGGCGGCGCAAAGCCTGGGCGTTTGCGGCGCGCGCCTGTTGGGCCGGCTTTACCTGCCGCTGCTGCGAGGCGGCGCGTTCACCGCGATGCTGATGGTGTTCGTCGACGTGATGAAGGAAATGCCGATCACGCTGATGACGCGACCCTTCGGCTGGGACACCCTGGCGGTGCGCATTTTCAATCTGACCAGCGAGGGCGAATGGCAGCGCGCGGCGTTGCCGTCGGTGGCTATCGTGCTGGCCGGCCTGCTGCCGGTATTGCTGCTGTCGCGGCAGAAGCCTGGAGTGTGAGATGGACAAGACGCTTGAATTCGATTCGGTCAGCCTGGCTTACGGCGGGCGGCCGGTGCTGGACGGGATGAGCTTCGCGCTGGAGGCGGGAGAGATCGCTTGCCTGCTGGGCAGCTCCGGCTGCGGCAAGACCACGGCGCTGCGCTGCATCGCCGGTTTCGAGACGCCGGCGGAGGGCAATATCCGGCTGGAGGGGGAAATGGTGAGCGGCGGCCTGGCCGAGGTGGCGGCTCATCGCCGCCGCGTGGGCATGGTGTTTCAGGATCATGCGCTGTTTCCCCATCTGACCGTGGCCGGCAACGTGGCTTTCGGCCTGTCCGCGCTGGGGCGCGGCGAGCGCAAGGCCAGAGTGGAGGAGACGCTGCGGCTGGTGGGGCTGGCCGAGGAGGCGGCGCGGTATCCGCACCAGCTGTCCGGCGGCCAGCAGCAGCGAGTGGCGTTGGCGCGCGCGCTGGCGCCCCGGCCCCGGCTGTTGTTGCTGGACGAGCCCTTTTCCAATCTGGACGCGGAGCTGCGCGAGCGGCTGGCGCGCGAGGTGAGGGCGATCTTGAAATCGCAGGGCATCGCCGCCTTGATGGTCACCCACGATCAGCATGAGGCCTTCGCCATCGCCGACAAGGTGGGCGTGCTGCACCAGGGCCGGCTGCAGCAGTGGGACACGCCGGACGCGCTCTACCATGGCCCGGTCAACCGCTATGTGGCGGGCTTCATCGGCCAGGGCGTGTTTCTGCCGGGACGGGTGAGCGGGCGGGCGGTGGCGCTGGAGACCGGCGAACTGCGTAGCGAGGGCGAGCTGCGCTTCGGCGACGGCGCCGAAGTGGAGGTGTTGCTGCGGCCGGACGCGGTGCGGCCGGAGCCGGGCAGCCCGCTGCGCGCGCGGGTGGTGGACAAGGTGTTGCGCGGCACGGTCTGCCACTATTCGCTGGAACTGCTTTCCGGCCGCCGCTTGCTGGCGGAGCTGGGCCATGAGGAGGCGCTGGCGGTGGGCGAGACGGTGGGCATCCGGCTGCAGCCGCGCAAGCTGCTGGCTTTCGCCAGGGATTGAATCCTCAGGCGAAAGCCTGGCAAACGTCCACCCACTGGCCGGCGGTGATTTCTCCCAGCCGCTCCGGGCTGATGCGCACCGCGCTGTGCACCGCGCCGGCGGCGGGCAGCACTTCGTCGTAGGCCTGCATCGACACGTCCAGATAGATGGGCAGCTCGCTGGCCAGGCCGAACGGGCAGACTCCGCCCACCGGATGGCCGGTGATGGCCTCCACTTCGTCCGGCGGCAGCATCTTGCCTTTGCCGAAGGCATCCTTGAATTTGCGGTTGTCGATGCGGGCGTCGCCGCGTGCGACCAGTATCACGTCGCGGCCGTCGTTCAGGCGGAAGGCCAGCGTCTTGGCGATGCGGCCGGGTTCCACGCCGTGAGCGGCGGCGGCTTCGGCGACGGTGGCGGTGCTGACGTCCAGCTCGATGATGGCGATGTCCGCTTGGCGGGCGGCGAAGAAGGCTTTGACCGATTCCAGGCTCATGAATGGCTCTCGTCGGGAATGATGGGTGGCCCATTATTCCCGATGCGAACCAACGACGCCAGGCTGTCGGGGCCGAGGCCTGAGCCTGGGCCGGCAGGCGTTAAGGCTGGCTCACGATTTCGGCCAGCTTGTCGGCGATGTCCTGCGAGGTGGCGGCCTGCTCCTCGGCGGCATTGGCGATCTGCACCACGAAATCGCGCATATTGTTGATTTCGCCGACGATGGTGGCCAGCGCCTGCTCTGCGCGCTGGAAATCGCTCTCAGTGGCGTCCACCTGTTGCCGGCCTTGTTCGATCGCATCCACGTTTTGCTTCACCTCGCGCTGGATGTCGCGGATCATGTCGCCGATTTCCTGGGTGGCCTTGGTGGTGCGTTCGGCCAGCTTGCGCACTTCGTCCGCCACCACGGCGAAGCCGCGGCCCATCTCGCCGGCGCGGGCGGCCTCGATCGCCGCGTTCAGGGCCAGCAGGTTGGTCTGGTCGGCGATGTCCTTGATCACGCCGATGATCTGGCCGATGGTTTCCGAGCGCTGGCCCAGCGATTCCAGGCTGTCGGCGGTATTGCGCACCATGCCGCCCACGTTCTTCATGCCGCCGCTGGTTTCGGTGACGATGCCGGCGCCCTTGCGGCCCTCGGTCAGCATCAGTTCGGCGGATTCCGATGCCGACGCGGTTTGCACCGCCACGTTCTGTATCGTGGCGCTCATCGCCTGCATGTTCTCGGACAATTCATTGACCCGCGCCTCCAGGAATTCGCGGCGGCGGTTGGCCTCTTCCTGGATCTTGCGCGCCTTTTCCTCGGCGGAGACGTCCTGGAAGCTGGCCATGAAGCAGCACAGCTTGTTGGGGTCGCGCGCGTCCCAGATCGGGAATATCTTGGTGCGGAAGACGATCTCGCCGACGGGAATGGTGGCGATGTGCTCCTGAATCCGCTTGTGGGCGAGGTCGTCCAGGATGCGGCGGATGCGGTCGGGGTCGGGGTGGAATTGATGGATGGTGTGCGCGTGGGCGTTGGCCACGTCGGCGCCGTTGCGCAAGCGCTGGTTCAGCGTCGAGCGGTGGCGGGCCAGCGTGTCGCGCGCGGTCTTGTTCATGTAGAAGATGGTGTTGTCGTGGCTGGTGTCGCACAGCAGGATCAGGTTGTCGGAATGATCCAGCATGCTTTCCAGGCGATGGACGGTCTGCTGCAGTTCGGCCGAGCGGTCGGCCTTGTTGGCGAATCCAAACATGTTCTTTCCCCAATGCCTTCATATCGTTTGTGTTTTGACCACATTTGCGGTTTGGTACAGGGGAGGGGCAATTGCAAGCGCTTATGTCCATGGAAAGCGGCGCGGCCTCGCTTCGCCAATCCGTCATGCGCCGAGCCTTAATCGCCTAGCGGCAGCAGCAGGGTCTCCTTCACTTCCTCCATCACCACGTAGCTTTTGGATTCCTTGGCGGACGGCAACTGCAGCAGGATGTCGCCCAGCAGCTTGCGGTACATCGACATGTCGGCGATGCGGGCTTTGATCAGGTAGTCGAAGTCGCCGGACACCAAGTGGCATTCCAGGATTTCCGGGATGCTCATGATCTCGCGGCGGAAGGCGTCGAAAATGTTGCCGGACTTGGCTTCCAGCTTGATCTCGACGAACACCAGCAGCGAGCCGCCCAGCGCGTGCGGATTGAGGCGGGCGTAATAGCCGTCGATGATGCCGTCGCGTTCCATCCGCCGGACCCGTTCGGTGCAGGGCGTGGTGGACAGGCCCACTTTCTCCGCCAGCTCCGTCATCGAGATGCGGCCGTTTTTCTGCAGGATGCGCAGGATCTTGCGGTCCATTTTGTCCAGCGTCTTGGCAGGGATGGAAATAGACTTCATGTTTTCACTGTTTATGCGAGAAAGATTTGAGAATGATCATTTGATTCTCGTCAATTTCAGTGAAAAAAACCAGATAGCAATGAATATACTAGCGGAATTCACTATTGGTAGTGGCAAGACTACAAACGGAGACAAGCAATGAAGGTAATCGTGCTGGGCGGCGGCGTTCTGGGCGTATCCACCGCGTGGTATCTGGCCAAGGCGGGCTGTCAGGTGACGGTGCTGGAGCGCCAGGAAGGCGTGGCGCTGGAAACCAGTTTCGGCAACGCCGGCCAGATTTCACCCGGCTACTCCGCGCCTTGGGCCGCGCCCGGCATTCCGCTGAAGGGGCTGAAGTGGATGTTCCAGCGCCACGCGCCGCTGGCCATCCGCCCGGACGGCAGCCTGTACCAGCTGCAGTGGATCGCCAAGATGCTGGCCAACTGCAACGAGAAAGCCTACGCGGTCAACAAGAGCCGCATGATGAGGCTGGCCGAGTACAGCCGCGACAAGATCAAGGAGCTGCGCGCCGAGACCGGCCTGCAGTACGAAGGCCGCCAGGGCGGCACGCTGCAGCTGTTGCGCAGCCAGGCCCAGGTGGAAGGCATGGCCAAGGATATCGCTGTGCTGCGCGAATGCGGGGTGGATTTCAACGTGCTGGACCCGGACGGCTGCGCCCGCGTGGAGCCGGCGCTGGCAGCGGTCAAGCACAAGCTGGCCGGCGGCCTGCAGCTGCCCAATGACGAAACCGGCGACTGCAACCTGTTCACCAGCCGGCTGGCCGAACTGGCCCGAGCCAAGGGCGTGGCGTTCCGCTTCGGCGCGACCGTGGACGACATCGAGAACGACGGCAAGCGCATCACCGGCATCCGCGTCGGCGACGAACTGCTGCGCGCCGACCATTATGTGGTGGCGATGGGCAGCTACTCCCGCGACATGGTGAAGGAGCTGGGCATCGACATCCCGGTGTACCCGGTCAAGGGCTACTCGCTGACCGTGCCGATCACCAATCCGGCCGGCGCGCCGACCTCCACCATCCTGGACGAAACCTACAAGGTGGCGATCACCCGTTTCGACGACCGCATCCGCGTCGGCGGCATGGCCGAGCTGTCCGGCTACAACCTGGAGCTGAATCCGCGCCGCCGCGAGACGCTGGAAATGGTAGTGGGCGATTTGTATCCGAACGGCGGAGACATTCCGGCGGCCAGCTTCTGGACCGGCCTGCGGCCGATGACGCCGGACGGCACGCCCATCATCGGCGGCACCCGCTTCTCCAATCTGTCGCTGAACACCGGCCACGGCACGCTGGGCTGGACCATGTGCGCCGGCTCCGGCAAGGTGTTGGCCGACATGATCACCGGCGCCAAGCCGGAAATCAGCGTCGACGGCTTGTCCATGCAGCGTTACGCCAAACAGGGCGAGACCCTGGTGGTGCCAGTGATCCGCCCGGCCGTCCAAGGGGCTTGAAGCCATGCGCCCGTTGACCGCGACGATACGGCTGGACCATCTGCGGCATAACTACCAGCAAGCGCGCGCCGCCCATGGCGACAAAACGCTGGCGGTGCTGAAGGCCAACGCTTACGGCCACGGCGCGGTTCGCTGCGCGCAGGCGCTGGCGGACATCGCCGACGGTTTCGCCGTCGCTTGCCTGGAGGAGGCGCAGGAGCTGCGCGCCGCCGGCATCGCCAATCCCATCCTGTTGCTGGAGGGCGTGTTCGAGGCGGGGGAGCTGCAGGCGGTGGACGCGCTGGATCTATGGATGGCGGTGGCCAGCGAAGAGCAACTGGCCATGGTGGAGGTGGCTGCGCCCGCCAAGCCGTTCAATATTTGGCTGATGCTGGATTCCGGCATGCACCGCGAGGGTTTTCTGCCGCAGGACTATCAAGCGGCCTGGCGCCGGCTGGAGGCCAGCGGCAAGGCGGGCAAGATCACCAAGATGACCCACTTCGCCCGCGCCGACGAGCCGGACGTGCCGATGACGTTCTCCCAGCTCGAGATGTTCGACGCCGCCATGCGCGGCTTGCCGGCGGGGGAGGAGTCCGTGGCCAATTCGGCCGGCATCCTGTGTCATCCGCGCGCGCAGCGCAACTGGGGCCGCGTCGGCATCGCCCTCTATGGCGTGACGCCGCTGCCGGCGGGCGTCGGGCAAGACGCCGATCTGCGCCCGGTGATGCGCTTCGCCAGCAAGGTGTTCGGCGTGCGCGAGCTCGGCATTGGCGAGCCGATAGGCTATGGCGACAACTTCGTCACCCATAGGCCGACCCGGGTCGGCCTGGTGGCCTGCGGCTATGCCGACGGCTACCCGCGGCGCGCTTCCAGCGGCAGCCCGGTACGGGTCGACGGCGCGCGTTCGCGGCTGATAGGCCGGGTATCGATGGACATGTTGACCGTGGATTTGACCGATCTGCCGGATGCCGGCATCGGCAGCGAGGTGGAGCTGTGGGGAGACGCCGTGTCGGTCAACGAGGTGGCGGCGGAGGCCGGCACCATTGGCTACGAGGCGCTGTGCAACGTCAAGCGCGCGCGCTTCGTTTACGTCTGAGCCGGCTCCCGGTCAAATGTTCAAAGCCCGGCGGGCCGCGCCGGGCTTTTTCGCGCTTGGCGCGGCGGGATCAGCCGCGCTGCACCACCAGCCGCTCCACGCGCTGGGTGGCGTCGCGGGTGCGCTCGGCCAGTTTGCGCACCTCGTCCGCCACCACGGCGAAGCCGCGGCCGGTTTCGCCGGCGCGGGCGGCCTCGATGGCGGCGTTCAGGGCCAGCAGGTTGGTCTGGTCGGCGATGGACTGGATGGTGCTGACGATGGTGGCGATCTCGGACAGGCTTTTTTCCAGTTGTTGGCGCTGCAGGCTTTCGCTGCTCAGCGCCTCCGAACGTTTTTCCGCGTCGATGTCGATCAGCGCGCCCACCACCCGCTGCGGCGTGCCGTCCGGCGCGCGCCGGGTCTGGCCGCGGGCATGGAACCACCGATATTCGCCGTTCTTGCATTGCAGCCGGTATTCCAGATCATAGGGCGTTTGGCCGCTGTGGTCGGTCAGGTGGGCGGAGAAGGCGGCCAGCGCCTGCGGCTTGTCCTCCGGGTGCAGCCGGCTGGCCCAGCTGTCCAGCACATTGGGGAAATCCTGTTCGCTGTCGAAGCCGAGCAAGCGGCGGAACTGGGGAGACCACCAGAAGGCGTGGTCGCCGCTGACTGGATTCTTGGGGTCGACCTCCATATCCCACAAACCCTCGGCCAGCATTTCGCTGCTCAGCTCGAAACGGGTCATCGTCCGATCCAGCTGCTGCTGCTGTTTCCGATGGGCGGTGATGTCGGCCAGCGAGCCCGCCGCCCGCAGCGGCACCCCCTTGCCGTCTCGAAGCGTCGCGCCTCGGGCGCGGAACCAGCGATAGTCGCCGTTCTTGCATTGCAGCCGGTATTCGATGTCGTAGGGCGTCGTGCCGCTGCGGTCGTTCAGGTGGGCGGCAAAGGCGTCCAGCACCCTTTGCTTGTCGTCCGGGTGCAGCCGCCCGGCCCAGCTGCCGAGCACGTCCGGAAATTCGCGCTTGTCGTGGAAGCCCAGCAGCGCGCGGAATGTCTGCGACCACCAGAACTCATTGGAGGGGTTGACCGGATCGCCGGCCACCACAGACATGTCCCACAGCCCCTCGCTGGCTGCGTGGTTGACCAGGTCGAAGCGGGTGTTCAGCAGCTCAAGCTGTCGCTCCGCCTGGCGCAGCTGCTCCTGCAACTGCTGCAACCGGCCGTCGGCTTGCTCGCGTTCGCGATCCGCCTGGCTGACCTGGCGATCGCGCTGCTCCCACACTTGGGACAGCTTGTCGCCCAGCGCCCGCCAGCGGTCGCTGCCGTGGATTTGCCAGCTGGCGGACTCGCCGCGCAGCACGGCTTCCGCCGCGTCTTCCAGTTGGTTGATCATCTTGTTGCCGGCGAACCACATGGCGGGGCTCCCTGGAGGAAGGTCAGGCTTCAAGCATAGTTGCGCCATATGGTCATGAAATATGTATAAATACGGACGTGGGGACTGGTGAATAATCCGCGCGGCCGCCTGGCCCATTTATGGTTTAATGGGCGGCTTTTATTTGTCATCCCATCATCTTGAATCGCCGCGATGCCTGTCCGCGGCAGGAATGCCGCCGTGAGCAAATCCCTTTCCTTCGCCATCGCCGCCAGCCTGGCGTGCTGCCAGGCGGCGCAAGCCGCGCCGTTGCCGGCAGAACTTCCCAGCGATGGTTCCGACGCGCGGCGCTTGCTGCAGGACAGCGAGCGCCGTTTCGACCAGCTGATCCAGCAGCAGCGCATGCGGCAGCTGAACAGCGGCGGCAGCAATCTGGAGGCGGAGCCGGCGCCGCAACTGGATGAAGGGCGGTGCCTGCCGGTCAGCGGGGTGAGGCTCGCCGGCATCAGCCTGTTGTCGCGCGAGGATGTCGAGGCGCTGGGCCTGCCGCGCGGCGAATGCCTGGATACGGCGGAGCTGAACCGGTTCAGCCGCGCGTTGACCGCGCTTTATCTGCGGCACGGTTTCATCGCCGCGCGCGTGGGCGCCTCTGGACCCGATGCGGCCGGGGTGCTGACGTTGCGGGTGCGGGAGGGGCGAGTGGCGGCGATACGCGGCGACGAGGGCGCGCCCAGGCCCGGCAATCTGTTTCCCGGCATGCTGGGCAAGCCGTTGAACGTGCATGATCTGGATCAGGGGCTGGACCAGGCCAATCGCTTGCGCTCCAACAAGGTGACGGTGGACGTGGAGCCGGGGGCGTCGGCGGGGGAGTCGGTGTTGAGGCTGCGCAATCAACCGTCCGCCCGGCTGTCGGGCGCGCTGACGCTGGACAACGCCGGCCGCGACACCACCGGCCGGATGCAGGCCGGCGCCAGCCTGAGTTGGGACAATCCATTCGGCTGGAGCGATTTGCTCAATCTGTCGGCGCAGGCGACGACGCAAAGGCAGGAAATCCGCCACAGCCGCAGCGAGTCGCTGTTCTACTCGCTGCCCTACGGCTACTGGACGTTCAGCGCCTTCGCGAGCCATGCCGATTACCTGATTCCCAGCACCTTGGCGTCAGGGCTGACGGCGCAGCTGTCCGGCACCACTCAGCAGCACGGCCTGCGGCTGGACCGGGTGTTGTCGCGGGACCAGGGCCATGTGTTGACCATGGACGCGCAGCTGACGCAGAAACGGGTGCGCAATTTTTTCCAGGATGCCAAGTTCAGCAACAGCAGTCCCAATCTGACCGTGCTGGAGCTGGGCGTGTCGCAGTTGTGGGTGCAGCCGGGGGGACTATTGCAACTGGATGGCAGCATGCAGCGCGGCGTGGGCTGGCTGGGCGCGGACGAGCCGGATCGCGCGCATCCCGGCGCGCCGGACCCGCGTTTTTCCAAACTGAGGCTGGGACTGAACTGGTACCGGGGCTTGGCGCTGCCGGGAGGACCTTACCAGCTGCAGCTGAGCGGGTCCGGGCAGGCCAGCCGCGACGAGCTGCCCGGCGTGGAGCGGCTGGACATCGCCGATTCCAGCGCGGTGCGCGGTTTTCGCAATAACGCCTTGGTGTCCGAAACCGGCTGGTACTGGCGAAATACACTGTCCCGACATTTCCAGGCGGGCGGCTGGAGCCTGACGCCGAGAGTGGGGGTGGATGGCGGCAGGGTGTTGCAGCGCGACGCCGCCGAAACCTGGCAAGACATTGCCGGCGTTTCGGCCGGAATGGCTTTGGCGAGGGGCGGGCTGAGCCTGGATTTGGATTACAGCCGGCCGCTGCGCAAGCCGCAGGGCTGGGCGGCGGAGGGGCATATCTTGTTCGCGCGGCTCAACTGGCAATGGTGAGCGGGCTGTGTTGTAAATGAAACGGAAAAAATATTCACATCATTGTAAAGAAGTATTTCAATTGAATTGATTTAAAAAAACACATAGATTGCAAATCAAACACTTGTTTCATCGAGCGGACCTCATGCGGGTCCGTTTCTTGTCTTGGTATCGAGGGGATGATGATGAAAAAAATAAAGTTTGATTTGTCCGCAACCGGCAGGGTCGCAGCCGCGCTGACCTTGGCTTTCGTGCTTGCCGACAACGGCATGGCCGCCGGCATCGTGGCGGGCGGCGCCAGCCAGCCGCAAGTCGGCACCGCCGCCAATGGCGCGCAGGTGATCAATATCGTCGCGCCCACTGCGGCCGGCGTGTCGCACAACCAGTATCAGGACTTCAACGTCGGCAAGCCCGGCGCGGTATTCAACAACTCGCTGCAAGGCGGCAACTCCCAGCTCGCCGGCCAGCTTGCCGGCAACGCGCTGCTGGGCGGCAATCAAGCCAGCGTGATCCTGAACGAGGTGGTCAGCCGCAATCCGTCCTTGCTGCTGGGCAGGCAGGAGGTATTCGGCAAGGCCGCCGACTACGTGCTGGCCAACCCCAACGGCATCACGTGCAACGGCTGCGGCTTCATCAATATCCCTCGGGCTTCGCTGTTGGTCGGCACCGCCAATCTGCAGGACGGCGCCATCGCCTCGCTGCAGGCGGCCAATAACGGCAACGCCCTCAGCCTCTCCGGGGCCGGCGCGTCCGGCGTCAATGTGCTGGATCTGATCGCGCCGCGGCTGGATATCCGCGGCAGCGTCGCCGCGGCCGACGCCATCCGCGTCCGCGCCGGCTTCAATACCGTCGACTACGCCAGCGGCCAGGTGACAGCCACCGCCAAAACGCCGGAAGGCGTGGGCAAGCTGGACAGCTATTTCCTGGGCGCGATGCAGGCGGGCCGCATCAATATCGTCAGTACCGACGCCGGCGCCGGCGTCAATGTGGGCGGCAATCTGTCCGGCGGCGACGAGCTGTCGGTCAGCTCGGCCGGCGCGCTGGCGGTGCAGGCCGCCCAGCTGAAGGGCAAGCAGTTGGCGCTGAACGGCGCCAGCGTGGATATTTCCGGCCGCGTGGACAGCGAAACCGGCCAGGACAGCAAGCACGACGAAAGCTGGTTCATCTGGAAGACCGGCGAGAGCAACAGCGCGTCCAGCAAGACCGACGCCAGTGTCAAGCGCGCGTCGCTGCAGGGCGACAGCGTCACGGTCAGTGCCGCGGGCGGCGCTCACGTCGGCGCGGCCGACATCCAGGGCCAGGACGTGAAGTTGTCCGGCACCAGCGTCAATCTGGATGGCCAACTGGCCGAAAGCAGCGCCCAGAGCAGCGATCATGCCTGGAAGAATTCCTGGTCCTTCAATCAGGACAAGAGCAGCGCCAGCCAGCAGCAATCGGTGGCTCGCATCAAGGCCGGCCATGACGTGGAAATCGCCGCGGCCGGCACCGATATCGCCATCGCCGGCGCCAGCGTGCAGGCCGGCAACAACGTCAAGCTGTCGGCGGCGGGCGGGGTCAAGCTGTCGGCGTTGACCGAAACCGACACCAGCAGCGATGTCGGCAACCGCAAGAACGATGGCGCCGCGCTGGAAACCGGCAGTTGGAACAACAGCAGCAGCCAACAGCGGCTGGTGCAGGCGCAATTGCGCGCCGGCAACGCGCTGGGCGTGACGGCCGGCGGCGACATCGACGCGCAGGCCGCAGCGCTGCAAGCCGGCGGCGACGCCATCCTGTCTTCGCAGGCCAAGATCAAGCTGGCCGCGCAGACCAGCGCCAACAGCCGCAGCACGCAGAACGGCAAGACCTATTGGGGCGGCATCGGCGGCGGCGGCAACCAGAACAACAGCAGCAGCGCCGCCGTCAACACCGGCAGCGCGGTCAGCGCCGGCGGCAAGCTGTTCATCAACGGCGACGCCGGCATCGCCATCAACGGCAGCCAGGCGAAGGGCGCGCAGGGCGCGTACGCCAAGACCCAGTCCGGCGGCGTCGTCATCGACAGCGTGCTGGATCTGAGCCAGACCCGCACCGACCAGCGCACCGGCACCGCGTTCAACATCACCAGCAGCTCCAGCAAGGGCAGCACCAGCAAGCAGGACGCGGTGGCCTCGTCGCTGAAGTCCGACGCCGACCTGCAACTGATCTCCGCCGGCGACGTGGCGGTGACCGGCAGCCTGGTCAAGGTCGCCCAGGCGCTGAACATCCAGGCGGTGGGCGACATCAAGATAGCCAGCCAGGCGGTGGAGACTCGCAATCAGTCTCAGGACACCCAGCTGGCGCTGCGCGGCGTCGGCGCCGAAACCGGCGACCAGCAATACCGCGGCGGCGTGCGCATCGAGCACACCGCCAGCAGCCAGCGGCTGGACAAGACCGACCAGGCCGGCTCGCTGCTGTCCGGCGGCAGCGTCAAGCTGGCGGCGGGCAACGATCTGGCAGTCAACGGTTCCAAGCTTGAGGCCAATGGCGGCGACGCCAGCTTGTCCGGCCAGAACGTCAGCCTGACCGCGGCGCAGAACAGTAGCCATAGCGATAAGGCCAGCACCGTCACCGGCGGCGGATTGTATCTGACCGGAGGCCTGGACAAGACCGGCGCCGGGCTGGAGTTCGGCCAGAACAGCAGCCGCGCGGTGAGCGACGGCAGCGCGGCCCAGGTCAGCGAAGTGAAAGTGGGCGGCAAGCTGGACATCGTCGCCGGCAACGGCATGGGCCAGTTGCAGAACCAGGGCGCGCAGATTCAGGCGGGCGGCGCGGTGAGCATCGCCGCCGGCGATATCCATAACCAGGCTGCCGTCAATCAGCAATCCACGCAGCAGACCTCCAGCCATTGGGGCGCGGATGTCGGCGTCAACGTCGACTACAGCGGCATCACCCGCCCCATCGTCAAGGCCGGCGGCAGCGTGGCCAAGGGCGACGTGGCCGGCGCGGCGGGCCAGGCCAGCCAGCTGGGCGCCGCCAACTTGGGCGTCGATGTCAGCGCCACTGGCGGCAGCGCCCAGTCTCAAAGCCAGAGCAGCGTCGCGGTGGGCTCCAGCATCGCCGGCTCGTCGGTCAGCGTGACCGCGGGCGGCGCGCTGAAGGATCAGGCTACCCAGTACCAGGCCACCCAAGGCCAGGTGAGCATCAGCGCTGATAGCCACCAGATGACTGCGGCGGTCAATACCCAGAGCCAGAGCAGCCAGGCTAGCGAAGGCGGCGCCAGCGTGCGCGTCTACACCACCACCGGTGAGGACGTGAACGTCAAGGGCAGCGGCCAAGGCAGCTACAGCAGCGGCCAGAGCGCGGCGAGCCAGGCGGTCACGGGCTCCATCCAGTCCGCCGGCGGCGTCCACATCCAGGTGAACAACGACGCCAGCTATCAGGGCGCGGCGATCAACGGCGGCAGCGGCCAGGTAGGCATCCAGGCCGGCGGCAAGCTGGCGTTGACCCAGGCGAACAACACCAGCAGCAGCCAGCAGCGCGAGGTGAAGGTCGACGCGGGCCTGGGCATCAGCACCAGCCCGATCGACGGCGGCAACAAGATGGGCGGCAGCGGCAAGCTGGGCGTGGACAGTTCGCAAAGCCAGAGCGCTTCCAGCGCGGCGGCGACCGGCAGCGTGCAAGCGGCCGGCGGCATCGCGCTGAGTTCTGGCAACGGCCTGACCGTGCAAGGCGGCAGCCTGCAGAGCGGCGGCGACGTCAAGCTGCAGTCCGACGGCAAGGTGAGCCTGCAGGCCGCCACTGGCAGCGACAGCAAGACCGGCAGCGGCTGGGGCTTCAACGTCAACGCCGGCGGCAGCCAGAGCGATGGCAAGGACGCGGCGAGCAAGGGCTTCAACGTTGGCGGCGGCGCGCAGCTGTCCAGCCAGAGCGAGACCTCCTCCAGCCAGGCCGGGACCCAGGTGAAAGCCGGCGGCCAGCTGACCGTCGCTTCCGGCGCCATGGGCAAGGACGCGATCTCGCTGCAGGGCAGCCAGCTGTCCGGTCAGGCGGTGAAGCTCGACGCCGAAAACGGCGGCATCAGCCTGCAGTCGGCGCAGAACGCCAGCCAGAAGAATGACTGGAGCGCCAACGCCAACCTGGGCGGCGGCAATACCGCCAAGACCGCCAAGGAAAACGGGGAGGCCAAGGCCGACGGCGTGAGCAACACCTATCAGGTGGGCGGGGGCTTCGGCGTCAAGGTGGATCAGCAGGACAAGCTGGCCAATGCCAACGCCACGGTCAGCGGCGGCCAGGTTGACATCCATGCGGACGGCCAGCTGTCGTTGTCCGGCGCCAACATCCATGGCGACAAGGTGGGCGGCAGCGTGGGCGGCAATGTCGTGGCGGAGAGCCGCCAGGACCGGGACAACAGCACTTCGGTGAATGTCGGTCTGAAGGTGGATCGCTCCAACGGCAAGAACCCCAGCCTGGTCGATCAAGCGGCGGCCGCGGCCGGACCGTTGTCCGGCCAAGTGAAGGACAAGGTGGCCGGCGCGGTGAACAAAGCTGCCGATAAGGTTGAGGATGCGTACAACAGCGCGGCTTTCGCCAACGGCAAGGACAGCACCAATCCGGTGAGCTTCACCAAAGACGCGGAGGGCGGCAGCGTCAAGCTGCCGGAGCAGCCGATCAGCGGCGAGGCCAAGTCCGGCATGGTGGACGGCGCGCTGCGCAAGGGCGGCCAAACCCTGAAGGACAAATTGCTCAACCCGCAGGACAAGGGTACCCAGGTGTCCGGCGTGATCGATGTCAGCGTCAAGCGCGACGACGGCGTGGGCTCGGTCAGCGGCATTCGCGGCGACGGCGGCGTGGACTTGGCGGTGGGCGGCAAGGTTCAGTTGAACGGCGGCCAGGTTTCGTCCGGCGGGCAGGTGAGCCTGGGCGACGCCAAGGTGGAAACGAGCAATATCCAAACCAGCGGTTACACCGGCGCCGGCGGCGTCAAGCTGGACGGCACGCCGGCGGCCATCGTGCAGCAGGCGGTCAAGGATGTGACCTCCGGCAAGGCGCCGCTGATCCATGTCGAGCACGGCAGCCAGAGCCAGACCGTGGCGGGCGAGGTCAGGTCCGGCAGCTGAGCGGCCGGCGGGCCGGAACGGAGGTCTTGAGTCCGTTCTGGCTTGAACTACTCTTGAAAGACAACGGCGACGCCGCCCGGCGCCGCCGTTGTTTTGTCATCGGGGGTAGGGCAGGTGCAGTCCGGCAAGATTCTTTTGGTGGAAGACCATTCTCTCAATCTGGTTCTGTTGGAGCAGATGCTGGAATGGCTGGGGCTGGAGGCTGACGTGGCGGAGGACGGCGAGCGGGCGGTGGAAATGGCCTGCGGCGGCGTTTACCGCCTAGTGTTGATGGACATCCAGCTGCCGGGCATGGACGGGGTGGAGGCGGCGCGGCAGATACGGGGCCGCGCCAGCATCATTCAGCCCGTGATCGTGGCGATGACGGCCAGCGCCTATCTGGAAGAGCGCCGCCGCTGTCTGGAGGCCGGCATGGAGGATGTGCTGATCAAGCCTTTCAAGCTGGTGGATATCAAGCGGGTGATCGACGCTTATCTCGAACCAGACTGAGGCTGGCGGTTTGCCGCCGGCCCCATCGCAGGCAAGATTGGCTCAGAAGCGGCCTTCGCTGTAGTCGGACATGGCGGTTTCGATTTCCTCCCTGTTGTTCATCACGAATGGCCCCCATTGCGCGATAGGCTCGTTCAACGGCTTGGCCGCCAGCAGCAGCAGCCGGCTTTCTTCGCCGCCATTCTCCAGAAACACGCCGTCGCCGGCATCGCCCAGCACCGCCATCTGCCGCGCCTTGATCGGCGCGCCGGCCAGGCTCAGGCTGCCCTGGTAGGGGTAGGCGAAGGCGTGGTGGCCGGCAGGCAGCGGCAGCCACAGGCTGGCGCCGGGCGCGAGCGCGATGTCCAGGTACAGCGGCTCGGTGGCGGGCCGCTCCACTGGTCCGCGCCGTTCGCCCAGCCGGCCGGCCAGCAGTTTGAGAACGTTGCCGCTTTCATCCCGCCATTGCGGTATCGCGTCGGCCTGGATGTCGCGGTAGCCGGGCGCGGTCATCTTGTCCTTGGCCGGCAGGTTGATCCACAGCTGGAAACCGTGCATCAAGCCATCCTGTTGCTCGGGGATTTCCGAGTGGACGATGCCGCGGCCGGCGGTCATCCATTGCATGCCGCCCGGACCGAGCAGGCCCTCGTTGCCGGCGTTGTCGCGGTGGCGCATGCGGCCGTCCAGCATATAGGTCACGGTTTCGAAGCCGCGATGGGGGTGGCTGGGGAAACCGGCGATGTAGTCGTCCGGATTGTCGGAGCGGAATTCATCCAGCATCAGGAACGGGTCCAGCCGGCGCTGCTGCGGCTGGTTCAATACCCGCAACAGGCGCACGCCGGCGCCGTCCGACACTTCGCGGCCGTTGACGATTTGCTCCACTGCTCGGCTGACCTTGCTCATCTCGTTCTCCTCCCTAGGATGCATGCCGTCATTCTTGCAGTGAAAAATCAGATAAAAAAGCGCAAAATTCAGCTGATATTTATCTAAAAAATGGATGAATTGATGGTGAAAACAACATTGGAGCAATGGCAGGTTTTGCAGGCCATCGTGGAGGCTGGCGGTTTCGCCCAGGCGGCGGAAAAGCTGCACCGCAGCCAGTCGGCGGTCAGTTACGCGGTGGCCAGGCTGCAGGAGCAGCTGGGCGTGGCCCTGCTGCGGCAGGAGGGGAGGAGGATGCGGCTGACGGCGGAGGGCGAGGTGCTGCTGCGCGAGGCGGAGGAGCTGCTGCGCCACGCCGATAGGCTGGAGCGGCGCGCGGGCAGCCTTGCGCGGGGCTGGGAGCCGGAGTTGACGGTGGCGCTGGACAGCCTGTTGCCGGCCGAGGTGGTGCTGGCGGCCTGCGGCGATTTCGCGGATCACTGCCATGGGACGCGGCTGCAGCTGCACGAGGTGGTGATGTCGGGCGCCGACGACGCGCTGTACCAAGGCAAAGCCGCGCTGGCGGTGGCCAGCCGCGTGCCGCAGGGTTTTCTGGGCGATTGGCTGCTCGACGCGGAGTTCATCGCCTGCGCCGCGCCTGGGCACCGCCTGCACGCGTCGAATGGAGAACTGGACGGCGAGCGGCTGAAGGGGGAGGTGCAAGTGGTGTTGCGCGATTCCGGCATCCGTCAGCCGCGGGACGAGGGCTGGCTGGGCGCGCATCAACGCTGGACGGTGTCGCAGCCGGAAACGGGCATCGCGATGGTGGAGGCGGGACTGGCCTTCGGCTGGCTGGCGCGCCACCGCATCCGGCGGCAGCTGGCCGATGGCAGTTTGAAGCCGCTGCCGCTGAAGAGCGGCGCGGTGCGCAGGGCCTCGCTGTACCTGGTGCAGGCGGAGCCTTCATCCGCCGGCCCGGCCTGCCTGTATCTGGCCGACGCGTTGAGAGGAGCCGCCGCCGAGTGGCGGAGCGGCTGCGCTCAGTGATTGGCCTGCTGGCCCTTCAGGTAGCTTTCCAGCGCGTGGCCGGCTGACAGGATGTGGAAGCGCAGGAATTCCGCCGCCTCGTCCGCCTTGCCCTGGCGGCACAGCTCCAGCAGACGGGTGTGCTCCTCGTGGGCGCGCTCCATGGTGCGGGTGAACAGAATCTGCATCCGGGTGTAGCGGTCGGTCTTGTTGTGCAGCTGCTCGATCAGCGCCAGCGTGTTCGGGCGCTTGGCGGCGCGGTACAGCGCCAGGTGAAAGCGGGAGTTGATTTCGCCCCAGTGGCGCACGTCGTTGTTGTTGAGAGCCACCTCGAATTCCCGCAGCGTCTGCTGCGCGGCCTCGTGGTCGGCCGCGCTCTGACAGGGAATGGCCGCCTTCAGCAGCGAGCACTCTAGCATCGCCCGCACTTCCAGCAATTCCAGTATGTCTTCCAGCGACAGCTTGGACACCAGGGCGCCCTTGTGGTCGATGATCTGGATCAGGCCCTCGGCCTCCAGCTGCCGCAGCGCCTCGCGCACCGGCACCCGGCTGACGCCGTATTCGTTGGACAGCGCTTCTTGGCGCAATTGTTGGCCATCGGCGAACTCGCCGGACAGGATGCGTCGGCGCAGGGATTCGGTGACGGCGCTGGTAAGCGTTTGGCGCTTGATCGGCTGCAGGGTGGTCATGGTGGCTGTGCTTATCTGTCAGTCAATCGGATACATGCAAATGTATTCGATTATACGGAGCTTCACTGTACTGGCAAGCGGCAAAACTGAACATTTTCGTCGCCAATCTGTAAGAGCCTGCGCCGAAAAAAATAAAGCCCGACGCTGAGGTCGGGCTTTGCTGTTTCTTGGGGTGGATGATGGGACTCGAACCCACGACAACCGGAATCACAATCCGGGACTCTACCAACTGAGCTACATCCACCGCAGACGACGCGATGGTCTTGAAACCTTGGGGTGGATGATGGGACTCGAACCCACGACAACCGGAATCACAATCCGGGACTCTACCAACTGAGCTACATCCACCGCCGAAACAGTGTGACCGCGGCGAAGCCGCAATCATGCAAATTGTGGGGTGGATAATGGGACTCGAACCCACGACAACCGGAATCACAATCCGGGACTCTACCAACTGAGCTATATCCACCACTGTTTTTCGCCGCCGCCTTCGCGACTGGCGCGCCCGACAGGAATCGAACCTGTAACCCCCGGCTTAGAAGGCCGGTGCTCTATCCGGTTGAGCTACGGGCGCTCTATCGGGCAATCTGTTTTCTGGTCGGGGCGGCGGGATTCGAACTCGCGACCCCCTGATCCCAAATCAGGTGCGCTACCAGGCTGCGCTACGCCCCGAACAGAGACCGCAACTATACGGAGGAGGCATGGGGCTGTCAACGGCTTTGTGCAAATATTTTGGCTGTTTCCCAGGGTGGTTTTAAGCGTCCAGAATGGGGTGGATGTTTTTTCTTTATTTATCTTGATCTTAAGAAAAATAATCCGCCGCGCGCCCTTACTGCACTGCGCAATTAGTGCGAGAATAGCGGCCGTTATTTATCTGCATCAATATGGGAATCAGGCATGTCGGCACAATTGATCGATGGCAAGGCGGTAGCGGAGAAACTGCTGGAGAAGGTGCGCGCGGGCGTGGAGGCGCGTTTGGCGCAAGGCAAGCGCGCGCCGGCGCTGGCCGTGATCCTGGTCGGCGACAATCCGGCTTCCGCGGTGTACGTGGGCAGCAAGAAAAAAGGCTGCGAAAAAGCGGGCATCCGTTCCGTGGCTTACGATCTGCCGGCGAGCACCAGCCAGCAGCAGCTGCTGGAAATCATCGACGGCCTGAATGCCGACGCCGGGGTGGACGGCATTCTGGTGCAATTGCCGCTGCCGGCGCAGATCGATCCGCAGGCGGTGATCGAGCGCATTGATCCGAAAAAGGACGTGGACGGCTTCCATCCGTATAATGTGGGCCGCCTGGCGATCAAGATGCCGCTGCTGCGCCCGTGCACTCCGCGCGGCGTGATGACGTTGCTGGAAGAGTACGGCATCGATCCCAAGGGCAAGAAGGTGGTGATCGTCGGCGCGTCCAATATCGTCGGCCGCCCGCAGGCGCTGGAAATGCTGCTGGCGCGCGCCACGGTGACGGTTTGCCATAGCGCCACGCAAAACCTGGCGGACGAAGTGGCCGGCGCGGACATCGTGGTGGCTGCGGTGGGCATTCCCAACTTCGTCAAGGGCGAGTGGGTGAAGCCGGGCGCGGTGGTGATCGATGTCGGCATCAATCGCCTGGAAACCGGCAAGCTGTGCGGCGACGTGGAGTTCGACGCCGCGCGCGAGCGCGCCGGCTTCATCACTCCGGTGCCGGGCGGCGTGGGGCCGATGACGGTGGCGACGCTGTTGCAGAACACGCTGGATTCCGCCAATCTGAACGCCTGAGCCTGGATCGCCGCTCGCGCGGCGATCGCACGCCAAGCTCGCCACAGCGGCCGCGCGCCGGGCTGTGGCGATTTTGTTTTCGTATGCGCCGGCTTGCCCGCGTGATGACGCGTTCGAATGTGCAGACAGCCGCGCGCGGCTGTTTTAGTATCAGATTTAGTATCAAGTAAAACTAATTTACGGATTTACCGATGAGTCACGAAAAACACTCGGCCACGCTGTTGATCAGCGCGCCGGACAAGAAGGGCCTGGTAGCGGCCATCGCCAATTTCCTGATGACCTACAACGCCAACATCATGCACGCGGACCAGCATCAGGACACCAGCGAAAACCTGTTCCTGATGCGGGTGCAGTGGGATCTGGACGGCTTCACGCTGCCGATGGACAGCTTTGCCGCCGCGTTCCAGCCCATCGCCGACGAGCACGGCATGAACTGGAAAGTGTCGTTGTCGGCGCGCAAGCCGCGGATGGCCATTTTCGTGTCCCAATACGAGCATTGCCTGGTGGACCTGATGCACCGCTGGCGCATCGGCGAGCTGGATTGCGACATTCCGCTGGTGATCTCCAATCATGAAACCTGCCGCCGCCTGGTGGAGTTCAACGGCATTCCTTTCCATGTGATCAAGGTCACCAAGGACAACAAGGCCGAAGCCGAGGCCGAGCAGTTCCGCCTGCTGGAAGAGGCTGGAGTGGATTTCATCGTGCTGGCCCGTTACATGCAGATCCTGTCCAGCGAGTTCGTCACTCGCTATCCGGACCGCGTGATCAACATCCACCACAGCTTCCTGCCGGCTTTCGACGGCGCCAAGCCCTATCATCGCGCCTTCGCCCGCGGCGTGAAGCTGATCGGCGCGACCAGCCACTACGTGACCGAAGACCTGGACGAAGGTCCGATCATCGAGCAGGAGGTCACCCGCATCTCGCACCGCGATACGGTGGAAGACCTGGTGGAGAAGGGCCGCGATCTGGAGAAGGTGGTGTTGTCGCGCGCCGTGCGCTGGCATCTTGACAATCGTGTGCTGTCCTACAGCAACAAGACCGTGGTTTTCGACTGAGGACGCCATGCGCCTGTTGATAGACGATGCGATCGATTTGCTGCGGCTGCGGGTCAAGCCGCTGGCCGCCTACCAGTACCCATGGTGGCAGACGGCGCTGTTCCTGACGCTGATGGGGGCGGTTTCCAGCGGCGATACCGCCGAGCTGGGCGACAATATCGCCGGCCGCGTCGCCTTCATGGTGTTGTTCACCTGGCTGCAGACCCTGCTGTTCGCCCGTTTCATGGCGGTGTGGCTGAGGTGGAGCAAGGGCGAGCTGGCCGGATCGCTGTTCGGCCTGGTGGTGGCGGCGAACGGTCTGCAGCTGATTTCACCGCTGACCAGTTGGCTGCCTGCGGATGTGGCCCGGGTGGCCGATCTGATGCTGTCGCTGGCGGGCTTGGTGGTGCTGATCAACGCGCTGGCCAAGGTTTCGCAGGTGTCGGTGTTGCGCACGCTGCTCGGCGCGCTGCTGTTCGCGCCGTTGTCGCTGGTGCTGCTGGCGGCGGCGCTGTCGTTCGCCAAGACGGCGGGATGGGTGGAGCTGCCGCCGGACATGGTGGAGATGATGCGGCAGGGCGCTGCCAGCGCGCCTGCGGCGGCGGTGAAGCCGTAGGCAAGCCGGCGTTTTGCGTCAGCCAAGAAAAAGGACACGCGCGCGCGTGTCCTTTTTGTTTTGGGGCACGGGGGCCTCAATCCACTTTGGCGATGTAGCGGGCCAGGCCCAGCAGGGCGCGCAGCGCCTCGCCTTTGGCGGTTTCCTCGTTGCGCAGCCTGGCGTAACGGCGCAGGATGGCGCGGCCTTCGACGAACAAGTCCATGTCGGTATCCGGCGACGACACCAGCGCGATGCGCTCGATCTCGTTCTGCGGCTTGGGCTGTCCCTGAGCGATGCACAGGTAGACCTTGTGGGCGTTGAACGGGGTGATGTGGTCGAACAGGTACAGCATGGAGTTGATGCGCAGGCCGGTTTCCTCGCGAATTTCGCGGATCAGCGCCTGGGAGCGCAGTTCGCCGCGATTGGCCTTGCCGCCGGGCAGGTTGTAGCGTCCGCCGCGGGCGGCCGTCACCAGCACGCCGTCTGGCATCTCGATGATGGCGGTTGCGCGCCTGGCCAGATCGCTGGGCAGGCGCTCGTTCTTACGGTCTTCCAATACGCTCATTCTTCCAAAAAATCATTATCTGACGAGGTCTGACGCCTCGGGGCCAGCATTCCAAATGCAGATGGCGCCCTTAGTCGAGCGCCGTCTGTACTTCAATAAGTAGAATTACTGGTTACATGCCATTTTATATCAAGGGCTAGGCAAGTCCAACGCATTTACGCGAGCTTGATCAACAAACCGACAACGCCCATCAGCAGGCAGTAAAAACCGAAGGGCCTCAGCGATTCGATCTCGGTTTTTCTGAAGTAGCGCATCAGAAACCAGGTGCTGGCATAGGCGCACAATCCGGCCACGGCGCCACAGGCCAGCAACAGCGCCCATTGTTGCGAACCGTTGCCGTGATGGGCCAGCTTGGGGATTTCCAGCAGGCCGGCGGCGGTGATGATGGGGGTGGCCAGCAGGAAGGAAAAGCGGGCGGAGGAGGCGTAGTCCAAACCATGCGCCAGGCCAGCCACCAGCGTGGCGCCGGAGCGCGAAAAGCCCGGCAGCAGCGCCAACGCCTGTCCGGCGCCGATCTTGAACGCGCCGGCGAAGCTCAGCTCGGACAGCTCATGCGAGGCGGTCTTCTTCTTCAGCCGGTCGCCCAGCAGCAGCAGGAGGCCGTTCAGCGCGAGAAAGATCAGTACGGCGGTGGTGCTGGCGAACAGCGCGCGCAGCTGTTTTTCCAGCAACAGGCCCAGCAGGCCGGCTGGGATGGTGCCGGCGATCACCAGCCACATCAAGCGCGCCTCCGGGGTGTTGGCGCGGCCGCCGGCCTTCAGCCAGCCGCCGGTCAGCTTTATCCAGTCGCGGCGGAAATACAGCAGCAGCGCGGCGGCGGTGCCCAGATGCAGCATCACCATGAAGGGCAAAAAATCGGGGTGGGAGCGGTTGATCGACCAGTGCAGCCAGTCGGGTATCAGCACGCCGTGGCCCAGGCTGCTGATGGGAAACAGTTCGCTGACGCCCTGGATGACGGCGAACAGCAAGGCTTCGGTCGCGTTCATGGCTTCCCCTTGGATAGGACGCGGAAGAAACGGGCGGCGGGCGCGCCGCGCCCGTTTTGGAAGAATGACCGCTTCTTAACGCGCAAGCCAGCTGTCCGGTTTACCGGATCGTTCAGTGCGGGCGGCGCGGCTCTTCCCGCTCCCGCTCCAGCTCCTGCTCTTCCTGCTCCAGTTGACGGCGGATGGCGGCGAAGAAGTCGTGGATGCCGTGGACCGACGGCGACAGCGCGGACAGCAGCTCTTCGCGCAGCGCCGGGTCGATGCCGTCGGCCAAGGGGCGCATCTCCGGATCGGGGTGGCGCTCGAAAGCCAGCAGCATGATGGGCTCCAGCAAGGGGGCCTCGTCCGGCGCGTCGAACAGCAGGCTCCAGTCGTCGTTCAGCAGCTCCATGCCGGCGGAAAACCCCTCGGCCCAGTCATTGCCTGTGGCGAGGCCGTCGGCGCCGGCTTCCAGCCAGGGTTGGAATTCGCCGTGCTTCAGCGCTTCGGCGATGTCCTGCCAATGGCCGCGCAGCAACGCGACGAACTGCTCCAGCGATTTTTCGCTGGGGAAGGCGGCCTCGTCGTCGAAGGCGTCGCCCAGGATCAGCGGCAGGCACTCGGCGGGGCGAATGGCTTCCGGACCGGCCAGCAATGCGGCGAAAAAGCCATCCAGCTTTTCCAGGCTCATGCAGCCGTGGGCGGCGAAACGGGCGAGGATGGAGGATAGGCGTTGGTAATCTTGCTCGCTGAGCGGCTTGTGCGACATGGCGAATCTCGAGTAGGTCAGGCGGCCATTATGCGGCCGCGCGGGATAAAACAAAACCGCCCGCGGGGCGCGGGCGGTCGGGATGGGCGGCGTTTGGCTGGCAGCTTAGTAGGTAGCCAGCACCAGGCCGGCGATCAGCGCGGACAGGATGCTCACCAGCGAGGAGCCGTAGACCAGTTTCAGGCCGAAGCGGGACACCATGTTGCCGCGCTCCTCGTCCAGGCCCTTCACCGCGCCGGCGATGATGCCGATCGAGCTGAAGTTGGCGAAGGACACCAGGAAGATGGACAGCACGCCGCGGGTGTAGTCGGACAGGTGGGCGGCCTGGTTCTTCAGTTCCAGCATGGCGACGAATTCGTTGGTCACCAGCTTGGTGGCCATGATGCTGCTGGCGGTCAGCGCCTCGTGCGCCGGCACGCCCATCAGCCAGGCGAACGGCCAGAACACGTAGCCCAGCATGGTCTGGAAGTTGATGCCGAAGATGGCGGTGAAGATGAAGTTGACGCAGGCGATCAGCGCGATGAAGCCCACCAGCATGGCGGCCACGATCACGGCGATCTTGAAGCCGGTCAGGATGTACTCGCCCAGCATTTCGAAGAAAGACACGCGGTGCGCGTCGCTGCTGATCAGCTCGTCCTCGCCCAGCGCACTGTCGTAGGGGTTGATCAGCGACAGCACGACGAAGGTGCTGAACAGATTGAGCACCAGCGCGGTCACCACGAAGCGCGGCTCGATCATCTGCATGTAGGAGCCGACGATGGACATCGACACGGTGGACATCGCGGTGGCGGCCAGCGTGTACATGCGCTTCTCGTCGAAGGTGTGGATGATGTTCTTGTAGGCGATGAAGTTCTCGGACTGTCCCACCATCATCGAGCTGATGGCGTTGAAGGACTCGATCTTGCCCATGCCGCTGATCTTGGACAGCACGAAGCCGATCGCGCGGATCACCACCGGCAGCACGCGGATGTGCTGCAGGATGCCGATCAGCACCGAGATGAACACGATGGGCATCAGCACGTTGAGGAAGAAGCTGAACTCGTCTTTGTTCTGGATGCCGCCGAAGGCGAACTTGGTGCCTTCTCCGGCGAAGTCCATCAGCTTGGTGAAGACGCTGGAGATGCTGCCGACGATGGCGAGGCCGTAGCTGGTGTTGAGGAGGAAGAACGCCAGGGCGATCTCGATGACCAGCAGCTGGATCACGGAGCGGATCTTGATGTTCTTGCGGTCGCGGGCGACCAACTGGGTGAGGGCCAGCACCACGATCAGGCCGATGATGAATTGAACGATATGCATGATGAATGTCGCTTTGTGGGTTTCCCCCTGCCGGGGCAGGTATCGAGCATGGTTCCGGTCCCGCCTGATGCCGCGGGCCGTGCGCCGGTTTTTATAAAAATGCGGTCAGCGCCGCGCCGGGAGGCATGCGCTTGGAGCGAATGCCATCGGCGTGAGCACAATGCGCTGAAGCGAAGAATAATACTTGTCTTTAGATCAAACAATCTGTCTTTATATAAAGATAAACGGTCCGCCCCGGCGAAATCGCCGAAACGGACCGTTCTTGATGTCTATTGATCCGCAGCGGTTTCCTCGGCGTCGCGGCGCGCCTTCTCGGCGAAATAATGCGCGCGGCGGGCTTCCTTGGCCGCGGCTTTCTCCGCCAGCTCGGCGGCTTTCTTCGCTTTTTCCGCGTTTTCCTCCGCCAGGCGCGCCGCCTTGGCGGCCTCGCGTTCGGCGGCTTCGATCGCCTCGATCTCCTCGACTTCCTTGCGCGACTTGCATGGGCTGGTCTTTTCGAACCAGGCCACGGACTCGACGTGCGCGGTGTGCGGGAACATATTGATGATGCCGGCCGCCTTCAGCGTGTAACCCTTGGTGTTGACCAGGATGCCGGCGTCGCGCGCCAGCGTGGCCGGGTTACAGGACACGTAGACGATGCGCTTGGGCGCGGTGTCTTCGGTGATGGCTTTCAGCAGCTGCACCGCGCCGTCGCGCGGCGGGTCCACCAGCATCTTGTCGAACTGGCCGAGGGCCGCGAACGATTCCTCGGTCACTTCGAACAGGTTGGCCATCTCGTACGTCACGCGGTCCTGCAGCTGGTTGTGGGTGGCGTTCTCCACCGCGCGCCTCACCAGCGGCTGGCTGCCTTCCATGCCATGCACCACGGCGCCGGAGCGGGCGATGGGCAGGGTGAAGTTGCCGATGCCGCAGAACATGTCGGCGATGCGCTCGCCCGGCTGCGGGTCCAGGAACTTCAGCGCGCGGGCCACCATCACCGCGTTGATCTGCGGGTTCACCTGGGTGAATTCGGTGGGGTAGTAGGGCATTTCCACCGCGTACTCGGGCATGCTGTAGGTCAGCTTGGGCGCGTCCAGCGGGTAGATCGGATAGCAGGTGTCCGGGCCCTTGGGCTGCAGCCAGATCTGCAGCGGGCGCTCCGTCGAGCCGTGCTGGTCGGAGAAGGCCTTCAGGACGGCGAAGTCGGCATCGGTGATGGCGTCCATGTTGCGGAATACCAGGATGTCGATCTTGTCGCCGACCGCCACTTCCACCTGCGGCATGCGCTGGCTGATGGACAGCGTGGCGATCATCGCGCGCAGCGGCATGATCAGGTCGGAGATGTGCTTGGGCAGGATGTGGCACTCGCGCATCTCGGCGATGTAGCTGGAGCTTTTTTCATGGAAGCCCACCAGCACGCCGCCCTTCTTGGCCACCATGCGGGCGGACAGGCGGGCGCGGTGGCGATAGTGCCAGGCCGGACCCGCGATGGGGGTGAGCACGCGTTCCGCCTTGACCTTGCCGATGCGCTTGAGGTTGTCTTCCAGCACGCGCTGCTTGATCGCCACCTGGGCGGTGAACTCCACATGCTGCATCGAACAGCCGCCGCAGACGCCGAAGTGCGGGCAGCGGGGATCGGCGCGCATGAAGCTTTCCTTCAGCACTTGGCTGGTGTTGGCGTTTTCGTAGCTGGGTTTCTTGCGGTAGCTGCTGTAGACAACTTTCTCGTACGGCAGGGCGCCATCGATGAAGATGGTCTTGCCGTCAACGTGGGCGACCCCCCGGCCTTCGTGGTCCAGCGACTCGACCAGGGCGATAGTCTGTTGGTGCGTCATCGTCTTGCTTGCAAAATCAATCGGTAAAACGCGGATTTTCTCAAAAACCGGGGATTCTTGCTGGTTTTTTTACGATCCCGGAATTCCTGGCCTTTCTGTTAGAATTCGGATTATGAGTCATGGTTACAGAAGGTGCGGTATGTTGAAGCGGTTATCGGTGCTGGCGCTGGGATGGTGGCTGGCGGTTCCCGGCTATGCTGCGGTGATGCCGGCGCCGGACGTTTCGGTCAATCCGATCGGCCGGCATCTGGTGTTGAATCTGCCGCAGGCCAGGCTGTTCTTGTATCAGGACGGCAAGCTGGCGCGGATTTTTCCGGTGGCGGTGGGCAAGATGCTGACCCAGACGCCGACCGGCAGCTTCGACATCACCGGCATTTATCGGGCGCCAAGCTGGCATGTGCCCAAGTCCATCCAGGAGGAAATGCGGCGCAACGGCAAGGAGGTGCAGACCGTGGTGCCGCCGGGGCCCAACAATCCGCTGGGCCCGGTCTTCGTCCGCTTCGGCGAGAGTAGCCTGGGCTTGGGCTTCCACGGCACCAACGCGCCTTCGTCGGTGCCGGGTTTCCGCAGCCATGGCTGCGTGAGAATGCGCAACAACGACGCGTTGGAGCTGGCCGGCACGGTTAGCCGAGGCGACGCGGTCACCGTCGCTTATCAGACCATCATCTTGAGCGAGGACGAGGCCGGCCAGTTGTGGCTGACGGTCTACCGCAACCATTACCGGCAAAGCGATCCTTCCTTGCCCTACCTGGCGGATACCTTGCTTGCCTGGCAGCGGCAGCATCAGGTGGCGCTGTTCGGCCAGCGGGTGGACGACGCGCTGAAACAGCGCAAGGGCGAACCGGTGTGCCTGAGCTGCAAGAGCGGCAAGGCGGCGGTCAGCGGCGGCCTGAACCCCTTGCCGTGGTTGTCGAAAATGACGCCTTCGGTGCCGGTGCCGGTGCCGCCCCCGGCCCCCGCGGCCAGCCAGCCGCAGAACGAGCGCGAGCCGGCATCGCCATTGCCTTCGGCGCGAGCCGGCCAGCGGCCCAAGGCGGCAGCCAGGGCGGGTTGAGCGGGAAGAGCAAAGGGCCGCCGCGGCGGCCCTTCGCCATGCCTGTAGGCAAGGCTCGCCTATTGCGCCGCAGCCTTCAGCGCCTGGCCGATATCGGCCAGGATGTCGTCGATGTGCTCGATGCCGATCGACAGCCGCACCAGCTCAGGCCGCACGCCGGCCTGCAACTGTTCCTCCGGCGACAGCTGGCGGTGGGTGGTGGTGGCCGGGTGGCAGGCGAGCGATTTGGCGTCGCCGATATTCACCAGCCGCGTCACCAGCTGCAGCGCGTCGATGAAGCGGCCGCCGGCTGCGGCGCCGCCCTTGATGCCGAAGGATAGGATGCCGGAGGCGCGGCCGCCAAGGTAGCGGTCGGCCAGGGGCTTGCTGGGGTGGTCCGGCAGGGCGGCGTATTCCACCCATTCCACCGCCGGGCTTTCCTTCAGGAAGCGCGCCGCTTTCAAGGCGTTGTCGCAGATGCGGTCCATCCGCAGCGCCAGCGTCTCTATGCCCTGCAGGATCAGAAAGGCGTTGAACGGCGACAGCGCCGCGCCCATATTGCGCAGCGGCACCACCCGGGCGCGGGCGATGTAGGCGGCCTCGCCCAGCGCTTCCACGTAGTTGACGCCGTGGTAGCTGACGTCCGGCTCGTTCAGCCGCTTGAAGCGCGCCTGGTGTTGTCCCCATGGAAACTTGCCGGAATCGACGATGGCGCCGCCTATGCTGTTGCCGTGGCCGCCCAGGTATTTGGTCAGGCTGTGGACCACGATGTCGGCGCCATGCTCGAACGGCCGGCACAGATAGGGCGAAGGCACGGTGTTGTCGACGATCAGCGGCAGGCCGTGTTTGTGCGCTTCTTCTGCGAAGGCGGCGAAGTCCACCACATTGCCCAGCGGGTTGCCGATCGACTCGCAGAACACGGCTTTGGTGCGCGCGTCCACCAGCGAGGCGATCGCCGCCGGGTTCTTGTAATCGACGAAGCGGACTTCGATGCCCAACTGCGGGAAGGTGTGGGCGAACAGGTTGTAGGTGCCGCCGTACAGCGTGCGGGTGGCGATGATGTTGTCGCCGGATTCGGCGATGGTCTGGATCGAATAGCTGACCGCCGCCATGCCGGACGCCACCGCCAGCGCGCCGATGCCGCCCTCAAGCGCCGCTATCCGCTTTTCCAGCACGTCGGTGGTGGGGTTCATGATGCGGGTGTAGATATTGCCCTGCACCTTGAGGTCGAACAGGTCGGCGCCGTGCTGGGTGCTGTCGAAGGCGTAGCTGGTGGTCTGGTACAGCGGCACCGCCACCGCCTTGGTGGTCGGGTCCGGGCTGTAGCCGGCATGGACGGCTAGGGTTTCCAGTTTCATCGAGCGGCTCCTGTCAGGCGTTTGTCATGGCTGTTCACCTTATCGCCGGCCTGATCGAATCGCAAGAACATAAAAATCATACTGAATATGATTGTCCGTTCTAATGAACCTGGGACAGCTCTTCCGCCAGTTCGCCCACCCGGGCCAAGGCGCGCTGGTAGGCTTCGTTCCACGGGTAGCAGCAGGACAGCCGCAGGCAGTTGCGGTAACGGTCCTTGGCCGAATACATGGCGCCGGGGCCGATGGTGATCCGTTCCGCCAGCGCGGCCTGGAACAGCCGCATGGCGTCGGCGTGGCTGGGCAGTTCCACCCACAGCAGGCAGCCGCCAGAGGGCAGGGTGGCGCGGGTGCCGGCGGGGAAATGCTGCGCCACCGCGCCGCGCAGCTTTTCCATCTGGCTGATGAAGTGGCGCCGCAGCAGCCGCAGGTGGTGGTCGTAGCCGCCGTTTTCCAGGTATTCGGCCAGCGTTTCCTCCAAGAGCGCCGGCTGGCCCAGGCTGCTGGAAAACTTCAGCCTCCGCACCTGGCTGAGGAAGCGGCCCGGCGCGATCCAGCCGATGCGAAAGCCCGGCGCCAGCGTCTTGCTGTAGCCGGAGCACAGCAGCACCCAGCCGTCGCGGTCGTAAGCCTTGACCGCGTCCGGCGTGGCGTGGCCGTAAAACAGCTCGGCATGAGGCGCGTCCTCGATCAGCGGCACCTGGTAGTCGTTGACCAGTTTGGCCAGTCTTTGCTTGGCTTCCGGCGGCATGGTGCTGCCCAGCGGGTTGTGCACGGTGGGCATGGCGACGACGGCGTTGAGCCGTTTTTCCGACAGCAGCAGCTCCAGCGCGTCCAGCGCCAGGCCGCTAGTGGGGTGGGTGGGGATCTCGATCACCGTGAGGCCCAGATCCTTCAGCAGCGGCAGCAGCGCGAAATAGGTGGGCGATTCCACGCCCACGGTATCGCCCGGTTTGCAGGTGGCGCGCAGCGCCAGTTGCAGCGCTTCGGTGCAACCGTTGCTGATCACCAAGTCGTCGGCCGCCAGCACGCAGCCCCAGCTGACCGCGCGCTGGGCGATCTGCCGCCGCAGCCGCTCCGAGCCTGGCGGGAAAGGGTAGTCGGTGGTCAGTTCCGGATGCTGGCGCAGCAGCCGGCCCATGATGTGCTTGAAGCGGGTGGTGGGGTAGAAGTCGCTGCCCCGCGGGCTGGCCAGCGACAGGTCGATGAAGTCGGCCTGGTTTTGCGCGCCCACCACCGCCTCGATCAGGTCCACCACTTCTCCGGTATGGTGGGCAGCGCTTTGGCGGCGCATCCGCGGCAGCGGCAGGGTGGCGGCCGATTTGACGTAGAAGCCGGACTGCGGCCGCGCCTCGATCAGGCCGCGGTCTTCCAGCGTGCGGTAGGTCAGCAGGATGGTGGAGGGGCTGACCTTGTGCATCTCGCAGGCCTTGCGTACCGAGGGCAGGCGCTCGCCGGGGCGAACGGTGCCGTTCTGGATCAAGGTTGTCCATTCGTTGACCAGTTGCTGATACAGCGGTTCGCCGCTCATGCGGGCCTCCTTGGCGAGGTGGTGAGTACAGAAAATCCGGCGGGCGGCACAGTTTTGCCTGAAACCAACCATAACAGTTGCTGATTGATCAAACTGTTATGGTCTCAATTCTATTTTTCTGAATCTGTAATTGTCTAGTCCAAACGCCTATCATGACCGCCTTGAGTCGGGGCATGCCCCGTGTGGCCCGGCGGCACGCCGGTTGCGGTTTCAGGAGTGGTCATGAATCTGGTTGCGCTCGTTACATATCTGCTGGTGATGTCCATCACCCCCGGTCCCAACAATCTGGTGCTGGCCTCTGCCAGCGTCAATTTCGGCTTCTCCCGCACTTTGCCCATGTTGCTGGGCATGGCGCTGGGCCTATCGTTGCAGCTTGGCGCGCTGACCCTGTTCCTGGGCGCGGTGATGTCGCTGATGGCGTCGCTGCAGCTCTACCTTGCCATCGCCGGCTGCGGCTATTTGTTGTGGCTGTCCTGGAACCTGGCTCGAGCCGGCAAGGCGGGCGGCGGCGCGGCGGCGCGGCCGATGGGCTTTTTCGGCGGGCTGATGTTCAACTGGCTGAACCCCAAGGTATGGCTGATGGGCTTCAATCTGGTGATGGTGTTCCTGCCGACGCAGATGGACCCCTGGCGCGCGGCCATCGTGTTCGCGCTGGCAGCGTTCTTCACCAGTCTGCCTTGCGTGATCGTCTGGGCCGGCTCCGGCGTCGCCATCGGCCGCTTTCTGGACTCTCCGCTGCGTTTGCGCGCTTTCAACTGCAGCATGGCCGCCATGCTGGCGGCGACCGCCATCTGGCTGCTGGCGGAGATGATGCCGGCCCATTCGCTGGGCGCGCTGATGGCGTAAGGCTGTTTTTTCCAAGCCCGCGTTTGCGGGCTTTTTTATTGGCGGCGTACAATAGCCGCTTTCCCGATTTTCCGCAGAGTCCTACTCATCATGATCCGTACCCGTTTCGCCCCCAGTCCCACCGGCTATCTCCATATCGGCGGCGTGCGCACCGCGCTGTTTTCCTGGGCGTACGCCCGCAAGAACAACGGCGTGTTCGTGCTGCGCATCGAAGACACCGACCTGGAGCGCTCCACGCCGGAGTCTGTGAAGGCGATCCTGGACGGCATGCACTGGGTGGGCCTGGATTACGACGAAGGCCCGATCTACCAGACGCAGCGTTTCGACCGCTACAAGGAAGTGATCCGGCAACTGCTGGCCTCCGGCCACGCCTACCATTGCTATTGCAGCAAGGAAGAGCTGGAGGCGATGCGCGCCGAGCAGGAAGCCCGCGGCGACAAGCCGCGCTACGACCGCCGCTGGCGTCCGGAAGCCGGCAAGACGCTGCCGGCCATGCCGGAAGGCGTGCAGCCGGTGGTGCGCTTCAAGACTCCGCTGGACGGCGTCGTCGCTTGGGACGACGCGGTCAAGGGCCGCATCGAGATTTCCAATGAAGAACTGGACGACCTGATCATCGCCCGTCCGGACGGCAGCCCCACCTATAACTTCTGCGTGGTGGTGGACGACTGGGACATGCAGATCACCCACGTGATCCGCGGCGACGACCACGTCAACAACACCCCGCGCCAGATCAACATCCTGAAGGCGCTGAACGCGCCGCTGCCGGTGTACGGCCACCTGCCGATGATCCTGAATGAAGACGGCCAGAAGATGTCCAAGCGCCGCGACGCGGTCAGCGTGGTGGACTACGCCGACAAGGGCATTCTGCCGGAGGCGCTGCTGAACTACCTGGCGCGTCTGGGCTGGGGCCACGGCGACGACGAATTCTTCTCCATGGAGCAGTTCGTCGAATGGTTCAGCCTGGAGGCGGTGAGTCCGTCGGCCAGCCGCTTCAACCATGAAAAATTCATGTGGCTGAACGCGCAGCACATCAAGGCGGCCGACAACGCGCGCCTGGCCGAGCTGATCGCGCCGCGCCTGGCCGCCGCCCAGGTCGATATGGCTAGCGGCCCGGCCATAGTCGACGTGCTGGCGCTGGTGAAGGAGCGCGTGCAGGATCTGAACGCGCTGGCGCTGGAAGTGGATTACTTCTACAAGAAGCGCGAGCCGGCCGCCGCCGACGTGGAAAAGCACCTGGCCGGCGACGCCGTGGCGCGGATGGGCCGTTTCGCCGATCGTCTGGCCGCGCTGGAGGCCTGGACCGCCGAGTCCATCCATGAGCTGTTCAAGCCCTTCTGCGCCGACGAGGGCATCAAGATGGGCCAGCTGGGCATGCCGCTGCGCGTGCTGGTGTGCGGCACCACGCAGACGCCGTCGGTGGACGCCGTGCTGGCCTTGATCGGCAAGGACGAAGTGTTGCGCCGCATCCGCGGCTGATCGACCGCTCTTTCAATGAGAACGCCCCGCGGTTTGCGGGGCGTTTTGTTTGGGCTGCCGTCTGCTCCGGGATTTGCCGCTCAGGCCCCGGCCTTGGCGGAAGGATGCCAGTGCAACACGCGGCGCTCCGCCCTGCCAACCAGCCAGTCCAGTCCCAGCGCGCAACCGGTCAGCACCACGATGCCGGCGATGACGGCATTGATGTCGAATGCGCCTTCCGCCTGCAGGATCAGATAACCCATCCCTTGCGCCGAGCCAAGATACTCTCCCACCACGGCGCCGACGAATGCCATGCCGACGGCGTTGTGCATGCTGGAAAACAGCCAGCCCGCGGCAGACGGCAAGTAGACATGCCGCATCAGTTGCCGGCGGCTGGCGCCCAGCATGCGGGTGTTGGCCAGCAGCCGAGGATCGACTTCGCGCACGCCCTGATAGACATTGAAGAACACCACGAAAAACACCAGCGTGAAGCCCAGCGCCACTTTCGACGCCATGCCCAGTCCGAACCAGACTGCGAAAATCGGCGCGAGCACCACGCGCGGCATCGCGTTGGCCGCTTTGATGTAGGGGTCGAGCAGCAGGGCGGACAATGGCGAAAGCGCCAGCCACAAGCCCATGCCGGCGCCGGCGACGGAACCGATCAGCAAGGCCAGAAAGGTCTCCAGCAGGGTCACGCCCAGGTGGGCGAATACGCTGCCGCTGGCGAACCAGTCGTATAGCTGCTGGGCGACCTTGGCGGGTTCGCCAAAGAAAAAGGGCGGCAGTATCTCGCTCGCGGTCAGCCACCACCACGCGGCCAGCACGCTGATGAACAGCCCGGCCCTCAGGCCCAGCAGGGCGGTTGTCTGTTTCATAGGCATGCACTTACCGGCCTGGCCTGTTGTTTCAACACTTGCCAGAGCGCCGCGTGATAATCCATGAACTGAGGCTCCTGCAGCATGTTTTCCACATTGCGGGGATGGGGCAAGCGGATGGCGAGGTTTTCCACCACCCGGCAGGACGGGCCCGCCGACAGCACCGCCACCCGGTCCGCCAGCGCGATGGCTTCCTGCAGATCATGGGTGATCAGCAGCACGGAGCGGCTTCGATTCTGCATCAGGCGCACCAGTTCGGCGCCCATTTCCTGCCTGAGCTGCGCGTCCAGCGCCGAAAACGGCTCGTCCAGCAGCAGAATGGGCGGCTCGGTGATCAGCATCTGGGCGAGCGCCGCCCGTTTTTTCATTCCGCCGGACAATTGCGCGGGGTGGCGGTCGGCATCGGCCGCCAGCCCTACGGTTTGCAGCCAGTGCCGCGCCCGGCGCTGGGCTTCCTCTTTCTTCACGCCGCGCAATGCCAGGCCCAACGCCACGTTGTCGAGCACGGATTTCCACGGCAGCAGGGTGTCGACTTGCTGCATGTAGCCGGCGTCACGGTTCAGGCCGGCCAATGGCCGGCCGTTGACCGTTACCTGTCCCGAGTCCGGCGTCTGCAGGCCGGCGGCGAGGTTCAACAGCGTGGACTTGCCGCAGCCGGACGGCCCGACCAGCGCCAGAAACTCGCCTGGCATCAGCTGCAGGTCGAATCGTTCGACGACGGGCCGGCCCGGAAGATAGCCAGCCGTCACTTTTTCAAATGCCAGCGCCGGCTGCATCACGGCTTCGCGATCTGTTTGGCCGCCTTCAGCGCGAAACGATTGTCGTAGCTATGTTCCGGCTGCACTCGCCTCAATGCCGGATTGCTGGCGAGCAGGGACTGGTAGACATTCCGCGCCGCTTCGGCCGTCATCACCCCGTCCGCGGTGTAGGAAGGCATGCTCTTGACCAGCGCTTGCTGATAAATGGCGGGGTTCTTGCCGTAAAAGGAAGGAGGAACGGCGGCGACGATCTGTTGCGGGGTCGCCTGCTTCAGCCAGGCTAACGCGCGCACCATCGCATTGGCCACCGCCTGCGCGGTTTTCGGATTTTTCTGGATGAAATCGGTCTTGGCGTAAATCGATCCCGCGGCATAGCTGCCGCCGTAGACCGCTTTGGTGTCGCTAAGCTTTCGGGTGTCGACCACCGCGACGCCGGTGCCGTTCCTCTCCAGCACGCTGAGGCTGGGATCCACGCTGACCAGCGCGTCGATCTGGCCGCTTTCCAGCGCGGCGATGGCGGTGGCGCCGGTGCCCACCCCGATCGCCGAGACGGCGTCCGGCTTGAGATTCGCCTTGGCCAGCAAGGCGTTCAGAAATAGATGCGTGCCGGAGCCCGGCGCGCTGACGCCCACTTTCAGGCCTTTCAGATCGGCTGGCGATCGCCAGGAAGCCGCTTTGTCGCGCGGCACCATCAGGGCCAGTCCCGGTATTTCGCCTTGGGTCACGATGGATTGGATCGGCTGGCCTTTGGCCTGCATCTGCAACACGTGTTCAAACGAACCCGACACCAGATCGGCGCTGCCGCCTACCAAGGCTTGCAAGGCTTTGGCCCCGCCGGGGAAGTCGACGATCTTGACGTTCAGGCCCTCGTCGCGGAAATAGCCCCGCCGCTCGGCGATCGCGAATGGGAGGTAATACAGCACCCCGATGCCGCCCACCGCCATGGTGATGTCCCGTTTTTCCAATGCCGGGGCCGGCGCGGAGAAAGACAAAGGGGTAGCCAGCAGGCTGGCGAAACCCAGCCATAAAATCGTGCGACGCGAATGACGATTCATATTCCGCTTTTCCTGTAGGGGGAATCGAGCTGACTTTGACTTTTCGCGAAAGTTTCATGGTTCGGCGCTGCGGGCGCGTCACAGGCGCTGGCCAAGGAGGCGGGACGCGCTGGGCCGCATCCGGGCTGGTGTTTCGATGGTTGCATGCTGAGTGCCTGGCTGCAGCTTGGTGGCGGCGCGGGCCAGCAGCAGGGCGGGCTTGGCGCTTAGTGCCGGCTTCGGTGAGGGCGGCATGCCGCTGGGCTTGGTTTTCCTTCGCGAAGGGTTTGCTGGAGTTCGGAACATGGAAAGCGGACTGTTTGCTTGACCTGGCGCTGAAGAGGCAGCGTTTGAAATCATGGCCGCTTGTGGCGGTCCATCGTCTCTTCGAGCGTTAGCGTCGAAGCCAATGCCAACTGGCGATGCCGGCCATGGTCATCAACAACGATCCGCTGACATGGACGGCGATGGCGGAGAATGCCGGCTGCAACTGGCCCTGGCGCAGCAGGTCCACGACTTCGGCCGAGAATGTGGAGAAGGTGGTCAGTCCGCCGCAAAAGCCGGTGATGATCAGCAGCCGCCACATTGGCGACAGCGAGGGCATGTCGGCGAAAAAGGCCACGGCCAGTCCGATGATGTAGCCGCCTATCAAGTTGGCGGCCAATGTGCCGGGCGGCAGCGAGGGAAGCAGGCTGTTCAGGCGCAGGCCCAGAAACCAGCGCAGCACGGCGCCGCAGGATGCGCCGACGGCGATGGCGAGTATGGATTTCCACATGGGAGAGCTTGCAAGCGGTCAATGGCGGCCATTGTGCACCGCCGGCGAGTTTCCGGCTAGCGGGGCCGGCGCAGAGGGGGTAAAAAAAAGAGCCCCAGTGGGGCTCTGAATTGCACCTTCGCTCAGGTGATCGAGACATGGTCGGGACCCTGCTTCGATCGCGTCCCGCTCGTGTTCTCCTGGGTGGAGCCCGCGAACCAGACAGGCACATTATCCAGATCGGACCCGCCGGGCAGTAGCATGATTGTTGAGCGCTTGTGTGACGGGATGTAATCAAAACCGTCTTGGCTTAACACTTTCGCAAAAGAATCGGTAGATAAGGCTGACGGCATGATTTTGCCGTTATCATGGCGATTTGCCTGACGATTGGGAGCCAACCTTGACGACGCCGTTGCCGGTGCTGGATACGCGTTCCATCAGCATGCGCTGGGGAGACATGGACGCGGTGGGACATCTGAACAATACCTATTATTTCCGCTATCTGGAGCAGATCCGCATCGAGTGGCTGCAGGCGCTGGGGTTCGGCATCGAGCCTGACGGCATCGGCCCTGTGCTGGCCAGCACCAGTTGCGTCTATCGCAAGCAACTGACCTATCCCGCCTTGCTGGACATCACCATCGAACTGGAAAAGCTGGGGCGCAGCAGCTTGAAGCTGCGCCACCATTTTTACCGGCGGGACGATCCCGGCGTGGTTTACGCCAGTGCCGAGGTGCTGCTGGTGTGGGTGGATTACCAGGCGGAGAAATCGGTGCCGATTCCCGAGGCGATCCGAGAGGCGATAGCGCGTTCCGTGGAGACGGCCTGAGTCTGCTTAGGGCGCGTCTGGGTCCACTTTGCGGCGAATCAGGTCGCGCAACAGGAAGCGGGACGGATGGACGGCCCGCATCAGGTCGGCCGGCAATGGAGCGGGCTCTCCCTCCAGCAGCGATGCCAGGATTTCCCCTGACAGCGGCGCGGTGATCAGTCCGCGCGAGCCATGGGCGGCGTTGACGTATAGGCCATCCGCCCAGGGGCAGGCCGTTGCGGGCCGCAAGGTAGCGTCCCGCGCCAGTTCTCGGTAGGCGGCGAAGAAATCGCGCGCGGCCACCGCCGGGCCGATCAGCGGCAGATAGTCAGGGCTGGTGCAGCGGAAGGCGGCGCGCCCGCCCAGCTGTTCCGGCGCGTCTTCGGTCAGGCTGGCGCGCAGGTCCGGCGCCAGCGCGGCCAGCATGGCCAGATTTTCCGCGTGCTCGTCGTCGCGGACGGCGAGATCGTCGGCGTCGAATTTGAACGTCGCGCCCAGGCAGTGGCGGCCGCCGCGGGCGGGGGAGAGGTAGCCCTCGCCGCACAGCACCGCGCGCAGGCGAAGGCTTTCCTCGCTGGCGGCGATGCTGGTGATCTGTCCGCGTATTTTCTTCAGTGGCAGGTGGCGGGTGCTGTCGAATTGCGCGGTCTCCGCGGCGCCGGCCAGCACCACCGCGGAGGCGGTCGCCAATGGTCCGCTCTCATCGCTGACTGTCCAGCTGCGCTGCGCTGGGTTGTAGTCCAATTCCAGCGCGGTATGGCCGGTTTTGACCAGGATATTCGGATGGTCGGCCAGTTTCTCCACCAGCGCTGGCGGATGCGCCCAGCCGCCTTGAGGGAAGTGCAGGCCACCAGTCGGCAGCGGCGTGCCGGCCAGTTCGCTGGCGCTTTCCCGGTCCAGTAGACGCATCACGGTTTCCGGCAGCCTCAGCGCGTCCAGCGCCCGTTGTTTCTCCGCTTCCTTCTCGTTGTGAGCCAGTTGCAGCACGCCGCATGCCTGCCAGTCGTCGCCCTCGGGCAGCAAGCCGCGCAGCGCGCGCAGGCTGTAGGCGTAGCCGGACAGCACCAGCCGGGTCAGCGGCGTCAGGTGCGGCGACAGCTTGGCGTAGAGCACGCCCTGAGGGTTGCCTGAGGCTGCGCCGGCCAAGCCCGGCATGCGTTCGACGATAGTCACCTGCCAGCCCCTCAGGGCCAGGCTGCGCGCGCTTGCCGCGCCGGCCAGCCCGCCGCCGATGACGACGGCGCTGCGTTCGCGCCAGCGCGGCTCCGGGCGGGCGAACCAAGGCGCTTGCCAGTCCGGCGCGGGCGGCGTGGCGATCCAGCCGTGGCTGATGTGGCGCTTTTTGCCGTGGCCAGGCGCTTTTTTGACTTCGAATCCGGACGCCGCCAGGCCGCGGCGCACCTCTCCGGCGCTGGTGAACGTCGCGAAGCTGGCTCCGGGGGCGGATAGGCGCGCCATCCGGTCGAATAGGGCTTGCTGCCACATGCCGGGATTCTTGGCGGGCGCGAAACCATCCAGAAACCAGGCGTCGACGCGGGCGTCCAGTTGCGGCAGCGTCTCCAGCACGTCGCCTATCATCAGCGTCAGCGTCACTCTGCCGTCGGCCAATACGAAGCGGTGCCAGCCTGGCGTCAGTACGTCGTACTGCGCCAGCAATTGGCCGGAGAGGTCGGCGAGCTCCGGCCACAAGGCCAGCGCCTGGGCCAGATCGACCGGGGTCAGCGGGTATTTTTCGGCGCTGACGAAATGCAGCCGCGCGCCGGCCGGCGCGCGCGCATCGAAGCACTGCCAAGCGCACAGGAAATTCAAGCCGGTGCCGAAACCGGTTTCCGCGATGGTGAAGCCATCATGAGGCAGCAGCGCGGCGAAGCGCTCTGCCAGTTGATTGTGGCGCAGGAAGACGTGGCGGGTTTCCTCCAGGCCGGACGCGCGCGAGAAATAGACGTCGCCGAAAACGGCGGACATGGGTTGGCCGTCTTGCCAGGACAGTTGGGCGTGGGAGTGGGTCATCGATATCAGGCGCCGCCGCCCGACGCGGGCGGCGGAAAGGAATTCGGATGGCGGTATTGTCTCACGCCCGCCTCCGGCGTTCCAGGCATGCGCCCGGGCCATGCGCGGGCGGTTAGAAGGTCCATCGCAGATTGAAGGTGGTGACCGAAGTCTTGGGGTGGTGGCTCCCTACGTTGACTCTGGGCAGATAGCCTACTTCGAGCGCGAACGATTTCGTGCCCAGGCTGAGGGTGGGCAGCGCGGCCGGGCCGTTGTGGCCGGAACCGTGCAGGTAGCCGGCCTGCAGGCCGATGCCGGCGATGACAGGTCCGAACATCTCCCACTCCCGCCTCCAGCCCAGCGTGGCGTAGTTGGCGTTTTTGCGGAATGAGTCCCGGTAGGCGCCGGCGCGGGCGAACCAGCGGCCGCGATCCTGATCGCCGGAAAACGCCCACTCGGCGCCTGCGCCGGGATTGTCCTGATTGAGATTGCAAGTGGAGCAGCCATGGTGGACGGAGGCGCCGAACAGCAGCAAGGAAAAATCGTCGGCTTGGGCGCGGCAGGCGAGAAGGGTCAAGCCGACAACGAGCAAGGCGTTGCGTTTCATGGACATCCCCCTTGTTTTGACAATGGATTTAAAATCGACAGCTATTTATGCCATGTTGTGATTTGAGCGTAGTCAATCGCCGGCGTTTGACAACTCTTGAAATGGCCGCGTCCCTCCCCAAAATGGAAGTCATCGACAGATTTTCCGGGGAGCCGACAACATGCGATTCGACAAGCTGACCACCAAGTTCCAGCAAGCGCTGGGGGATGCCCAGAGCTTGGCCGTGGCGGGCGACAACGCTTACATCGAGCCGCAGCATCTGCTGCTGGCGATGATGGACGACGCAGAGGCCGGCGTCGGAGGCCTGCTGGCGCGCGCCGGCGTCAATGTGCCGGCCTTGAAGGCCAGCCTGAAGCTGGCCATCGAGCGCCTGCCGCGCGTGCAGGGCCATGGCGGCGAGATCACCGTGTCGCGCGATCTGGCCAATCTGCTCAACGTCACCGACAAGATCGCGATGAAGCTGGGCGACGAATTCATCGCCAGCGAGCTATTCCTGTCCGCCTTGTCCCAGGACAAGGGCGAGACCGGCCGCCTGCTGAAAGAGCACGGCGGCAACCACGCCTCCATCCAGGCGGCGATAGACGCGGTGCGCGGCGGCGAGAACGTCAACAGCGCCGATGCCGAAGATCAGCGCGAAGCCTTGAAGAAATACACGATGGACCTGACCGAGCGCGCGCGGCAGGGCAAGCTCGATCCGGTGATAGGCCGCGACGATGAAATCCGCCGCGCCATCCAGGTGCTGCAGCGCCGCACCAAGAACAATCCGGTGCTGATCGGCGAGCCGGGCGTGGGCAAAACCGCCATCGTCGAAGGCCTGGCGCAGCGCATCGTCAACGGCGAAGTGCCGGAAAGCCTGAAGGGCAAGCGCCTGTTGGTGCTGGACCTGGCGGCCCTGATCGCCGGCGCCAAATATCGAGGAGAGTTCGAGGAGCGGCTGAAAGCGGTATTGAATGATCTGTCCAAGGACGACGGCCGCACCCTGATCTTCATCGACGAAATCCATACCCTGGTCGGCGCCGGCAAAGCCGATGGCGCGATGGACGCCGGCAATATGCTGAAACCGGCGCTGGCGCGCGGCGAATTGCACTGCATCGGCGCCACCACGCTGGACGAATACCGCAAGTACATCGAGAAGGATGCCGCGCTGGAGCGCCGCTTCCAAAAGGTGCTGGTGGGCGAGCCGTCGGTAGAAGACACCATCGCCATCCTGCGCGGCCTGCAGGAAAAGTACGAGATTCACCATGGCGTGGACATCACCGATCCAGCCATCGTCGCCGCCGCCGAGCTTTCCCAGCGCTACATCACCGACCGCTTTCTGCCGGACAAGGCCATCGACCTGATCGACGAGGCCGCCAGCCGCATCAAGATGGAGCTGGACTCCAAGCCCGAAGCGATGGACAAGCTGGACCGCCGGCTGATCCAGCTGAAGATCGAGCGCGAGGCTGTGAACAAGGAAAGCGACGAGGCTTCTCAAAAGCGGTTGAAGCTGATTGAGGACGAGATCGCCGAACTGTCGCGCGAATACGCCGACCTGGAGGAAATCTGGAAAGCGGAAAAAGCCGCGCAACAGGGTTCGCAGAGCATCAAGGAGGAAATCGACCGCCTCAAGGTGGATATGGAGGAGCTCAAGCGCAAGGGCGACTGGCAGAAGCTGGCCGAACTGCAATACGGCAAACTGCCGCAGCTGGAGGCCAGGCTGAAAGAGGCCGAGGCCGCCGGCGGCCAGGACGAGGCCAAGCCCAATCGTTTGCTGCGCACCCAGGTGGGCGCCGAGGAGATCGCCGAGGTGATCAGCCGCGCCACCGGCATCCCGGTGTCCAAGATGTTGACGGGCGAGCGCGAAAAGCTGCTGAAAATGGAGGACGTGCTGCATCAGCGCGTGGTGGGGCAGGACGAGGCGGTGACCGCGGTCGCGGACGCCATCCGCCGTTCGCGCTCCGGCCTGGCCGACCCGAACAAGCCCTACGGTTCCTTTCTGTTCCTGGGGCCGACCGGCGTCGGCAAGACCGAGCTGTGCAAGACCTTGGCCAGCTTCCTGTTCGACAGCGAGGACCACCTGATCCGCATCGACATGTCCGAGTATATGGAGAAGCATTCGGTGGCGCGGCTGATCGGCGCGCCTCCGGGCTATGTCGGCTACGAGGAAGGCGGCTATTTGACCGAGCAGGTGCGCCGCAAGCCGTACAGCGTGATCTTGCTGGACGAGGTGGAGAAGGCGCATCCGGACGTGTTCAACGTGCTGTTGCAAGTGCTGGACGACGGCCGGCTGACCGACGGCCAGGGCCGCACCGTGGACTTCAAGAACACGGTGATCGTGATGACGTCCAATATCGGCAGCCAGCAGATCCAGGCGATGGCTACTGACGATTACCAGGTGATCAAGCTTGCCGTGATGGCCGAGGTGAAGACGCAGTTCCGTCCGGAGTTCATCAACCGCATCGACGAAGTGGTGGTGTTCCACGGACTGGACGAGAAACACATCCAGTCCATCGCCCGCATCCAGTTGAAGAGCCTGGAGAGCCGGCTGGCCAAGCTGGACCTGAACCTGCAGATCAGCGATGAAGCGCTGGCGTTGCTGTCCGAGGCCGGTTTCGATCCGGTATACGGCGCGCGTCCGCTGAAGCGCGCGATCCAGGCCGAACTGGAAAATCCGCTGGCCAAGGCCATTCTGGCCGGAAAGTATCCGCCCAAGTCGACGGTGATGGTGGAGGCGCGCAACGAGCAGTTGGCGTTCGACTGAGTCGGCCGCCGCCGGGAGTCAAAGAAACGGCCGCTTCGTTTGACGCGGCCGTTTTTCATGTACAGGCCAGAGACGCCAAGCTTAGCCGGCAGGATGCAGGTAACAATCCGGCAAGTGGTCGTTGACCACGCCGCAGGCCTGCAGATAGGCATAGATGACCGTGCTGCCGACGAAATTCATGCCCGCCTTCTTCAATTCCTTGCTGATGCGGTCGGACAGTTCGGTGCTGGCGGGCACGCGCTCGTCATCGCGCTGGCGCACGATGGGCTGGCCATCCACATGCGCCCACAGCCAGTCGGCGAAGCTGCCGTGTTCACGCTGCATCCTCATAAACACCTTGGCGTTGCGGATGGCGCTGTGGATTTTCAGCCGGTTGCGCACGATGCCGGGGTTCTGCATCAAGCGCTCGGCGTCGTTGTCGCTCATGGCCGCCACCTTGGCCGGGTCAAAGTTGTGGAAGGCCGCGCGGTAGCCTTCGCGTTTTCTCAATATGGTGATCCAGGACAGGCCGGCCTGGGCGCCCTCCAGCACCAGCATCTCGAACAATTTGCGGTCGTCCCGTTCCGGGCGGCCCCATTCCGTGTCGTGGTAGTCGACATAGAGCGGATCATCTCCGCACCATGGGCAGCGTGGCGCATCAGTCATGCAATGATTTCTCCAGGTTTTTCGGGCGGAGCGAGTTCTCGGGCAGGGTTTCGGCCGCTCCGAGGCCTTCGTGTCGGCACGGTCTTGTGCTGCCATATTTGTCAGCCTATACATGGTATTACGCAATGCCTGCTTACGCGAATGTCTTAGCGAGATGATGGCGCGGGCATCGCGTATCCATTTGGTTTTCCGCAGCTCTCACTCTCCCGGGCGATTACGGCCATCCCGCCCAGGGTCGACCTCGCCGCGCATGGAAAGGGGCAATCTGGCATGGAGCTGAAACCCAAGCGTTTCCTGGTTCTGGACGATCAGCTGGTTTTGCGCAAGCTGATTTCGCGCCAAGCCAGCTTCTTCAGCCGCTTCGCGGTGGACATTGACGAGTTCAGCGATCCGGCAGAAGCGCTGCGCAGCATTGCCGAGGGCGGCTACCATCTGATCATCACGGATATCGGCATGCCGGGCATGAATGGCATCGACTTCATCAAGAATGTCGCCAGACTGGGCTACCGCTCGGCCTTGCTCATCATCTCCGGCTATGACGGAAAAACGCTGCAGACCATAGCCGACATGTCGGCCAATCTGGGCATCGCCTGTGCCCGCTTCCTGTCCAAACCCTATTCGGCGGAGGCCTTCGTCGCCTCGCTCAACGGCATCTTCAACGAAATGGAGCGGCGCGCCGCGCCCGCGGCGAGCGATGTCGAGTCGTTGCTGGCGGAGTTGAGCGCCGAGAGCTTTCGTTTGGAGTTCGCGCCTGTCCGAGCGCTGTCCAGCCGCAAGCTGGTCGCCTTTTCATTGACGGCGCTGCTGCTGCGGGATGGCGGGCGGCTGCCGCTGGAAAAATTGTTGGAATTGTTGTCAGGAAGGCGAGGCGCGTCCCCTGCCGCGCTGGAGATGCTGGTGGAGCGGGTGGCCCGTCTGTTGCAGGATACGCGTTCTGCTTGCGGGGCGGAGGAGTGTCGGGTGGATATCCGCATCGACGAGGCTTGCCTGTCCGCCGACAATGTGTTCGATCATTGCTTCGTCGCGCTGCAGCAGTATCAGGTATCGCCTGCCAGTCTCGGCTTCGAACTCGCAGATGGGCTCAATCGCCGTTCGGATGGATTGTGCTTCGAGAATATCGCCAAGATCAAGTATCTGGGTTTCCGTCTGCTGGCAGGCGGCTTTGGCCAGGGCTCGTTGACGGTCAGCAATCTCTTTCGCCTGCCGTTCGACCAGGTGAGCGTTCCGATGGAGACGTTGCAGTGGATGCGCGCGTTGAGGGGGGAGGAGCCAGCGGCTTTCCAGATGCTGCGGTCCTTCGGATTGGGACAGGCTGAGGTGTGCGCCACCGAGCTTGACGACGATGACGCCGTTTCGGTCGCGCGGGCCATGGGCTGTACGCAAGGCCGAGGCGATGCGGTGTCGTTGGTGGTGCCGGAGGAGGAGTTGCTGCAGGAGATCGCCGCCGTGCCGAATGGCAGCCCAGCTTCAAGCGAAACCCCTGTGTAAGGAGATGCGATGATTTCGGTCGACCTGGCCCGCCTGCGCATCATGATAGTCGACGACCAGACGCTGGTCAGAACGCTGATTTCGCAGGCTTTGCAGAGCATGGGCATCAAGCAGGAGCATATTTTCCAGGCGGCGGACGGCACGGCGGCCATGCGGCTGCTGGATATCCGCATGGTGGACATCGTGTTGTGCGATGTGCAGATGCAGCCGATGAACGGTATGGATCTGCTCAAGGAGCTGCGCTGCGGCCATACCGCCAACGTGTCCAATCTGCCCTTCGTCTTCTTGTCCGGCCACGCGGACCGGACCAATGTGGTGCTGGCCAGCCAGCTGCATGCCGACGGCTTTGTGGTGAAGCCGCCCAAGCCGGCGGATGTGGAAAAGGCGATACAGGTGGCGATGAGCCGCGAGCGCCCGGAGATTGATCCGTTCAGCTATTACAACGTGGCCACAGGCACCGAGTACGACAAGAAGGTATTCGGCCGGTTGTTCGAAACCCGGTCGCCAGTCAGCCAGGAAGAGCCTGAGGAGCGCTGTCTGACGCTGGACAAGATCAAACCCGGCTCGCTGCTGACCCGGGACCTGCGCAGCAGAGCGGGGCATCTGCTTTTGCCGCGGGGCGCCACCATCTCCGCCAACCAGCTTACCGTGCTGCGGGATTACAGCGAACGCTACGGCGTCGCGCACATCTATGTGTCGGAAGGCGACGAGGTGGCCGCAAACCCTTCGGTGGCGAGGCACTAAGCCATGCAGCTGGGCGGACGCAGCCGCAGCCAGGCGATGTCGATAGGGCGAAGCGTGCTCGCTATCGTGTTTCTGCTGGGCGCCGCCCAGGCAGGGGTGATGGTGCTGTTGCAGTTGTCGGCCTGGAGAGCCTATCAGCAGTCCGAGCTATTGGTGCATTTGAATCAGGATGTGGTCCAACTGAGCGGTTTTTCCGATCTGCAATTGCGGGAAAGCGGGATGCTGATGTCCGGCCTGCTGACGGGAGCGTCAACGTCCGATGAGCTGGCGCGACAGGCTCGGCAGGTGGATGAGCGCTTCCTTACGCTGGTTACCGCCTGGCATGGCCATGAGGACGCCAGAACCGCGGAGCGCATCGCCAAGCTGCGGGAACTGGTTCGCCAGTACCAACAGCTGCGGATTGACGCCAGGCAGGCGATGCAGTCGGGAGGCGGTACGAACGAGGCGCTGCTGCGCCGCCTGTATGAGCAGACCCGGGATGTGCAAGGACAAATCCAGTTGCTGCTGGATGCCGCCGTCGCCGACATGGCCTCGGGCGGCGACTCCCGAGTGGGAAACCTGGCCTGGCTGAGGCAGGATGCCGTGGCGCTGGACTATTGGTTCCGTTCTGGCGCGCAGGCGCTGGTGGTGCGTGCGGGGCTCAAGCATAGGCTGGACCGCCGGGCGGAGGAGGAGCTGGCGCGAGGCGTGGGGGCCGGCATGCTGATGCTGAAGCGGCTGCAGTCTCGGCTGGACAGCATTGGCGACGCGGGCCTGTCGAGCCAACTACCCGACATCGCCATGCAGGGAAATCGCCTGCAGCTGTTGACGCAGATACAACTGGAGCAAATGGATGGGCGGCTGCAGTTCAGCCAGGCGACGGACTATCGGCAAAACCAGCGGCAACTGGAGGTTGTGCTGGAGCGAGCCCAGGCGTTGATTGCCGCCAAGGCGGAGCAGAGGTTGCGGGAGAACCGTTCCCACTATCTTGGCATCTTGTTGCGAGAGGGCGTGTTCGGGCTGGCCATGCTAGCCTTGCTGGCTTTCCTGTCTTATGTGGTGGTGCGCAAGGTGCTCAAGCCGCTGGACTTCCTGCAGCGGATGCTGGATGTATCCGGCGATGCGATGCTGGTGGTTGACCAGAATGGCGTGATCGACATGGCCAACGAGGGCGCCGGGCGCATGTTCGGATATCCGATGAGCGCCTTGGTGGGCATGCCGGCGCGGCAGCTGTTCGTGGTGGACGACGAGTTGCTGTCGGTGCTGGCCGCGCTGGAGGTGCAAACCGGGCGCTCCATGCCGGTGGAGGGCATGGGCAGCGGCGGCGAGCGCTTCCACGCGATGCTGAGCGTGGGGCGATTCCAGGAGGACGCGAACCGGCCGCTGGACATCCTCATCGTGCGCGACGAGCACAAGCGGCGCTTGGCGGAAAGCTCGCTGGAGCGAAGCGTGGCCCTGCTGTCGGTGATTTCGGAAATCGAGGCCATGTTGCTGTCCCGGGCGGAGCGCGGAGCGGTGTTCCAGAGGCTGCACAACACTTTTCTCGATTTCACCAGCTCGGAGCAATGCCTGCTGGTCGCATGGGCGGTGAGCGAGGAGGGAGAAGAGGGCCTGGTGCCCCAGGCCGGCTCCTGGCCTGATTTCCTTCCCTTGCCGCAGCAGCTGTCGCAAGCGGAAATGCCGCTGGCGGCGCTATTCCGCAGCTTGACGGCGCAGCCGTCCTGGGTCTCGCTGCCGGTGATGCTGGGCGGCGAGGCGGCGGCCGGCGTGTGCCTGCTGCGGCCCACGCTGTCGCAACTGGGCATCAGCATCCTGCCCTTGCTGGGCGCTTACGCCAACATCCTGGGTTTCTATGCGGAAGAGGATCGGCGCAAACTGTCCGAGGCGCAGTTGCGCGCGGTGCTGCAGGAAGAGGAGGCGGTGTATTCGGCGTCGCCTGTGGGCCTATTGCGCTTGAACGAGCACTTCCAGATCACCCGCGCCAACCTCACCGCAGAAAGCATATTCGATGTCGGCGACGAATACGGCCTGTCCGGCATGCACTTGATGGAGCTGCTGGCGTCGGAGCATGGCTGGTACGAACTGGCCGAACAGATGTCCAAGATGCAGCAGGACAACGCGCGCATCCACTGCGAGCTGGAGTGCCTGACCGGCACTGGCAGGCCGATCTGGGTGTTGTTCGAGGGGCAGCTGCTGTTCCCGGACGCCAGCGAGTCGGTGATCATCCTGGCCTGCCTCGACATCACCGAGCGCAAGATGGCCGAGTTCGAATTGCGGATGGCGCGCGACCAGGCCAACGCGGCCAACCGCGCCAAGAGCGCCTTCCTGGCCACCATGAGCCACGAAATCCGCACGCCGATGAACGGCGTGCTGGGCATGCTGGAGCTGCTGGCGATGACCAAGCTGGATGCCGAGCAGCAGGATACCGTGGGCACGATACAGGACTCGGCCAACACGCTGCTGCGGCTGATAGACGACATCCTGGACTTCTCGAAGATCGAGGCGGATCGTCTGGAAATCGTGCCTACCCGCACCGCGATCCGGCCGTTCATGGACAGCGTGCGCAGCCTTTACCACGAAAACGCCAGCAAGAAGGGCCTGGAACTGTCGCTGACGCTGGATGGGAAGCTGGCGCCTACCTTGATCATCGACCCGTTGAGGGTCCGTCAGATTCTGCAGAACTTCATCAGCAACGCCATTAAGTTCACCTCTAGCGGCCGGGTGGACATCCGAGTCAAGGTGATGGACACGGTAGCCAATTACCAGGTGCTGTCCTTCGAAGTGGAAGACACCGGCATCGGCATGTCGCAGGAGCAATTGAGCAAGCTGTTCCAGCCCTTCACTCAGGCGGATTCGGAAACCACCCGCCGCTTTGGCGGCACTGGCCTGGGCCTGGCCATCTGCCGCCGCTTGGCCGGGCTGATGGGCGGGCACGTGGAGATGGAGAGCGAGCAGGGCAAGGGCAGCTGCGCACGCCTGCTGATGGAGGTGGAGTGGCTGGCCGAACAGGTGGAGCCGGTGATGCTGCCAGAGCAGAGGGTGCCGCTGGAGTCCGTCGCGACGGGCATGCCCGCCGGCAGCGCCGGCGGCGCGGGCAGCGGATTGTTTCCCATCCTGTTCGCGGAGGACAACCCTACCAACCGCAAGCTGACGCTGAAGCAGCTGGAAAAGCTGGGTTACCCTGCGGACTGGGCCGAGGATGGCGACCGCGCCTTCAGCAAATGGCTGTCCGGGCGCTACTCGCTGATACTTACCGACTGCCACATGCCCGGCATTGACGGCTATCAGCTGGCGCGGCTGGTGCGGGCGCATGAGGAGTCGCATCCGGAACGCGGCCGCATCCCCATCGTCGCTTGCACAGCCAACGCGGCCAAGGAAGAGGTGGACAAGACGAGGGACGCGGGCATGGATGACTTTCTGACCAAGCCCCTGTCCATCCTGGCGCTGGAAGCGACGTTGAGAAAGTGGATGGGGGCGATGGCGGGCGAACCTTCCATCGAGCGGGACATGGCGCCGGAGCCTAGCGGGGATGCCGCGTCTGCGCCGGAGCAAGAGGCGGCGAAGCAAGATGGCGTCGAGGGCGGAGAGTCTCCGATAGACCGCAGCGTGCTGGAGGTGTACAGCAATGGCGACCTGAGCGTGGAGCTGGAAATCTTGAGGGAATTCCAGACCGGCAACAGCGAGGATGTGGCCGAGCTGCGGGCGGCGATGGAGGCGGAGGACGCCGAGCGGATTGGTTTTTCCGCGCACCGGATCAAGGGCGCCAGCCGCATGGTGGGCGCCAATGGCATGGGAGACGCCGCCGAGACGGTGGAAAAGGCCGGCAAAGCGCATGATCTGGACCTCGCCAAGCGGAAAATGGTCTTTTTCGAAGAGCAACTGAAAGTCTTCGAGGGATGGCTGGCGAGCCAGGGCGAGACCGTTGAGGAGTAGCGGCGCAGCCCCACGTCCGCAGCGGACGCGCTTGGCCTGTAGCCCCCGCAAGCTTAAAATCCGCTCTCATGAGCCAAGCACAATCGCTGTATCCCCTGATCGAGCGCGCGCTGCTGTGTCCGGTGGTTGAGGACAAAATGGCATGGACGGAAAGCCTGTTCCGCGATTGGCGGACGGGCAGGCTGGCCAGGCGGGACGCGCCGCCGGCCTATGCCTTGCCCGAGCCGGGGCGCCCGGAACGGCCGGAGCTGGTCCACCCCGCGCGCGTGCCCAAGCGCAGTCTGTCCACCCGCCATGGCCACGGAGCCCTGTTGCATGCGATCGTTCATATCGAATTCAACGCAGTCAATCTGGCGCTGGATGCCGCCTGGCGTTTCCGTCAACTGCCGGACGCTTTCGTCGACGATTGGCTGAAGGTGGCCGCAGAGGAGGCAGGCCATTTTCGTCTGCTGCAGGGCAGGCTGAGCGAGCTGGGTTTCGCTTATGGCGATTTCCCGGCCCATGACGGCCTGTGGGCGATGTGCCGCAAGACTGATCACGACGCGATGGTCCGCATGGCGCTGGTGCCGCGCGTGCTGGAGGCACGCGGCTTGGACGTCACGCCGGGCATCCAGCGGCGTCTGGCGGGAATCGGCGATCACGCCAGCGTCGCGGCGCTGGACATCATCCTGCGCGACGAAGTGGGCCACGTGCTGATAGGCAATCGCTGGTTCATCACGCTGTGCCGCGAAAGGGGCCTGGAACCGCAGGCCACTTTCCGCGGTCTGCTAGAGGAGCACGGGATGCGGCAGCATCCCGGCGAATACAATCTCTCCGCCCGCGCCGCTGCCGGTTTTTTCGCCGACGAACTGGAGGCATTGTCCCGGATGGCTGATTTCGTGGCCGGCGGACGTTGATTTTCAAGAGGAAACGGAAGTTCATGATCAAACTGATTCAACGCCTGCGCGACAACCGCAGACTGGCCGTCGCCACTCTGGCGCTGTCGACGCTGATTTTCATGCTGTCGTCCGCGCTGTGGCGCGCAGGGACGACGGAAAGCGCGCTGGCGGCCTTGCTGTGCCCGCTTTTGCTGTTGCTTGCGCTGGGTGGGCAACTCGGCGCCTTGTGGGCGCTGTTGCAAAAACCGCGCAAGTAAAACGGCTTTTAAAACATGAGCTTAAAGATTCGTCAAGAATCAATCCGGGCTTGACGCTGTCCTTGCAGCCGCGCATAATCGCGGCCGGATAGAACTCAAACAGGCTCCGCTATGGTGTGGAGCCTGTCGTTTTTTGCACTGCGGAGTGTCTGCAACATGGAGCACCAGGTATTCCTGCGTCAGCTGGAAACCAATGCGCTGCCTGCATCGGATTTCAATCATCAAGCCCACCTGTACGCGGCCTGGGGCTATCGCCGGGAATACCCGGCGCCCGAGGCGGCCGCGCGCTGCGCGCACGCGCTGTCGCGGTTCGCGATGGCGAACGGCGCGGCGACAAAGTACAACCATACGCTGACGATGGCCCTGCTCGCCATCGCCTATAGCCGCGTCGCGTCCAAGCCCGAGCTGATCGAGGACTGGCCTGCTTTCCTCGACAGCTGCGGCGATCTGGTCCGGGACGCCCGCGGCGTGCTGGAGCAATACTATTCCGCGGAGCGACTCCTGACCGACTCCGCGCGCAAGGCCTTCGTCAAGCCGGACAAGGAGCCGCTGCCGGTTTCCTGTCTGCTCAACTGAACACATCGAGAATTTCTCAAGCAATGATCAAAGCACCCGAACTCTTGCTGCCGGCCGGCACGCTGGACAAGATGCGCGCCGCCTATGATTTTGGCGCCGACGCCGTCTATGCCGGCCAGCCGCGCTACAGCCTGCGCGCCCGCAACAACGACTTCAAGCTGGAAGAGCTGAAACAGGGCATAGACGAGGCCCACGCGCGCGGCAAACTGTTCTTCGTCGCCAGCAACATCCTGCCGCACAACAGCAAGATCAAGACCTATATGGCCGACATGGAGCCGGTGATCGCGATGAAGCCGGACGCGCTGATCATGGCCGATCCGGGCCTGATCATGATGGTGCGCGAAAAATGGCCGGAAGTGCCGATCCACCTGTCGGTGCAGGCGAATACCGTCAATTACATGGGCGTCAAGTTCTGGCAAAAGCTGGGCGTGTCGCGCATCATCCTGTCGCGCGAGCTGAGCCTGGACGAGATCGCCGAGATCCGCCAGGAGTGCCCGGACATGGAGCTGGAAGTGTTCGTGCACGGCGCCTTGTGCATCGCCTATTCCGGCCGTTGCCTGCTGTCCGGCTACTTCAACCATCGCGATCCGAATCAAGGCACCTGTACCAATGCCTGCCGCTGGGATTACAAGGTGCACGACACCGAGGGCGACGCCGCCGGCGACGTGCAGGTGATCCAGTTCGACTTCAACAAGGCGATGGAAGAGGCCAACCAGAACTTCTCGTCCTGCGGCAGTCAGCAGCGCCATCCGCTGGCCGACAAGACCTATCTGATCGAGGAGGGCAGCCGTCCGGGCGAGCTGATGCCCATCATCGAGGACGAGCACGGCACCTACATCATGAACTCCAAGGACCTGCGCGCCGTCGAGCAGGTGGAGAAGCTGGTCAAGATCGGGGTGGATTCGCTGAAGATCGAGGGCCGCACCAAGAGCCTGTATTACGTGGCGCGCGCCGCCCAGGTATACCGCAAGGCCATTGACGACGCCGTTGCCGGCCGACCGTTCGATCTTGGCTTGCTGGCTGATCTAGACGGCTTGGCCAACCGCGGCTACACGCCCGGATTCCTGGAGCGCCATCAAAGCCAGGATTACCAGAACTACCTGACCGGCCACTCGAAAGCCAAGCAGAGCCAGTACGTGGGCGACGTGATCGAGGTGGATGGCGAAGGCTGGGCGCTGATCGAGGTGAAGAATCGTTTCGCTGTCGGCGACAAGCTGGAAATCATCCATCCGTCCGGCAACCGCGTGATCGAACTAGCCGAGATGATCCGCAACGGCGAGGCGGTGCAGGTCGCTCCGGGCAACGGGATGCAGGTCCGCGTCCCCGGTTTCGCCGGTTACGATGACAAGGCCCTGGTCACGCGCTTGTTTTGATTCTCCGCACGCGCCGTGCCGGAAAGGCCGCCTTTGGCGGCCTTTTTGTTTGGCAGCGCGAATCTGCGCCCGCGCGGCAGGCATGTTGCGCGTTTCCCACGCCTTGGCCGCGTGAATAAATCGGATAATTTTTCATGCCATTGTTATTTGCCTTGAATTGGCGAGGTTCGTGGCGCGGGTGGGAGGCGATGGCGCGTTCCGCGGGGCGTTCCGGAAAGCGCAGCGTGGCGCCGACTGCGGGATCCGCGTCATGCCCTGCTTGCGTGTTTCAAGGAATGTGGTTAAAAAGTGATGACATAAATATGAGTGCGTTAATTTAATTAAACGCATCGGCAGTATGGAGATCCCGAGAGGAAACGATGATGTCAGCCGCATGTCGCTGTCCGGCAGGTTTCGCATTCTTCAGACTTCCCGCCCGCGTTTTCGCGAAGGCGCCGCGCGCCGGCCCGCCTTGCCATTCCTTCCCGCGCCGTTGAATCCAATTCGCTTATCGTTTTACATGCCGTAACGCCAAGAGCACTTGCGGCGATGGCCGCAGAGTATATGTTGGCAGTACGCCGGGGCGCGCATGCGCCGGATCGGCGACAGCATGGAATGCAGTGACTCGAGCCCCGCGGGCAGGAAGCGGAGGCGTTTATGGTTGTGCTACTTTTTAGGAAGCCTGTCATGAAGAAGAAACTGGTTCGCAAAGCGCTGTGCTCCCTGTTGCTATTGCTGCCGGCCACCGGCGCGCTGGCCGCGGGCAAGGTCTTGAACGTCTACAACTGGTCCGACTACATCGCCAAGAGCACCATTCCGGGATTCGAGAAGCAATCCGGAGTCAAGGTGAAATACGATGTCTACGACAGCGACGATACCCTGCAGGCCAAGATGCTGACCGGGCATTCGGGTTACGATATCGTGGTGCCGACCTCCAATTTCATGGCCAAGCAGATCGAAGCCGGCATCTATCAGAAGCTGGATAAGTCAAAGCTGCCGAACCTGGCTAATCTGGACAAGACGCTGATGGCCAAGATCGCGGACGCCGATCCCGGCAACGCGCACGGCGTGCCATGGGCTTACGGCACGGATGGTTTCGGCTACAACCTGACCAAGGTCAAGGCTGCGCTGGGCGACAAGGCTCCGTTGGAGAGCTGGGAGATGCTGTTCAATCCGCAATACCTGTCCAAGCTGAAAGGCTGCGGGGTCTCGGTGCTGGATCAGCCCAGCGACGTATTCGCGGCGGCGCTGCATTACCTGGGCAAGGATCCGAACAGCAAGAACCCGGCGGACTATCAAGCGGCCTTCAACATGATGAAGAAGATCCGTCCCTACATCACCCAGTTCAATTCTTCCGGCTATATCAATGACCTGGCCAATGGCGATATCTGCTTCGCCTATGGGTTCTCTGGCGATGTCCATATCGCCAAGCGCAGGGCCGCGGAAGCTAAGAGGCCCTACCAGATCGCCTATGTCCTGCCCAAGGGCGGCGCGCCGGTCTGGTTCGATGTGATGGTGATTCCCAAGGATGCGCCGCACCCTGAGGAGGCGCATAAATGGATCAATTACGTCAGTCTTCCCGAGGTGAATGCCGAAATCACCAATACGGTGTTCTATCCCACTGTCAATGTCGCGGCGCGCAAGTACGTGAAGCCGGAAATCGCCAATGATCCCACGGTGTACCCGCCGGAGTCGGTCATGAAAAGCTTGTTCCTGCTCAAGCCCTTGCCGCCGGAAATCATGCGCGTGCAAAACCGTTTGTGGACCCAGTTGAAGACGGGCCACTAAGCCCGAATCCGGCCGGACGATCCTGTCCGGCCGCCTATTCCCAAGAACAGTCCGTCGCCTGTTTTCACAGCCGGCAGGACGTCTGCAGGACATCGGCCGCCATCCAGGCGGATTAGGGTATCGGCGGCGCGTCGCCGATGGGGAAGCAACGCTTTGACGCCTGGCGCGTCGTGGTGCCGCCATGAAACTACCGGATCTGAAACGCTGTCTGCCTACGGGCCGTGGGGCCGTGATCGGCGTGCCCTTCCTGTTCCTGTTCGTATTCTTCCTGCTGCCTTTCCTGCTGGTGGTGGGCATCAGTTTTTCCCAGCAGCAGTTGGGGATTCCGCCTTACACGCCGCTTGCCAAACTTGAAAACGGCGTGCTCAGCATCGCGCTGAATCTGGGCCATTACCAGTTCATGCTCAGCGATGATCTATATTTCGCCACGTATCTCAGTTCGGTGAAGATGGCCTTTGTCTCCACCGTATTCTGCCTGTTGATCGGCTATCCAATGGCCTATTACATCGCCAGGGCCGGGGAAGCGGCGCGCAACACGCTGATGATGATGGTGATGCTGCCGTTCTGGACATCCTATCTGATTCGCGTCTATGCCTGGATCGGCATCCTGAAGAACGACGGCTTCCTCAACCAGTTCCTGTTGTGGCTCGGGGTGATCGACAGTCCGCTGCACCTGTACCACACCAACTGGGGCGTCTACATCGGCATGGTGTTTTCCTATCTGCCATTCATGATCATGCCCTTGTACGCGCACCTGGTGAAAATGGATCTGACACTGCTGGAGGCGGCCTACGATCTGGGAGCCAGGCCGTGGCGCGCGTTCTGGCAGGTGACCTTGCCCCTGTCCAAGAACGGCATCATCGCTGGCAGTCTGTTGGTGTTCATACCCGCGGTGGGCGAGTACGTGATCCCGGAGCTGTTGGGCGGCGCCGACACCTTGATGATAGGCCGGGTGATGTGGGACGAATTCTTCAACAATATGGATTGGCCGATGGCGGCTACCGTCACCTGCTGCATGGTGCTGCTGCTGTTGGTCCCGATGGCGCTGTTCCAGCACTATCAGGTCAAGAACATGGAGGAGGCGAAATGATCAAGCCGAGCAAACCCTTGTCCTTCCTGGTATTGGGCTTGGGCTACGCTTTCCTGTACCTGCCCATCGCGCTGCTGGTGGTTTACTCCTTCAACGAATCCAAGCTGGTGACGGTGTGGTCCGGCTTCTCCACAAAGTGGTACGTGGCGCTGCTGGATGATGACGAGCTGATCAGCGCCGCCTGGCTCAGTCTGAAGATCGCGCTGATGACGGCGACGGCATCGGTGGTGATGGGCACCTGGGCCGGTTTCGTGCTGGGCCGTTGCGGCCGCTTCCGCCTGTTCACGCTGTTCACCGGCATGGTCAACGCGCCGCTGGTGATTCCCGAGGTGATTCAGGGCATCTCGCTGCTGCTCTTGTTCGTGGCGATGGAGCAAAGCTTCGGCTGGCCGGAGGGACGGGGCGTGTTCACCATCTGGATCGGCCACGTGATGCTGTGCGTGTCCTACGTCACCATCGTGGTGCAGTCGCGGGTGAGGGAGCTCAATCTGTCGCTGGAGGAGGCGGCGATGGATCTGGGCGCAAGGCCGCTGAAGGTGTTCTTCGTGATCACGCTGCCCTTGATCTCGCAGGCGCTGGTGTCAGGCTGGCTGCTGTCGTTCACGCTGTCGCTGGACGATCTGGTGCTGACCGCCTTCCTGTCCGGGCCAGGCTCCACCACGCTGCCGCTGGTGATCTTTTCCCGGGTGCGGCTGGGCCTGAGTCCGGAGATGAACGCGTTGGCCACGCTGGTGATCGTCGCGGTGTCTGTGGGGGTCGTCGCCGCGAATATCTATGCTCGGGCGTTGTCGCGCCGACGGGAGAGGGAGGCCAGGCTGGCTTATGCCAATGGGTGAAAGCATGGGGCTCGGCAGGCAGCAGTCGCGCGGCGCAAGGCGATGAGGCGTTCTGCCGGTTCGATGACGGCCGTTTGAGAAGCGATCATGCGTGGCGCGCGCCCGCCGTTTGCATATTCGGCATGCCGGCGGGTGGCGAGCGGCGGTTGGGGAGCCGCCGCTTCTTAATTTGGACGTTTTGCGTCAGAATGCCGGGGTCATTGGTTTTTGCGTCCATCCCCATGTCGTTGAATCTGCTGCGCTGGCCCTCGCCGCGCTACCGCCGCGATCCAAGCCGCGTTCACCACGGCGAGACCGGCTACCGCAATCTTTATCCATTCAAGCAGCCTAGGCTCATCGATCTGCTGCGCTGGAACTGGGAGCGCCGGCGCTTGAAAGTGGAGCACCGCTTGCAGGACATCCGCCGGGTCGAGCCAGACGTCGCCGCTCTGGCCGCCAACCGCGGGCGTCCGTCCTATACCTGGATCGGCCATGCCAGCGGGTTGATCCAGCTGGCCGGGATGAATCTGCTGCTGGACCCGGTATGGTCGCAGCGGGCATCGCCAATGCAGTGGGCCGGGCCGAAGCGGCTGTCGCCGCCGGCCATCGCGTTGGACGATTTGCCGCATATCGATGCGGTCATGGTGACGCACAACCATTACGACCATCTGGATTTCCTTACCTTGCAAAGACTGGCGCGGCAGAGCGGCGGATCGCCGCTGTTCGTGGTGCCGCTGGGCGTGGGGCGGACGCTGGCGCGCGCCGGCGCGCCGGCTGACCGCATCGTGGAGCTGGATTGGTGGCAGCGCCATCGACACGGCGAGGTGGAGATGACGCTGACGCCGGCGCAGCATTGGAGCAAGCGCTGGGCTTTGGGAGACCGCAATCGCGCGCTGTGGGGCGGCTTCGCGGCTAAGGGCGGCGGCGCGCAACTTTGGTATCCGGGCGATACCGGGTATCATCCCGAGCTTTTCGCGCGGATCGCCGAGCATCTGGGCAAGGTCGACGTCGCCCTGTTGCCGATAGGCGCGTATCGGCCGCGCTGGTTTCTGCAGGCGCAGCACATCGATCCCGCCGAGGCCGTGGAAATCTACCGTATTTTGCGCCCCCGGCGCGCGTTGGCGGTGCATTGGGGGACCTTCGTGCTGACCGACGAGCCGTTGCACCAGCCGCCGCTGGATCTGGCCGATGCGCTGAGCCGGCATGGCATCGCCCCGGCCGACTTCAGCGTGCCGGCGATCGGGGAGACATTGTGGCTGGATGCCGGTGCCGGCGGCGAACGCGGTGATGGATCAAACTAAGGCAGATTGGCGCGGCTTGAGTCGGGATCAAGCATTGCCCGCTCAAGCGGGGGCGCATACAATCAAACATCAATGATTTTTCAGAAGCGAAGGCAAATTTTCGTTTTCGCGGCAATTCGTGGGGCTATCCAATGACTATTCATCAGTTGATCAACGAGCGGGTACAGGCGGCGCTGGCAGCGGCGGGCGCACCTGACGCGCCCGCCGTGGTCCAGCCGGCTTCCAAGCCGGAATTCGGCGACTACCAGGCCAACGGCGTGATGGGCGCCGCCAAAGCCCTGAAAACCAACCCGCGCGCGCTGGCCGAAAAGGTCGTCGCCGCGCTGGATCTTGCCGGCATCGCCGACAAGGTGGAAATCGCCGGACCGGGTTTCATCAATATTCATCTAGCCCCTGAATATCTGGCCCGACGAAGCGAAGCCGCCCTGAAAGACGACAAGCTGGGCATCGCGCCGGTCAAGCCGCTGCGCGTGATGGTGGAATATTCCTCGCCGAATCTGGCCAAGGAAATGCACGTCGGCCACCTTCGCTCGTCCATCATCGGCGACGCCTTGGCGCGCGTGATGGAATACGTCGGCCACGACGTGGTGCGCGCCAACCACGTGGGCGACTGGGGCACCCAGTTCGGCATGCTGGTGGCTTATCTGGTGGAAACCAGCCACGCCGGCGACGCCGATCTGCAGCTGTCCGACCTGGAAACCTTCTACCGCAACGCCAAGATCCGTTTCGACGAGAGCGAGGACTTCGCCAACCGCGCCCGCGACTACGTGGTGAAGCTGCAAGGCGGCGACGAGGAGGTGCTGAAGCTGTGGCGCCGCTTCGTCGACGTGTCGCTGAAGCACTGCGAGGACGTGTACGAAAAGCTGAACGTTGGTTTGAAACGCGAACACGTGCGCGGCGAATCGTCGTACAACGACGACCTGCCGGTGATCGTGCGCGAGTTGCGCGCGGCCGGCCTGCTGACCGAGAGCGACGGCGCCCAGGTCGTGTTCTTGGAGGAGTTCCGCACCCAGGAAGACCAGCCGATGGGGGTGATCGTCCAAAAGAAGGACGGCGGCTTCATCTATACCACCACCGACATCGGCGCGGTGCGCTACCGCCATCGCGAACTGAAGCTGGACCGCGTGATTTACGTGGTGGACGCGCGCCAGAGCCAGCACTTCGCCCAGATGTTCACCATCTGCCGCAAGGCCGGCTTCGCGCCGGAAGGCATGTCGCTGGAGCATGTCGGTTTCGGCGTGATGATGGGCGATGACGGCAAGCCGTTCAAGACCCGCTCCGGCGGCACGGTCAAGCTGATCGAACTGCTGCACGAGGCCGAAGAGCGCGCTTACGCGCTGGTGTCCGAGAAGAATCCGGATCTGCCGGAAGCGCAGAAGCATGAAATCGCCAACGCGGTGGGCATCGGCGCGGTGAAATACGCCGACCTGTCCAAGAACCGCATGAGCGATTACATCTTCAACTGGGACACCATGCTGGCCTTCGAGGGCAATACCGCGCCGTACCTGCAATACGCGTACACCCGCGTGCAGAGCGTGTTCCGCAAGGCGGAAGACTACGACGCGAGCGCCAAGATCGTGATCACGGAGCCGGCCGAGAAGCAACTGGCCGCCGCGCTGGCGCAGTTCGAAGACACGCTGAACGCCGTGGTGGAGGGCTGCTACCCGCATTATCTGTCGCAGTATCTGTACCACATCGCCACGTTGTTCTCGCGCTTCTACGAAGCCTGCCCGATCCTGAAGAGCGAGGGCGAAGTCCGCGCCAGCCGCCTGCAATTGGCCGCGCTGACCGCGCGGACACTGCGCACCGGCCTGGACCTGCTGGGCATCAAGGTGCTGGAGTCGATGTAAGCCCGACGGGGCCCGACGCGAAAACCCTGCCGTTGCCGGCGGGGTTTTTTATTTTCTGTCCCGGGATGGCGTCAACTGCAGCAAGCGTTCGCGGAGCGCCGCCGCCTCGGTTGTCGGCTCGCTCCAGTCCGTTCGGCGGTAATCTCCCTTTTCCATCCAGTCCGCGCCGAAGCCGTCGCACCCCAGCAAGCGTATCGATGGCGGCAGCGCCGACTGCGCGTCCCGCAGCAGTCTGGCTTCCGTGTCCAGATTCAGAATGGGCAGCGAATCCCATGCGTTGCCATCCAGCCAGCCCATTGTGCCCAGGCCGGCTATCAGCCGCGCGCGCTTGGGGTGCAGCCGGAAGAACAGGAAATCCAGCATCAGCCAATCCTCCGCCTCAGGCAGGTAGCGGAGCAGGCGGCGCCGCAGCGCATCGGGAGCGTCGATGCGCTCGGCGTCGGCCAGCAGCGTCATGCGGCTTGCCGATTGGGCGGCATCGGCGCCGGGCGTCAGCAGGGACAGGCTGACGCGCCCATCGGTCAGCAGATTCTTGCTGTGTTCGGCAAGCGTACTGGCGACGAAAATCGGCCGGTGTCGTTCGTCGCAGACAAATTGGATGGCGGTGGCGTAGGGATAGCCCGGGCATGGCTGCGACTGGGTGGCGAGGGCCGCGTGGCGGCACTGATGCAGCAAGCGGATGGCGAGATCGGGTTTCACGGCGTGTCCTGATATCGGTGCGTGCCGTCATTTTATGCCGCGCCGCGCGATGGGCAAGCGGCTTTCCACAAGCGGCGGCGCGGGGATGAAAAAGCCCCGGCGCGAGCCGGGGCCTTCATCGACAAGACGGCCTGAATCAGAAGCCGCTGTGGCTGTTGATGAAGCTGTTCAGATTGGCCACGTTCAGGCTGCCCCAGCCGGTGGTGTAGTCCCAGCCGGAGGTGGCCTTGTAAGCGCCGTTGCTGCCGGAGGTGACGTCGTGGTACAGCGACGGGTTGGCCTTGAAGTACTGATAGATGGCCGGATTCGGCGAGACCAGGCTGTTGCCGTGGGCGGACTGGATGCGGGCCCAGAAGCCGGTGAACAACGGGGCGGCCAGGCTGGTGCCGCCGATCTGCTGGGTTTGGCCGCTGACCAGAACCAATGCGCCGCTGTTCGGATCGGCGTCGAAGGAGACATCCGGCACGCCGCGCTGGGTCTTGGAGGTGGTCAGCACGCCGGCGGCGGTTTGCCACGACGGCGCCTTCTCGGTGGAGCTGACGCCGCCGCCCGTGCCGTTCCACACGGTTTCCGACGAGTACTTGGTGGCGCCGCTGGTGTTCACCGTGGTGCCGCCGACTGCGATCACGTACGGGGAAACCGCCGGATAGCTTTGGCGCGCGGTGCGGCCGCCGCACTCGTAAGAGCCGGAATCGCCGGTGGACACCGAGAAGGTTTGGCCCTGCGCCACCGCGGTCTGGAAGATCTGGTCATCGGAGGCGGTCATGCCGTCGCTTTGGGCCGAGGTTTCGCATTCGCCCAGCGAGACGTTGATCACCTTGGCGGTGTTGTCGCTGACCGCGGAGTTGAAGGCGGCGGTGATGTCGGCGTTGGTCATCGAGGTGGCGACGTAGAAGTTCATCTGCTGAACTTGGCCGCCGGCCGCGGCCAGGATGTCCTGGCTGTCCAGGTTCCATTCGCCCACGCCGTCGGTATCGTTGCCTTGATCGCCGGCATAGATGGTGTTGGTGCTGACATCCGGGTAGCCGGCGCCGTCGGTGAAGTCCTGCAGGTCGGACAGCGTTTGGCTGATGTCGCCTTCGGCGATGATGCCGACGGTGGTGTTGCTGGCAGGCGGCAGGCTGCTGGCGTTGTAGATCAGCGGGAAGTCGGTGGGGTTGTGGCCAATGACGCTGGCGGTCTTGGCCGAGCCCATGGTCTTCATGGCGGCCTTTTGCATCATGGTGTGGAAGGTGCTGACGTTCTGCAGGCCGTGCACGGCCAGCACGATGCCGCCCAGCGATTGCGGCACCTGGGCGGCGGTCACGTTGGCGAAGGCGGCGCGGCCATTGTTGTTGACATGGTGCATGGTCACGTTGAACGCGGTCTTGGCAGTGGCGGCGCTGCCGTCCGCGGTGATCAGCATGCGGTTGGACGCCACCTTGATGTTGCGGAAGCCGCTCTTTTGCAGATGAGCCACGACTTTCTGCGCTTGGGCCTGGGTCGGGGCGTACTGGGCCATGAACTCGGCGTGGCTCAGCGTTTTGTGGCTGGTGCCGGCCATCAGGCTGCCGGTCAGCGCGTCTAGTTGCGCCTTGTTGCGGACTTTCAGCATCACGGCGACGTGCACCGATTGGCCTGCGGCGACTTCGCCAGCGCTTTGCACTGCGGCGATCGATGCGTTCGCCGCGTTCGTCGCCGTGGCGATCGGATGCGCCTGGGTCGCGGTATTGACCCAGGCTTCGCCGGCTTGGGCGCCGATGGCGAATGCTCCGGCGACGATCAGTGCGATGGCGTGTTGTTTTGCAAACATGCAATTTCTCCTCTTGCGGTTTAAGTGCAGGAGCCGGCGGTATGCCTTTTCCTGATAATGGCCGGGTTTGTTTTGCGAATTGTGTTCGTCCCCTTGGCCTGTAATTGCCCTCAGTTCCCTTTAGGCATGTCGTAATTGCATACGACTATTTCGCAATAGTGCACGGCAAAACAAAATGCCAAATGAATTTAATATATATTCACACTTGTGCATTTAATTTAATCAAAAATACAAACAAATAGTTACTTTGAAAGGCAATGGCATCACCACGATGACATTGTTGAGCATTTGCACTATTTGTTTGATTTTTTACTGGGATAATTCCTCATGTCTGGCATGAGCTTTTATGTTTATCCAATTCAGCAGGTTGGCGAGGAAAGTTGTGAATGATGAAACAAAAAAATGGATTTACTGCGGGAATGCAACAAAATCATCATCATGATTCGGCCTTGAAAAGTATTTATTACTTTTTCTTTGTGACGGTTGATGACGCGGGCTTTGCGACGTCATTGGAATTATTGGGCATGACGCAATTTTTTTTATGACAATTTGTGACCAAGCTGAATGAATTTGTTTGCTCTCTTTTTGAATCGCTTGGCAAAAGTAAATGGCTGTTGACGTTAGTCATTACAAACTTTCACACTCGAATCGCCTTCAATCGGCACGACAAATAGATAAGATCGCTCGCCCACGAGGCGGCGCCGTACTTCTACAAGGGATTTGGAGAAATGATGAATCACAAGAGAAAAACGCTGGCGATAGCGCTGTCTCTGATGGGCGGCATCGGCTACGCGCAGATGGCTCATGCGGACGACACGGATAGCAGCGCTTTGCAGCGCGTGGATGTGATTGGCTCCCACATCAAGCGTTTGAAGAGTGAGAAGGCCACCGAAGTCACCACGGTCAAAGTGGAGGATTTGACCAAGCAGGGCCTGAGCACGGTCGAGCAAGTCGTCAACGCGCTGGCGGCCAATCAGTCCAACATCGGCGCAACTTCCAGCGTGGGAGCCTCCACCGGTGGTGCGGCGTTCGCCAATCTGCGCGGCTTGGGCCGCCAGTACACCTTGGTGTTACTGGATGGGCGTCGCGTTTCGCTGCATCCTTTCGATGGTTATGCCGCCGACCTGAATGCCATTCCGCTTACCGCAATCGAGCGCGTCGACGTTCTGCCGGACGGCGCGACTGCGATTTACGGCAGCGACGCCATTGGCGGCGTAATCAACTTCATCACCAAGAAAACCAGCCAAGGCCTTAGCTTGGGCGGCGATTTTCTGACGCCGCAGCGATCCGGGGGCAACGAGAAGAACCTTAACATCTCGTATGGTTATGGCAATCTGGGCAAGGATGGCTTCAACATCTATGCCGACGCTTCGTATCATAAAACCGATAAGATCATGGCCAGCCAGCGCGATTTTGCTTCCGCGATCACTGCTGCCTCCAAGCCAAGTTCGAATAGCTATCCGGGAAACTATGATGTCGATCTGAGAGATCAACCGATCTCTCCGTCCTCCGCTTACCCGAACTGTCCCGCGCCGACGGTGGCCAAGGGGGGCGTGTGCAAGACCTACCCCAGCACCATGATCGGCATTCAGCCGGAAGTGGAAACGTGGTCTGGCTTCGCCAAGGCGACCATGAGGCTGGGCGAGAATCACGACCTGTCGATCAGCTACAACATCACTCGCAATAAAAACATGACCATCGCCGCGCCGACTCCCACCGGCGGCGACGTGATGCTGCCAAGCGGCACGCAGGGCATCGTTACGCCCACGGGCGGGGCGACGCTGACGCCGTTCCTTCGCACCATGCCTTTGGGCAACCGTCTCACTCAGGCGGTGAATGTCCAACAGAAACTGCAATTTAATCTGGAAGGCCAGCTGGCAGGCTGGGATTACAGAACAGGCGCAGGTTATGCCCAAACCTATGCCACGGAGGAGCTGGTTAGCGGTTTCACAGGCATTAATGAAGTGAAAAACGCGTATCTGAACAATCAGATCAGTCTGGTCACCGGTTTGGCGACCGATCCCAATGTATGGAATCAGATCGGAATCCGCGGCCATCTGGACGATGGCACCTATAACATCGCCAGCGCCGACTTCAGCATGAGCAAGGAAGTGATGGCTTTGCCGGCGGGTCCTCTGGCAGTCGCCTTCGGCGGCGAAGCTCGCCACGAGTACTTGGAGCACAATTTTAATTATTCGATCTCCAAGGATGCGCTTGGCCCCGGCATGCTGCAGTCACTGAACACCAAAGGCAGTCGTAGCGTGTCGGCGTTGTTCGCCGAGGCGGATATTCCCATCATCAAGCATCTGGATGGGAAAGTCGCGGCGCGGTTCGACCACTATAACGACGTCGGCAACTCTTTCAGCCCGCAGTTCTCGCTGCGCTATGAGCTGTCGCCGCAAGTTCTGTTGAGGACTTCCGCTAGCACGGGCTTCCGGGCGCCGGCTTTGCTGGACATGTATCAGCCCAACCAGAGCCAGCTAACCGGCGATTACTACATCGATCCTTTGAGTTGCCCGTCGATGGCGGACAGCTGTCCGTCTCAGCAGCGCTATATCAAAGTGGGCGGCAATACCAAGCTGCAGCCGGAAAAGTCGTCCTCCTTGTCTATGGGCATTGTGCTGGAGCCGGTGAAGAACATCACTGCCAGCGCCGACTTGTGGTGGGTGATGGTCAAACATCAGGTCAACACTTTGTCCGAGGCCGTGCTGTTTGATGGCAGCCACAATTCCCTGTTGTATTACGACGCGAGCAATGGCGGCAATCTGACCGGCACCGCCATCACGCAGAATATGGGGAATACCAGTTCGTCCGGTGTCGACCTCGACTTCCGTTGGGCATTCCCCAAAACCGCGATCGGCGATTTCAGCGCAGAACTGTCCGGCACCTATCTGGCGAAGAGCGTGTACCAGTTGGAAGAAGGCGGCAACTATTACACCAATTTGGGCCAATACGTCGCCACGCAAACCCAGCCGACTTTCCGCTGGCAGCATAATCTGACTCTGAATTGGCATCGCGGCTCGTGGAGCGGATTGTTGTCGCAGAATTACAAGTCCGGTTACACCGATCAGAATTCCGGCGCGTTCGCCTCCACCAATCATATGGTCAAACCGTATTCCACATGGAATATGTCCGGAAGCTACGAGCTGAACAAGCATCTGACCCTGACCGCCGGCGTGCGCAATCTGTTTGATCAACTGCCGCCGTGGAGCAATCAGCAGTATCTGTTCCAGGGCAACTACGATGCGCGCTTCGCAGATCAGGTGGGCCGCGCATATTTCGCCAAGTTCAACTACAAGATGTAAGCCGCGAGGCATGCGACCCGGACGCCGAAAGGCGTCTGGGGGCAACTACGAATTGCGAGGCATCCCTTACAAGCGTTCACTACGTGTCACGGGATAAGGGCGGCGAGTTCCTATCCAGTCCGCGAGCGCATGCAGGAAAGGCAGTGGCCATGAACAGCATCTCTATCAAACGCAGCAACGGAACCTTCAGCCGGCGCTCGGCCGGCCTGGCTGGAGTTGTCATATTTCATGCCCTATTGATCTACGCGCTGGTGACGGGCCTGGCCCAGGGGGTGGTCAAGGTGATCCAGCAGAAGGTGGAAGTGTCGGTGATCAGCGAGCCGCCGCCGCCCCCACCGCCGCCGCCGCCGAAGATCGAGAAGGTGGTGCAGCAGCCGGCGACGCCGAAGCCGCAGGCCTACGTGCCGCCGGTGGTGAATCCGCCGCCGGTCGTCCAGTCGGCCAACGCGATCCAGTCAGTGACCTCCGATCCCGCCCCGCAACCTGCGCCGACGCCGGCGCCGGTGGCGGAAGCGCCGAAAGGCCCGGTTTCGGCCAAAGGCAATTGCAGCGGCAGCGCGGTTCCCGACTACCCGGCCAAGGCGCTGGAAGATGAAGTCCAGGGCGTCGTCAGCGTGGTCTTCACCGTCGGCGCGGATGGCAAGTTCAACGGATTCAGCAACGTGGGCTTCGACGGCGGCATTCCGCCGCGCTATCGCAGCAGTTTCAAGTCGGCGATCTCCGCCGCCCTGCAGGGATATACCTGCCGCGGCAGCACATCGTTGACGCAGGAATTCAGCTTCAAACTCGACTCTGGCTCCTAAGACCAGGGCATCTCAAGACACAAAGGAGCAAATACCATGACCAAGATCACTCGCGCACTGCTGGGCCAAGTCCTGGGCGCCGCCGGCCTGCTGACCGCACTGCCGGCGCTGGCGGCGGAAACCGTCAGCACCTCCAACCCGTACGGCATCGACGCCCTGTGGTCGCAAGGCGACTTCGTGGCCAAGGGCACGCTGATCATTCTGCTGATCATGTCGGCCTCCACCTGGTACGTCGGCATCGTCAAGCTGCTGGAGCAACGCCGCCTGATCAAGCAGGGGCAAGAACTGCTGGGCCACCACGGCGCCGGGCTGCAGAAAGCCGCCAGCGAGCTGGCCGACGAAGGCATGTACAGCGCGGTGGCGCAAGCCGGCATCGAAGCCGCCGCCGAACACAAGGGCGAACTGGCCAACCGCGTGGACCTGAACACCTGGGTGGCGATGGCGATAGAAGACGCGGTGGACTCCGCCAGCCACCACATGCAGAACGGCCTGTCGGTGATCGCCACCGTCGGCTCCACCGCGCCGTTCGTCGGCCTGTTCGGCACCGTCTGGGGCATCTACCACGCGCTGGTGAAGATCGGCACCTCCGGCCAGGCCTCCATCGACAAGGTGGCCGGCCCGGTGGGCGAAGCGCTGATCATGACCGCCATCGGCCTGGCCGTCGCGGTGCCGGCGGTGCTGGGCTACAACTGGCTGGTTCGCCGCAACAAGCTGGTGCTGGACAACGTGCGGGTGGTGTCCGGCCGGCTGCACGCCAGCCTGCTGAACACCCCGAGCCGGTAAGCCGCCATGGCCCGATACAAGCGAATTGGCCACGGCAAGGGCGACGAGGACCAGGTGCTGTCGGCGATCAACACCACGCCGCTGGTGGACGTGATGCTGGTGCTGCTGATCATCTTCCTGATCACGGTGCCGGTGGTGACGCAGACAGTGAAGATGACGCTGCCGAAAGAGCAGAACATCCCGACGCAGACCAAGCCGGAGAACGTGGTGCTGGGGGTGGGGCCGGACAGCCGCATCTACTGGAACATGTCGCCGGTGAAAGACCAGCGGGAGCTGCTGGACCGGCTGGTGGCGGTGGCGAAGAAAGATCCGCAGCCGGAAGTGCACATCCGGGGCGACGCGGCGGCGAAATACGCGCCGGTCGGCCGCATCGTGCTGGCGGTGCAGCAGGCGGGGATCGTGAAGATCGCGTTCATCACGGAGCCGCCGGCGCCCGGGGGCGGAGACTAGGAGAAGAGACATGGCGATGAATGTGGGGTCGTCGGGCGAAGACGACCTGATGATGGAAATCAACACCACGCCGCTGATCGACGTGATGTTGGTGATGCTGATCATGCTGATCATCACGATTCCGATCCAGACGCACGCGGTGAAGCTGGACATGCCGCAGAACACGCCGTCCAAGCCGTTGGCGAAGCCGGTGGTGGTGCAGATCGACATCGCGCCGGACAACGGGGTGTTGTGGAATGGGGAGCGTTTGGCGAACCGGGAGGCGCTGGAGGCGAAGCTGTCGGCGGCGGGGAAGGCGGAGCCGCAGCCGGAGCTGCACATCAAGCCGAACAAGGACGCGACGTACGCGCCGGTGGCGATGGTGCTGGCGGAGTCGCAGCGCTTGGGTTTGACGAAGCTGGGCATCGTCGGCTCGGAACAGTTCCTGCAATGACATTAAAATAAATTACCGGATGTGGCATGATGTCGGACAGGCGGCCAAACGGCCGCCTGTTCCGTGATCGACAACAAGACCGGATGACGCCGCGATGGCCACATCGGAAAACACACACATGAATATACGTCTTTGCCTGTCCGCCCTGTTTCTTCTATCGCTAGCCGCCTGCGGCAAGGGCGGCGCCGAGCATGCGTCCGCCTCCGGCAAAAACGCGTCGGCGCCGGCGGCGCGCCGTTTGTCCGGCGCCGATGTGGTGCGGGCCGAGGTGAAGCCGCTCGCCGCCGCCATTCCGTTCACCGGCTCGCTGAACGCCTTGACCAGCAGCGCGGTGGCGTCCGAGGTGGACGCCAATGTCCGCGAAGTGCGGGTGCGCGAAGGGGAAACGGTGCGCCGCGGGCAGCTGCTGGCGGTGCTGGACGCCGAGTCGCTGGGCCAGTCGGTGGCGGAGCAGAACGCCCAGCTGGACAATTCCAAGGCGCGGCTGAAGCTGGCCAAGGTCAAACTGGACAAGCAGAGGGAGCTCTTGGGCAAGGGCTTCATCTCCCAGGTGGCGTTCGACGAACTGGAGAGCGACTACCGGGTGAGGGAGGGCGAATTGCGCGCTCAAGCCGCCCAGTTGGCGCGGGCGCAACGTTCGCTGGCCGACGCGAGGGTGAAGTCGCCGATAGACGGCGTGGTCTACGAACGCAAGATCAATCCCGGCGAGGTGGCCAGCCGCAATATGAAGCTGTTCTCGGTGGCGGACCTGGCGGTGCTGGAAATCGCCGCCACCGTGCCGTCGCGCCTGGTCGCCCAAGCGAAGGTGGGCATGGCGGCCACCTTCAGCGTGGATGGGCGAGACGGGCGGGAGCGCGGCGAAGTGGTGCGCATCAATCCGGTGGCCATACCCGGCACCCGCAGCTTCACGCTGTTCATCCGGGTGAAGAATCCGGACGGGCATCTGAAAGTGGGCCAGTTCGCCAAGGGCGGCGTGGTGGTGCGAGAGGTGAAAGACAAACCGGTGGTGCCCATTTCCGCGGTGCGCGACATCGATGGCGCGCCCTGGGTGTTGGTGGTGGAGCAGGGCAGGCTGGCCAAGCGGCCGGTGACGGTGGCGCTGCGCGCGGAGAACGAGCGGCTGGCGGCGATCGACGGCCTGGCCGCCGGCGCCAGCGTGATCGTCGGCGAACTGCTGGGCAGCAAGGCGGGCGATGCCGTCAGCCTGCCGGCCGGCCTGGGTTGAGGAGCGCGCCATGTGGCTGACCCGCGTGAGCGTGCGCAATCCGTATTTCGCCGCGGTATTGATGATGACGCTGATGGTGCTGGGGCTGTTCTCCTGGCAGAAACTGGCCGTGGAGGAGATGCCCGACGTCCGGCTGCCGATGGCGGTGGTGGAGACGCACTACGCCGGCGCGTCGCCGGAGGTGGTGGAGAGCGAGGTGAGCAAGCCGCTGGAGGAGGCGCTCAATACCGTCAGCGGCATCAAGGAAATCCGCTCCTACTCGTCAGAAGGCAGCTCCTTCGTGGTGGCGGAGTTCGAGCTGTCGGTCGATCCCATCGTCGCAGTGCAGAATGTGCGCGACAAGGTGGCGTCGGTGCAAGGCGCTTTCCGCCGCGAGATCGGCACGCCGTCGGTGTCCCAGGTCGATCCCAATGACAAGCCGATGCTGTCGCTGTCGCTGACCTCCAGCCAGACCCGCCCGCGCGAGCTGAGCAGCTGGGTGGAAAACGTGCTGAAGAAGCGGCTGCAGATGGTGGAGGGCGTCGGCGACGTCAGCCTGATCGGTTCGGTAAAACGCGAAATTCGCATCGACATCGATCCGGTGCGGCTGGAGGGCTCAGGTCTGTCGCTGGCCGACGTGGCCGACGCGATCAAGGCCGCCAACCAGGACTTCCCGGCGGGGAACGTCTCCACCGCGCACAAGGAGTGGGCGATCCGGGTGTCCGGCAAGCTCAAGTCCGCCGACGATTTCGCCGCGCTGGCGGTGGGCTACCGCAACGGCACGCCGATCCGGCTGGACGACATCGCCGCGGTGTCGGACACCGAGGCGGAGCAGGACAGCGTATCGCTGGTCAACGGCCAGCCAGGGCTGGGCGTGGACATCAAGGCCGCGCGCGGCGCCAATGAGGTGGCGGTGGCCGAGGGCGTCAAGAAACTGCTGGCCGAGCTGAAGCCGCAGATGCCGGCAGGCACCGAGCTGCGCTATACCTACGACTCCGCGGAGGACGTGAAGAAAGCGCTGAGCAGCGTGGAGTCCATGCTGCTGGAGGGCGCGGGGCTGACCATTCTGATTGTGTTCCTGTTCCTGGGCAGCTGGCGCAGCACGGTGATCACCGGACTGACGCTGCCGGTGGCGCTGGTGGGCACGCTGTTCGCGATGCAGTTGATGGGCTTCACGCTGAACATGCTGACGCTGCTGGCGTTGTCGCTGTCCATCGGCCTGTTGATAGACGATGCCATCGTGGTGCGCGAAAACATCGTCCGCCACGCGGCGTTGGGCAAGAGCCATTACCAGGCGTCGCTGGACGGCACCAACGAGATCGGCCTGGCGGTATTGGCCACCACGCTGACCGTGGTGGCGGTGTTTCTGCCGGTGGGTTTCATGAGCGGTATCATCGGCCGTTTTTTCCATCAATTCGGCCTCACCGTCGCGGTGGCGGTGTTGATTTCCATGTTCGTCAGCTTCTCGCTGGACCCGATGCTGTCGTCGATCTGGCATGATCCGCACCATCACGGCGACCGCCACCGCGGCCCGCTAGGGAGAATGCTGGATTGGTTCGAAACCTCGCTTGACCGCCTGTCCGAACGTTACGCGGCGGTGATCCGCTGGGTGCTGGGCCACCGCAAGACCACGCTGGCGCTGGCCTTGGGCATGACCGCGGCCAGCTTCATGCTGGTGCCCAAGATAGGCGGCGAGTTCGTGCCAGTGCGCGATAGCGGCAAGATCAACGTGGTGTATCAGACCGCGCCGGGCTCTTCGCTGGAATACACGACGCTGAAGGGACGGGAGCTCTCAGAGGCGCTGTCCGGCATCAAGGAAATCCAGACAGTTTCGCTGAACGTGGGCGGCGGCAATTTCGGCGCCGGCAAGAACGATGGCTCGCTGACGCTGGACATCGGCGACAAGCGCTCGCGCCAGCGCAGCCTGGACCAAGTGATCGCCGACGCCCGCAAGCGCGTGCAGCCGGTGGCCGGCGTGCTGATCAAGGCTGTGGCCAACGACGAGCAGCAGGGCAAGCCCATCTTCATCGGCTTGCGCGGCTCCAACCTGGCCGAGCTGGACGCGGTGTCGCGCGACATCATGGGCCGCATCGGCAAGGTGAAAGGCGTGCGCGACGTGGAGTCCAACCTGACCGAGGGCGATCCGTCGCTGAGCCTGACGCTGAAGCGGGACGCGGCGCTGAGCCTGGGCGTCGATCTCAACCGCGTCGGCAACCTGTTGTCCATGCTGTTGGCCGGCAACGTGGTCACCACCTGGGAGGCGCCGGACGGAGAAAACTACGATGTGCGCATCCGGGTGCCGAAGGACGAGCGCCGGCAGGAGCTGCTGGATCAGTTGAAGGTGGCCGGCAACCGAGACGAAAACGGCGCGGCGCAGATGGTGCCGCTGTCGACGCTGATCGAAACGCGGCAGGGCGTCAGCCCGCGCCAGATCAAGCGCACCAACATGATGCGGGAGATCAGCATCATGGCCAACGTCGAAGGCCGCGATGTGGGTTCGGCGATGGCGGACATCGACAAGCTGCTGGACGGCGTGCAATTGCCGCAGGGCGTGCAGCGCATGCACCGCGGCCAGCAGAAGGACATGGCGGAAACGGTGAGCAACGCGCTGCGCGCGCTGGGACTTGGCGTGATCTTCATCTACCTGATCCTGGCGGCGCAATTCCGCAGCTTCACCATGCCGGTGACCATCATGGTGGCGCTGCCGCTGGCCTTCGGCGGGGTGTTCGTCGCGCTGTTCCTATGGGGCTCCACCCTCAATATGTTCTCCATCATCGGCATCATCATGTTGATGGGCTTGGTGGCCAAGAACGGCATTCTGCTGGTGGACTTCGTCAATCGCGCCCGCCAGGAGGGAATGGCGCGCGAAGACGCCATCGCCGAGGCGGGCAGGGTGCGGCTGCGCCCCATCATGATGACCAGCTTGGCGATGATCTTCGGCATGCTGCCGCTGGCGCTGGGCACCGGCGACGGCTCGGAAACCAACCGGCCGATGGCGCACGCCATCATCGGCGGCTTGGCCACCTCCACCCTGCTGACCTTGTTGGTGGTGCCGGTGGTGTACACCTATCTGGACAGCCTGCGGACGCGCATCCGGCGGCTATTGGGCGGGCGCCGCGCGCTGAGGCTGAACGAGGCGGGAGGCAAATGAAACAGGGGCCGGCAAACGCCGGCTCCTGTCGCGTGAACCTGGGCTATTTGCGGGGCGGCGCGACGCAGTCGTTGCCGTCGAAGCTGATCGACTGGATGGTGTGGTCGCGCGGGTCGACGACGAAGTTCGTGGTGCAGCTGTAGTAGGTGGAGCCGCCGCCGCTGATGCCCCAAGGATGATAGAAGCCGTTGCTCTGTATCGGCATTTCCTGGCTGTAGGCGTTGCGGTAGGTGTAGAGCAACTTGCCATTGGGCATGGTCATCTGCCCGGTGGGCGTGCCCCAGGCGGCCAACAGTTCGTTGGCGTCGCGGCCCTGCCAGGCGTAGACCTTCTGCGCATAGCCTTGCGAGGTGGCGCAACCGGCCAGCAGCAAGGCGGCGAGCGCGAGCGTGGCGGCGTGTTTCATGATGCTCTCCTTCTTAGGCGCAGGCGCAAAGGGGAAGGCGCGCCAATATCGAGTTGCGGTTTATTTAACGATGATGTCATCTTTGGGGGGTGTCAATCGTTAAGGTGTGAGCGGCGCGGGCTTTATGTTAACGAGCTTGTGTCCACCGCATCCGCGCCTGGAGAAACGCGGATGCGATAGAAAATCGACCATTTCCATATGGACTGGTTCCGATGAGAAAAACAGAGGAGAAACGACTATGTGCCTGAAAAAGCCTTTGATGGCGGCACTGATGGTCTGGGGGAGCCTGGCGCCGCTGCATGCGGCGGCCGCGGAGAAGGTGCTGCATGTGGCGTTCAACGCGCCGGAAACCGGCTTCGACCCGGCCAAGATTTCCGACATCTATTCGTCCGCGGTGATCGAGCACATTTACGACCCCTTGCTCACTTTCGATTACCTGGCTCGGCCGGTGAAGGTCGTTCCCAATGTGACCACGTCCATGCCGGCAGTCAGCGCCGATGGCCTGACTTACACCTTCCATTTGAAGAAGGGCATCTATTTCGCGCCGGACCCGGCGTTCAAGGGCAAGAAGCGCGAGCTGACCGCCGCCGACTATGTCTACTCGATCAAGCGCCTGTCCGATCCGACTGTGGCTTCGCCGCTGAGCGACACCTTCACCGACAAGCTGGTGGGCTTGGCCGATCTGGCCAGGAAGGCCGGCAAGGGCAAGTTGGATTACGACACGCCGATAGAGGGCGTCAAAACACTCGACCGCTATACGCTGCAGCTGAAATTCAAGCAGCCCTTTCCGTCCCTGCCTTATCTGTTGGCGGGCAGCTGGGTGGAAGGTCAGGCGCGCGAAGTGATCGACGCCTATGGCGACAATTCCAACGCCCATCCCGTGGGCACCGGTCCGTACAAGCTGGCGCTGTGGCAGCCTGGCAACCGCATCGTGTTGACGCGCAATCCCAATTTCCGGCGTGAAACCTTCCGCTACCCGAGCGATGGCGACGCGGAAGACCGCAAGCTCGCCAGCCAGATGAATGGCAAGGCCTATCCGCAGATCGACCGCATCGAGGTTTCCATTATCCAGGAAGAGCAGCCGATGTGGCTGGCCTTCAAGAGCGGCGAACTGGATTTGGCCGGCATCCCGCAACCCTTGATACGCCAGGTGTTGCGCATGGACCCCAAGAATCCGTGGCGGGCCGAGCTGAAGCCCGAGCTGAGGGACAAAGGCGTGCAACTGAGCCGCGGATTGGGCGAGGAGGTCACCTTTTACGCGTTCAACATGAAAGACTCCGTCGTCGGCGGGCTGAGCAAGGACAAGATCGCGCTGCGCCGCGCGATCTCCATGGCCTTCGACACCAACGAGACGATACGCGACATCCGCCGCAACCAGGCGGTGCAGGTGCAGTACATCGTGCCGCCCAACGTGGCTGGCCATAATCCCAATTTCCGTGCCGCCTATCCTTACAACCCACCATTGGCCAACGCGCTGCTGGATCAGTTCGGCTACAAGGTCGGCTCCGATGGCTATCGTCATCAGCCGAATGGCAAGCCCTTCGCCATCGACTTCCTGACTGGCCCCACCGCCATCGACAAGCAGTGGAACGAGTATTGGCAGAAAGCCTTCGACCGCATCAAGGTGAAGGTGAATTTCCGGGTGATGCAGTGGAATGAGCAGGTGAAGGCGCAGCGCGACTGCAAGTTCGGCATGAACGGCGGCGCCTGGAGCGCGGATTATCCCGACGGCGACAACTTCACCCAGCTGTTGTACGGCGGCAATATCGGCAACTCCAACAACGCCTGCTACCAGTCCGCCCGCTACGACAAACTGTACGAGCAGTCCCGCCTGTTGCCCAACGGGCCGGAGCGCGATCGGCTCTACGATCAGATGAACAAGATCGTGGCCGGCGACACGCCGTGGATGTTCAGCGACATCCGTTTCACCAACGCGCTGGCGCAGCCATGGGTGAGGGGGTTCAAGCACCACCCCAATTTCAATGCCATCTGGCGCTTCCTGGACGTAGAAAAATAAGCGGGAAGAGGAGAACCAACATGTCCGCATTCATCATCCGCCGGCTGCTGCAAATGATCCCGACGCTATTCGGGGTGATGCTGCTGGTCTTCACGCTGTTTTCGCTGGTGGGCGGCGACCCGTCGCTGGTGCTGGCCGGCAAGCACTTTTCGGCCGAGGTGCTGGCCAATATCCGCGCCCAGCTCGGCCTGGACAAGAGCCTGCCCGAGCAGTTTCTGTTGTTTGTCCGTCAGGTGCTGACGCTGGATTTCGGCACGTCCTGGTCCACGCAACAGCCGGTGTCAGATGTCATCGGCAACCGCATCGGCCCTTCGCTGACGCTGACCGGCGCCATGCTGGCGGTCGACTTGCTGCTCGCCATCCCCTTGGCGGCGTTGGTCGCTTATTTTCGCGGCGGCCTCACCGATCACATTGTCACCATCGTCTGCACGGTGGCGATGTCGATCAGCGCGCTGATCTATATCATCGCCGGCCAGTTCTATCTCGGCTTCAAGCTGGGCTGGTTCCCGGTGCGAGGTTGGGGCGATTCGTTCTGGGTGAACCTGTTCGTCTATGTGCCGCTGCCGCTGTTGCTGGGGTTGATGGTGTCGCTGGGTCCGGACATCCGCTTTTACCGTAGCTTCTTTGTCGAGGAGTTGGGCCAGGACTACGTGCGCACCGCGCGCGCCAAGGGATTGTCCGAGCGCCAGATCATGTTGAAACACGTGCTGCGCAACGCGCTGATCCCGGTGGTGACCAGCGTGATGATGTCCTTGCCCTACCTGCTGCTGGGCGCGCTGGTGCTGGAGAGCTTTTTCGGCATCCCGGGCATGGGCAACGAGGTGGTGCAGGCGGTCAACAAGAGCGACTTCCCGGTGATCAAGGCCATCACCATCTACATCGCCATCGCCACCATGGTGTTCAACCTGCTGGGCGACCTGGTCTACAAGTGGATCGATCCGCGGGTTCAGTTGAACTGAGCGGGGGAGAACAAAGATGACGACTATGCAAAATAATGCCGGCGTCGCGCCGGCAAGCCCCTCCCGCGGCCTATGGGGGCTGGGTTGGCGACGGCTGAGGCGTAACAAGGTGGGTTTCGTCTCCTTGTGGATCGTGGCCGTTTACCTGCTGATTTCCGTCGGCGGCTGGTTCAATCTGGTAGGCGCGCGCTGGGCGGACGAGGTGGGCGTACCATACGCGCCGCCCAGCTGGGTCAAGGAGTCGCCGGACGATGTATTGCCGCCGGCGCCGGCGGAGCAGGCTGCGGCCGCTTCATCGGACCTCGTGTCGTTGAGCCGCGCCGAAGACCCGATAGGCAAGGAATTGACCGAAGCGGAGAAGCATGTCGGCGAATACGCCGACCACACGCCGCCGCGGCTGGAGAGGCTGCCGTTCGGCGGCGACCTGCAGGGCCGAGACGTGATCCAGAAAACGCTGAAGGGCACCGCCACGTCCATCTTCGTCGGCGTGTTCGGCGCGGTGTTTTCTCTGCTGATAGGCTGCGTCTTGGGCGCGGTGTCCGGCTATTTCGGCGGCAAGACAGACGACTTCCTCAACTGGTTCTACAGTGTATTCACCTCGGTGCCGGACATGCTGCTGCTGCTGTCCTTCGCCGCGGTGTCCGGCCGCGGCATCACCACCATCGTCACGGTGATGGCGCTGACCAGTTGGACCGGCACCTACCGGCTGGTGCGCGCCGAGTATCTGAAGCTGAAAGGCCGCGAGTACGTGCAGGCGGCGGACGCCATCGGCGCCGGCAGCGGACGCAAGATGTTCGTCCACATCCTGCCCAACATCTCCCACTTGCTGTTGGTGCAGTTTTCCCTGCTGACGGTGGCGCTGATCAAGTACGAGGCCATCCTGTCCTTTCTGGGGTTCGGCGTCGGCGTGCGAGAGGTGAGCCTGGGCTCGATGCTGGCCGAAGCGCCGACCGAGCTGATCCAGGGCTATTGGTGGCAGATGCTGGCGGTGACCATCGCCATGTCGGTGCTGGTGACGGCGTTCAGCCTGCTGGTGGATGCCCTGCGCGACGCGCTGGATCCGCGCGCAGCGGCCAAGTGAGCGGGATGAGGAGAAATCAATATGAGCGATGACAAAAAACTGCTCTCGGTCCGCAACCTGCGGGTGCGTTTCCGCCAGGAAGACGGCGGCCGCTTCGAGGCCTTGAAGGGCGTCAGTTTCGACATCCCGGCCCACCGCACGGTGGCGCTGGTGGGCGAGTCCGGCTCCGGCAAATCGGTGACGTCGATGGCCATCATGCAGCTGCTGCCGCCGCAGTCGAGCGAGATCGACCCGGCGTCGGAGCTGCGTTTCGACGGCCGCGACCTGCTGGCGTTGAGCGCGTCCGAGCTGCGCCGGCTGCGCGGCAAGGACATCGCGATGATCTTCCAGGAGCCGATGAGCTCGCTGAACCCGGTGTTCACGGTGGGCGAGCAGATCGTGGAGACGCTGACGCTGCACGGCGGGCTGAGCCGCTCCGCGGCGTGGAAGCGCGCGGTGGCGCTGCTGGCCGAGGTGGGCCTGCCGGAGCCGGAGAAGCGGGTGAAGGCTTATCCGCACGAGCTGTCCGGCGGCCAGCAGCAACGGGTGATGATCGCCATCGCCATCGCCTGCGAACCCAAGCTGCTGATCGCCGACGAGCCGACTACCGCGCTCGATGTCACGATTCAGAAGCAGATCCTGCAGCTGATCGCCGACCTGCAGAAGAAACACGGCATGTCGGTGCTGTTCATCACCCACGACCTGGGCGTGGTGGGCGAGTTCGCCGACGAAGTGATCGTGATGCGCCACGGCGAAATCCGCGAGCAGGGCACGGTGAAGCAGATCTTCGAAAACCCGCAGGACGCCTACACCAAGGCGCTGCTGTCGTGCCGCCCGCACCTGGATCGCCGCCCGGCCCGGCTGGCGGTGATCGACGACTTCCTGAAGCCGGAGCCGTACGCGGAGCCGCCGCACCGCGAGCGCGGCTACGCGGCGGGCGACGAGATCGTGCTGGACGTGCAGGGCCTGTGCAAGAGCTTCGACATCCGCGAAGGGCTGTTCGGCAAGCGGCAGTTCCACGCGGTGAAGGATGTGTCGTTCCAGCTGGCCAAGGGCAAGACCCTGGGCATCGTCGGCGAGTCCGGCTCCGGCAAGACCACGGTGGGCCTGACGCTGGTGCGGCTGCACCAGGCGACGGCGGGCCGCGCGCTGTTCCACGGCCAGGACCTGATCGGCATGAGCGCCAAGGCGTTCCACGCCTACAAGAAGCGGATCCAGATCATCTTCCAGAACCCGTACGCGTCCTTGAATCCGCGCTTCACGGTCGAGCAGATCCTGACCGAGCCGATGCAGCTGCACGGCATCGGCCAGGACGCCGGCCAACGCCGCCGGCTGGCGCAAGATCTGCTGGACAAGGTGGGGCTGCCGGCCGGGGCGCTGGCCAAGTACCCGCACGAGTTCTCCGGCGGCCAGCGGCAGCGGATCGCGATCGCGCGCTGCCTGACGTTGAAGCCGGAAGTGCTGATCTGCGACGAGTCGGTGTCGGCGCTGGACGTGTCGGTGCAGGCGCAGGTGCTGAACCTGCTGCAGGACCTGCAGGACGAATTCAAGCTGTCCTATCTGTTTATTTCGCACGATCTGGCGGTGGTGAAGCACATCTCGGACCAGGTGCTGGTGATGAACAAGGGGCAGGTGGTGGAGCAGGCGGATGCGGACGTGATCTACCGCGAGCCGAAAGACGGGTACACCAAGAAGCTGCTGGGGGCGATTCCGCAGGGGTGGAGCCCGGCGCTGGCGCCGGCCTGAGGCGCGCGGCGGGGTATCGAGACCAACCGGCCCGAGAGGGCCGGTTTTTTTCATGCGGATTCCGGCTCTGCTTCGGCGAGCAAGGATGGACAGGATTTTGCATGACAGACATGAGATTTTTTCAATTTATTAGAAGAGGCAAATTTTGATTATTGTTTGTTTGATCCGATAATTTGTGTAAATGCAACAATAATTTCAAAAAAACGACATTGTCAGATAGCTTTGCGACGGCGTTGTTCCATGCATTCCAACCGTCTGTCGAGATAGGCGTCTAGGCTTTGATAGACATAGGTTTTCATAAATATACATCAGTCATTTTTTGGCGGCGCGGGGTGAAAAGTTGCGCCGCCGCAGGGCGATGAATGTCGATATCTGTACTTAGTGACGGATTGTTACTGATGTTGACGGTTTGCGTGGACTCTTCCCACACTCGATTCCATGGTCATTTCATGTCTTTGGCATGGCCAGCGAAGCGCCACGCCGGCCCTAGAACCGGCGCGCGAGACACGGATAAAGAGCAAAGGAGAGTTTCGTGATGAGAAAGAAGCAGTTGGTCATGGCATTGGCCATGGCGGGAGTGGGCGCCCATGCGCCTTTCGCATGGGCCGCGGATGGCGCGGGATCGACCGAGCTGGATCGCGTGGAGGTGACCGGTTCCAACATCAAGCGCAGCATCAAGCAAGAAAAGGCGCTGCCGGTGACGATAGTGCGAACCGAGGAAATGACCAAGCAAGGTTTCACCACGGTGGAGCAAGTGGTCAACTCGCTGGCTAGCAACCAGTCCAGCCTGGTCGGCGCATCGTCGGTGCAATCGGTCAGCGGGGGGGCTTCCTATGCGGGGCTGAGGGGGTTTGATCCGCAGTACACCTTGGTGTTGCTGGATGGCCGGCGGGTGGCCAATCAGGCCATTTCAGGCGTCGCCACTGATCTGAACGCTATTCCCCTGTCGGCCATTGACCGGATCGAAGTGCTGCGGGACGGCGCGTCGGCCTTGTACGGCAGCGATGCCATCGGCGGCGTGATGAACTTCATCACCAAGAAAAGCTATCAGGGGCTGACGATCTCCGGCGATGTGCTGGCGACGCAGCACAAAGGCGGCGACTCCGCCAACATCAGCTTGCTGGGCGGCGTGGGAGATCTCGCCAAGGATGGTTGGAACGCTTACGGGGTGCTGTCTTACCAGAAAAGCAAGGCGATCAAGACCGTGGATCGCGATTTCGCCACCAAGAATCAATCGCTGAGCGGCATCGCCTATCCGGCCAACTTCCTGTACCAGTCCGCGGGCAATCCAGGGGACGGCAATGTCTACAACGCCTCCATGCCTGGATGCCGGCCGCCCTACACCACGCCTAGGGATGCGACCAGCTGCGGCGAGAAGACCTGGCTGTTCATGGATCTGACGCCGGAAGTGGAGCAACTCACCGCCAATGGCAAAATCAGCAAGCAATTTGGCGATCACATGCTGACGGCGCAGTATCTGGGCGCGCGCAACATCAGCACCACCCGCATCGGACCGACGCCGATGCAGTCCATCGCCACGCTGACTGCGGGCATCAATAAGTATTTCCCCACTGTATTGCCTGACGGCACGCCAGTGACGCCGGGCGCCAAGGCGGTGCTGAATCTGCGCAGCGATCCTCTTGGCCCGCGAACCACCAAGAGCACATCGGACACGCATCGCGTGGCCGTCAATCTGGAGGGGTTGCTCGGAGATTGGGACTATCGCACCGGCGCCGCTTACTCCTCGAATAAAACGACGATCAACTACCAAAGCGGCTATGTGAACGGCGACAAGATCGAGCAGGCATTGCTGAACGATCAGATCAATCCTTTCGGCGATTCGCCCGCCGGCGCGTGGGAAAGCGTCGAACTGAAGGGGGATGGCTGGATATCCAAATACGAGACGGCGCTGGCGGATTTCAAGGCCAGCAAGGAGTTGTTCGCATTGCCGGCGGGCAATTTGGCGGCAGCGTTCGGCGGCGAGCTGCGTCATGAAAAGCTGGATAGCCAGATTCAGGATCTGGCCCAGTACGCGGTGGGTTCCGGCATCGCCGACTCCAAGTCTACCAAGGGCAGCCGCAACATCTCCGCGCTGTATCTGGAAGCGGACGTGCCGGTCATCAAGGGCCTGGATGTGCAATTGGCCGCTCGTTATGACAAGTACAGCGATTTTGGCAAAGCCTTCAATCCCAAGGTGGCGTTCAAGTATCAGCCGTCCGCGCAGGTGCTGTTCCGGGGTTCGGCCAGCCGGGGCTTCCGCGCGCCGTCGCTGTTCGATGTCTTCCAGCCGGATGCCAAAACCTATACCAATGGCAATACTCTGAATGATCCGGTGTTGTGCCCGAACGGCACGCCGGCCAATGGCGGCGACAAGACCGATTGCAGCACCACCTTTTTCGCCAAACAGGGCGGCAACCGCAATCTGGAACCGGAGCGCGCCAGCTCGCTCACTTTCGGCGTCGTCATCGAACCGATTAAGGAAATCACGGCCAGCGTCGACTTCTGGTGGACCACCATCAACAAGGTGATAGGCGTGCTGGACAATGATCTGATCTTCAATGACCCGGTCAAGTATGCCGACCGCTTCGTGCGGGTAGACCCGAACAACCCATATTCCAAACTCGATTATGTCTCCACGCCTACCGAGAATCTGGGCAACCTGAGCGCCGCGGGGTTGGATGCTTCCTTCTCCTGGCGTTTGCCCAAGAGCCGGCTGGGCAACTTCACCATCAATCTGGATGGCACTTATACCTCCAAGTTTGTCCAGCAGGTGGAGGCCGGCGGCATCTATTATTCGCGCCTGAGCCAATGGAACAATGGCCTGCAGCCGGTGGTGCGCTGGAAGCATACGCTGGGGCTGAACTGGTCGATGGGCAACTGGAGCGCGCTGCTGGCCCAGAACTATGTTTCCGGTTACACCGACTACAAGGCGACCAGCAACGTCAAGCCGTATTCGAACTGGAATCTGTCGTCTACCTATCAATGGCAGAAAAAGCTCAGTGTGACGGCGGGCGTGAAGAACCTGTTCGATCAGGAACCTCCTTTCAGCAACCAGAACAAATTCTTCCAAAAAGGATTCGACCCCATTCTGGCGGATCCGGTCGGTCGCGCTTACTTCTTGAAAGCGTCATACAAACTCTGATTCAGGCTATTGTATTTAGCCTACAGCTATAGCATTCTGTCATGACAGTGCATGTTTTATGCATTGAGAATGCTTCGGCGGGGCGGAGACTCCGCCCCGCCGGCGCGACAGGTGGATGAGTTTTCCAAGATCGGAGCAACCGGCATGCGAGAGCTCATCGGTTCTATTGAAGGAATGGGTAATCCATATGACAAGTATCACAGCCAAGGGAACAGGGGGGCCACCGCCGCGGCGACGATTCGCCGGCCTGGCGGGTGTCGTTCTGTTCCACGCCGCGCTGATCTACGCGCTGGTGACGGGCCTGGCCCAGGGGGTGGTCAAGGTGATTCAGCAGAAGGTGGAAGTATCGGTGATCAGCGAGCCGCCGCCGCCCCCACCGCCGCCGCCGAAGATCGAGAAGGTGGTGCAGCAGCCGGCGACGCCGAAGCCGCAGGCCTACGTGCCGCCGGTGGTGAATCCGCCGCCGGTCGTCCAGTCGGCCAACGCGATCCAGTCAGTGACCTCCGATCCCGCCCCGCAACCTGCGCCGACGCCGGCGCCGGTGGCGGAAGCGCCGAAAGGCCCGGTTTCGGCCAAAGGCAATTGCAGCGGCAGCGCGGTTCCCGACTACCCGGCCAAGGCGCTGGAAGATGAAGTCCAGGGCGTCGTCAGCGTGGTCTTCACCGTCGGCGCGGATGGCAAGTTCAACGGATTCAGCAACGTGGGCTTCGACGGCGGCATTCCGCCGCGCTATCGCAGCAGTTTCAAGTCGGCGATCTCCGCCGCCCTGCAGGGATATACCTGCCGCGGCAGCACATCGTTGACGCAGGAATTCAGCTTCAAACTCGACTCTGGCTCCTAAGACCAGGGCATCTCAAGACACAAAGGAGCAAATACCATGACCAAGATCACTCGCGCACTGCTGGGCCAAGTCCTGGGCGCCGCCGGCCTGCTGACCGCACTGCCGGCGCTGGCGGCGGAAACCGTCAGCACCTCCAACCCGTACGGCATCGACGCCCTGTGGTCGCAAGGCGACTTCGTGGCCAAGGGCACGCTGATCATTCTGCTGATCATGTCGGCCTCCACCTGGTACGTCGGCATCGTCAAGCTGCTGGAGCAACGCCGCCTGATCAAGCAGGGGCAAGAACTGCTGGGCCACCACGGCGCCGGGCTGCAGAAAGCCGCCAGCGAGCTGGCCGACGAAGGCATGTACAGCGCGGTGGCGCAAGCCGGCATCGAAGCCGCCGCGGAACACAAGGGCGAACTGGCCAACCGCGTGGACCTGAACACCTGGGTGGCGATGGCGATAGAAGACGCGGTGGACTCCGCCAGCCACCACATGCAGAACGGCCTGTCGGTGATCGCCACCGTCGGCTCCACCGCGCCGTTCGTCGGCCTGTTCGGCACCGTCTGGGGCATCTACCACGCGCTGGTGAAGATCGGCACCTCCGGGCAGGCCTCCATCGACAAGGTGGCCGGCCCGGTGGGCGAAGCGCTGATCATGACCGCCATCGGCCTGGCCGTCGCGGTGCCGGCGGTGCTGGGCTACAACTGGCTGGTTCGCCGCAACAAGCTGGTGCTGGACAACGTGCGGGTGGTGTCCGGCCGGCTGCACGCCAGCCTGCTGAACACCCCGAGCCGGTAAGCCGCCATGGCCCGATACAAGCGAATTGGCCACGGCAAGGGCGACGAGGACCAGGTGCTGTCGGCGATCAACACCACGCCGCTGGTGGACGTGATGCTGGTGCTGCTGATCATCTTCCTGATCACGGTGCCGGTGGTGACGCAGACAGTGAAGATGACGCTGCCGAAAGAGCAGAACATCCCGACGCAGACCAAGCCGGAGAACGTGGTGCTGGGGGTGGGGCCGGACAGCCGCATCTACTGGAACATGTCGCCGGTGAAAGACCAGCGGGAGCTGCTGGACCGGCTGGTGGCGGTGGCGAAGAAAGATCCGCAGCCGGAAGTGCACATCCGGGGCGACGCGGCGGCGAAATACGCGCCGGTCGGCCGCATCGTGCTGGCGGTGCAGCAGGCGGGGATCGTGAAGATCGCGTTCATCACGGAGCCGCCGGCGCCCGGGGGCGGAGACTAGGAGAAGAGACATGGCGATGAATGTGGGGTCGTCGGGCGAAGACGACCTGATGATGGAAATCAACACCACGCCGCTGATCGACGTGATGTTGGTGATGCTGATCATGCTGATCATCACGATTCCGATCCAGACGCACGCGGTGAAGCTGGACATGCCGCAGAACACGCCGTCCAAGCCGTTGGCGAAGCCGGTGGTGGTGCAGATCGACATCGCGCCGGACAACGGGGTGTTGTGGAATGGGGAGCGTTTGGCGAACCGGGAGGCGCTGGAGGCGAAGCTGTCGGCGGCGGGGAAGGCGGAGCCGCAGCCGGAGCTGCACATCAAGCCGAACAAGGACGCGACGTACGCGCCGGTGGCGATGGTGCTGGCGGAGTCGCAGCGCTTGGGTTTGACGAAGCTGGGCATCGTCGGCTCGGAACAGTTTGTCCAGTAAGATGGTCTAGATGATTGGATGGGAAAGGCAGCCTGGGCTGCCTTTCTTTTCTTGGTATTCGCATGGAGTGGTGGCAATGAAAATGAAGGCGATGGCGCTGGCGTTGTTGTACGCGGGCCAGGTGTGGGCGCATGGGGTATCCGGCATCGATGCGGCCAACTTCGATGGCAAGGTTCGGCCGCAGGACGATATTTATCTGGCGGTGAACGGCAAGTGGCAGGCGACGCATGAGATTCCCGCCAGCGAATCGTGGAGCGGCGCCTTCAAGGATTTGCGCGATCTGAGCGAGGCGCGCAGCCGCGAGCTGATCGAGCAGGCATCTACGGGCAAGGAAGAGAATGGCAATGCGCGGAAAATCGGCGCCTTGTACGCGAGCTTCATGGATGAGGCGGCGGCGGACAAAAAGGGTTTGCAGCCGATTGAGCGCGATTTGCAGGCGATTACCATATTGTCCAGCCGGAATGAGCTGTTGAAGCTGATCGGCGGCTGGCAATCCGGCAACGTCAAGCTGCCGCTAGCCTTGTACGTGGGGATAGACGCCCGCAACGCTACCGCGTATCTGCCGGACCTGTACCAGAGCGGCCTGCTGATGCCGGACCGCGACTATTATCTGGGCAAAGATGCCCGCTTTTCCAAGGCCAGGGCCGAATACCAGACATATCTGACCCGCCTGTTCCGGCTGGCGGGCTACGCGCAGCCCGAGAAGCGGGCGAAACGGGTGGTTGCCCTGGAAACCAAGCTGGCGCAACTGCAGCGCACCCGCGTGGAAAATCGCGACCCGCAGAAAACCTACAACAAGATGACGCCGGCCCAACTGGCCAAGCTGGCGCCCAAGTTGGACTGGCATGGCTTTTTGTCTGCTGCAAGGATGGGGGGCGTGCAGGAGCTCAACGTAAGCCAACCCGAATACGTGGCGGGGTTGGCCAAGCTGTTGGGCAAGGAGCCCTTGCTTGCGTGGCAGGATTACCTGGTTGCCCATGCGCTGGATGGCTATGCGCCCTACTTGAACAAGGCGCTGGTCGAGGCGCGGTTTGATTTTCATGGCAAGGCTTTGTCCGGCGCGAAGGAGCAACGGCCTCGTTGGAAGCGCGGCGTGCAACTGGTGGAGTCCTCTGCGGGCGAAGCCTTGGGGCAATTGTATGTGGCCAAGTACTTCCCGCCAGAGAACAAGCGCAAGATGGAAGAACTGGTTGGCAATCTGATGAAGGCATACCGCCAGAGCATAGACGGCTTGAGCTGGATGGGGCCGGAAACCAAGAAGGCCGCCCAGGTCAAGCTGTCCAAGTACATGCTGAAAATAGGCTATCCCGATCATTGGCGCGACTACTCCGGCCTGGAGGTCAAGCCGGATGATCTGGTGGGCAATGTCAAACGCGCCAACCTGTTCGATTACCAATGGCAGCTGTCGCATTTGGGCAAGCCGGTGGACCGGACGGAGTGGGGGATGACGCCGCAGACGGTGAATGCCTATTACAACCCTTCCCAAAACGAGATCGTGTTCCCCGCGGCCATCCTGCAGCCGCCGTTCTTCAATATCGCGGCCGACGACGCTGTCAATTACGGAGGCATAGGCGCGGTGATAGGCCATGAGATCAGCCATGGCTTCGACGACCAGGGCAGCCAGTTCGACGCCGACGGCAATCTGCGCGACTGGTGGACGAGCGATGACAAAGCGCGTTTCCGTCAACTGACCAGCAAGCTGGTGGCGCAGTACGATGCGTATGAGCCGCTGCCGGGCAAGCACATCAACGGCAAGCTGACGCTGGGCGAGAACATCGCCGACAACTCCGGCCTGCAAATCGCCTACAAGGCTTATCTGCTGTCTTTGGACGGCAAGCCGGCTCCGGTGATCGATGGCATGAACGGGGATCAGCGCTTCTTCTATGGTTTTGCCCAGGTATGGCGCAGCAAGACCCGGGATGAAGCCTTGCTGGCGAGACTGGTGTCCGATCCCCATTCGCCGGACGAGTTTCGGGCGATAGGCGCCGCCTCCAACAGCGACGCATTTCAGAAGGCTTTCGATGTGAAGCCGGGGGACAGGATGTTCAAGCCGGAGGATAGCCGCATTCGCATTTGGTGATAGAGGCCAGAGGCGAGACGGGGTAAGCGCGGGCGCGCGATGGATGCGGTCCGCGTTTTTTTATCCATGTCGCTCCTGAGTGGAAGCTGGCTGGTTGGCGCGATGCGCGGGGGCAGGGTATTAGGTAAATTGTATTGATGCGTCTGGTTTGTGTGAATACACTTCGCGGATGCAGAAAATCACCCTATTCATGTGTGTCGCGATGCTCGCAGCTTGCGATGCGCATCAGGTTAGTCAAATCAATCAAATTGCCCGCTCTTCGGAGGTGAAGCAGTTGGCGGCGTTGGGCGAGTCCATACTGGCGTCGACCTCGTCCCAGCCGTCCGGAGTCGCGCCCTCCGCTGTGAAGGCTGAGCCTCTGGTCAGCGGGGGCAAAGAAGTGGGACACCGGGATTTCGCCGCGGCCAAGCGCGTTTTGCCGAAGGTGTACTCCGGAATGGAAGTGGATTTTTATTGCGGTTGCCGCTACCAGGGCAAGTCGGTGGATTGGGCATCCTGCGGCTATGAGCCGCGCAAATCGGAATCCCGGGCGAGCCGCATCGAATGGGAGCACGTAGTGCCAGCCTGGGCGCTGGGCCATCAGCGGCAGTGCTGGCAGCAAGGCGGCCGCAAGGCTTGCGGGGATCAGGATCCGTTGTTTCAGATGGCGGAAGGGGATCTGAACAACTTGGTGCCTGCGGTAGGTGAGGTCAATGGCGACAGGGCCAATTTCGCTTACGGCGCATGGGAGATCCATCCGCGGCCCATATACGGCCAGTGCCGCTCCATCGTCGATTTCAAGACGAAGCGCTTCCAGCCCCGGGAGGAGGTGAGAGGCGCAGCGGCGCGGATCACCTTGTACATGCATGCGCGCTATGGCCTGAGAATGAGCCAGCAGGATCGGCAGCTGATGTGCGCCTGGGCGCGGCAACATCCAGTGGATGAGTGGGAGCTGCGGCGCAACAAGCGCATCATTCAATGGCAAGGCGAGGGCAATTTCCTGGTGTCGCAGCCGGAAGAGTTGAATCGGGTCTGCGGCTAATAGGCATAGGTAAATAGAAAACGCCACGGCATGCCGTGGCGTTTGGTTTGCTAGGCGTGTTTGGCTTAGAAGGAAACCTTCATGCCGAAACCGAAGGCTTGCGGATCGTTGCCGGCAGTCAGCTTGGCTGCTGCGGTGCCAAGACCACTATCGTAAGCGGGGTTGTTTGCGAAGTTGGCGTTCTGCTTCGCATTGTTGGTGATCTTGGTGTAGTAAGCCAGCAACTGGGTGTTCTTGGACAGATTGTAGGTGCCGCCAAGAATCCATTGTTTGGCTTTGAAGTCATTCCCATCGATGCCGGCGCCAACATTTTTCAGTCGGCCCAGCTGGCCGTAAGCCAGTTTGAGGGAGGCTGCGCCGAAGTCTTGGCCCAGCGCGATCAGCCAGTCATCCTGTTTCAGTTGGCCGCCGCCGATCTGGTCAAAAGAGCCCCACTCATAGCTGCCGCCGATATAGGTGCCAGTGTCGAATTTGTAGCTGGCGCCAAGGCTATAGAAGGAAATATTCGTGCCAGAGTTGACTGCCGAGGTCGTGGTGTTCGCTGCTACGCCTTTGTCGTATTGCTTGTCCCAGCCAGTGGCCAGATTAAGGCCGCCCAAAGTGTAACCCAGGCCTAAAGAAATGCGCTTGGCGTCGGTGCCATTGGCGCGACTCTCGTCCACGCCCCAGGAGGCACCGAACTTAAAGCCCGCCCAGTTGGGGGAGAAGTAGTGGATGGAGTTGGCGAGACGGGCTTCGCCGCGGCTGTTGACCGAGCTGGCGCCGAAGTTGTCGGCAGTGGTGTTGATCATGACGTCGGTGGCTAGGCCGCTGTTGCCGCTACCTGCGAATACTTTGTAGGCGGAGTCGTTTTGGCCAAGCAGCACTTTGCCGAAGTCGCCGTTGTCGATGCCGATGAAGGAGTTGCGAGTTGCGAAGGTGGCAGTCTGGGCTTTGTCGTTGGTGCCGCCTTGTTCGAAGTTGCGCAGGCTGCTTTCTACTTGCCAGATGGCTTTGGTGCCGCCGCCAATGTCTTCCCACCCCTTAAAGCCGATGCGGGAATTGTAATCTACGGCGCGAGTACGGGAACTGTACTCGGAGGTGCCGCTGCCCGTGGCCTTGGTAGACTCGATGCCACCGCTCAAGAAGCCATAAATGGTCACGTCGGCGTGCGCGGCGACAGGGACGATGAAAAGCGATGCAACGATGGCTGCCAGATTCTTCTTCTGCATGATGAAGCTCCAAGTCAAGTCTGTGGTTCTGTTATGAAGCAGCGAAGAGACCATGTTCGGTTTTGACAACGTTAGGCACGGTTGCTTCACGACTTTGTCTTAGTTTAGCCACAGAATATGACGGGAGTGTTGCGAAGACTGGCAAAAAGAGTGGCGCCGACGCTACGCCTGTTGCGGTTATGCCGAAAACTTGTTCGGGTAGACTTCGTCTATGAGTGTCCGACAATCGACCACTCTCAGGTCATTGTCTTTTGCAAAGTCCATCAGAAACTGGAAGATTTGCGGGTAGATTTTTTCCAGTTTCTTGTCCACGGCCACGCAGCGAATGCCTTCCAGCAACATGGGGCGGACAAAGGCGTGGTAGGACAATTTCTGGTTGGTGTCGAAGGAGGCTAGGATGCCGGCCAGGCGCTCGGCCCAGTCGCTGGGGCGGAAAGTGCGGCCCTCGGAGGTGAGGCCCTGTATCACTATTTCGTACGGATTGCAGATCATGGCGGTGGAACCAGTGTGTTTGCTTTTGGTGTAGCCTGTTTTGTTGTCCGTGCTAAGACGTTTTTTGTAGGCCGGCGACTTTTACTTATGCGAAAGTTTCGTGATCATACCTGAAAATCATATGCGCTTGAATGGCGGCAGAGAGGCCAGCAGCTTTTTGCCGTAGCTTTGTCGCGTCAAGCGGTTATCCAGTATGGTTACCCGGCCGTAGTCGCGTTCGGTTCTGATCAGGCGGCCCACCGCCTGCACCAGCTTGATCGACGCTTCCGGCACCGTTAGTTCGATGAATGGGTTGCCGCCGCGCTTTTCTATCCAGCGCGACAACGTCTTGCCCACCGGATCGTCCGGCATGGCGAACGGCAACTTGGCGATGATCACGTGCACGCAGCTCTCGCCGGGCAGGTCCAGGCCCTCCGAAAACGAATCCAGGCCGAAAATCACGCTGGCTTCCTGGTCCTTGAGGCGTTGATGGTGAGTGTCCAACAAGGTTCGCTTGGGGATGTCGCCCTGGATCAGCAGGCGATCGCGAACATCTGCGGGCAGGCCGGCAGCCACGTCTTGCATTTGCTTGCGCGAAGAGAACAGCACCAGCGTTCCGACCGCTTCTTTCAGGTCGATCAGTTTGGGCAGCCACTCCACGATTTCGCGGGTATGGCCGCCCGGATCTTTGGGGCTGGCCAGCAGCGGAGGCAGGTAGAGTTCTCCCTGTTCGTCGAAATTGAACGGCGACTCCAGCGCCATGCAGCTGACTTTGGGCAGCCATTTCAGGCCGGTTTGCGACAGCAGCAATTCAAAATCGCCGAGCGAGCGCAGCGTGGCCGATGTCAGGATGGCGCCGGCGGCGCGGCGCCACAGCGTGGCGGCCAGGTTGGCGGCGGCGCTGACTGGAGAGGCGGAGAACAGATAGTCGCCCTTGCCTTCGGCGCGGCGGGTGATCCATTTGGCGATGGGCGGCGCGTTTTCCGGCGTTTCGGTATCGAACAGGTCCCATACCGCCATCAGTTGTTCGGCGCGGCCGATCAGGAAGCCCAGTTCGGTGGCGGTCTTGTCCAGATCCCCGTCTCCGCTCTTGTCCTTGCGCGCCTCGGACAGCGCGTTGCCCATGTCGTCCAGTTGCTTGGACAGCGCGCGGGCGGAGATCGCCATATTCGCGGTGGAGGCTTTCAGCCGCTCGGGCAGGATGCCGTCCTCGATCAGCCAGGATGGCTCGAGATTGTCGCTGCTGGCGGCCAGCGCTTCTTCGCTGCCCAGCAGCCATTGCCATTCGGTCAGCGTTTCCACGCAGGCGGCGGCGGAGTCGATCGCGCTGCTGGCGAGCTCGGCCTTGCCGGTGTGCGCTTCGGCATGCACCACCACCGCGCCCACCTTGTCCAGCCAGCCCAGCGCCTGTCCCAGCGAATGCTCGGCGGCGAACTGGTTGATCGCTTTTTTGGCCAGGTGGTGGGCCTCGTCTATGCAGTAGAAGCTTTCCTCGGGCGAGGGCAGGATCACGCCGCCGCCCATCGAGACGTCGGCCAGCATCAGGTCGTGGTTGGCGACCACCACATCCACGTTTTCCAAGGTGTCGCGCGCCAGATAGAACGGACATTCCACGCGATTGGGGCAGGCGGTTTTCAGACAGCCGTGGCGGTCGTTGGTGACGCGCGCCCACAGACCGTCCTCGACCACAGTTTCCCAACTGTCGCGGTCGCCGTTCCATTTTCGGTAATGGAAGGCATCCGCCATTGCGCTCAGCGCGTCCAGTTCGGCCTGCTCTGGCTTGTGGTCCCACAGCGCCATCATCGGGTCCGGTTGCAACAGGCTTTGCTGCGCGTGCTGGGCGGTGAGGCCGTACAGGCGGTATGGGCAGAGATAGCGGCCGCGGCCCTTGGCCAGCGCGAAGGTCAGCGGCAGGCCGCTGTTTTCCACCACGAAGGGCAGGTCGCGGTTGACCAGCTGTTCCTGCAGCGCCACGGTGGCGCTGGTGACCACCAGCTTTTTGCCGCGCGCGCGCGCCATCACGCCGCCAGCCAGCAAATAGGCCAGGCTCTTGCCGACGCCGGTGGGGCCTTCGATCACCGTGATGCTTTCGCCTTCGCGCTCCGGCCAGTCGTCGCCGTCCTTTTCCTGCGCGCGCGACAAGGCATTGGCGATTTCAGCCAGCATGCGGCGTTGCGAGGCGCGCGGGCGAAAGCCCGGCAGGCGGTCGGAAATGGCGCGGTAATGGTCGCGGATTGCGTCTTTTTCGGCATCGGTCAGCATGGCCGGGATTGTACCGCATGCGACCGTTGTGCGCCTGCATAATGACGGCGGACGCCAGATGTGGATAGGATAGGCGGCAAACTAAAAAACAGAACAGCGCGTACGTCCGGACAGACGCTAAAAACAAGTGCGCGGCAAACACAACAGGAGAAACCGTCATGAAACCCGTTAGCCGCGTAGTCGTGGTCAGCGACGATGTGACATGGCAGGCCGAGGTGCTGGCCGGCCTGGGGGCCGCCGCGGTGCGGCTGGAGAATCCGTTCGGGCTGACTTTCGTCACCGCCAACACCACGGCCGAGACGATGGAGCTGATAGGCCGGGACGGCGAGGCGCAGGTCGTGCTGGTGGATCGGCAGCTGAAAGGCACCGCAAATGGAGAGGCCGCCGCCCAATTGGCCAACCGCATCAGCGATTTCCGCCCGGAGATTTCGCTTTACGTCTTCCTGCGCGACGACGACGAGCGGGCGCTGGTGGAGGAGTTGGCCAGTCATGCGGTGGACGGCTATTTCTACCGCGATGAGGCCGATTTCAACGGCTGGTTCCGCATTCTGTCGGCGGAGCTGGCGGAGAAGTCGGCGACGCCGTTCTACGACAAGCTCAAACAGTATGTGCGGATGGCCAAGGATTCCTGGCACACGCCAGGCCATTCCGGCGGCGATTCGCTGAAGGGCAGTCCGTGGGTAGGCGATTTCCATGACTTCGTCGGCGAGCATCTGCTGCGCGCCGATTTGTCGGTGTCGGTGCCGATGCTGGATTCGCTGCTGCACCCGACCGGCGTCATCTCGGAGTCGCAGATGCTGGCGGCCAAGGCCTTCGGCGCGCGCAAGACTTACTTCGCCACCAACGGCACCTCCACTTCCAACAAGGTGATTTTCCAGACCTTGCTGGCGCCTGGGGACAAGCTGCTGCTGGATCGCAACTGCCACAAGTCCGTGCACCATGGCGTGATTCTGTCCGGCGCGCGGCCGGTGTATCTGGATTCATCCATCAATCGCCAGCATGGCATTTTCGGCCCGGTGCCCAAGGCCACCATCTTCCAGGCGATTGACGACAATCCGGACGCGCGGGTGCTGATTCTCACCTCATGCACCTATGATGGCTTGCGCTATGACCTCAAGCCCATCATCGAGGCGGCGCATGAGCGAGGCATCAAGGTGATCGTGGATGAGGCCTGGTACGGCTTCGCTCGCTTCCATCCGGCATTTCGGCCGACGGCGCTGGAGTCCGGCGCCGACTACGTCACCCAAAGCACGCACAAGGTGCTGTCGGCGTTCTCGCAGGCCAGCATGATCCACGTCAACGACCCGCGCTTCGACGAGCATCTGTTCCGCGAAAACTTCAATATGCACGCGTCCACCAGCCCGCAATACAGCCTGATCGCCAGCCTGGACGTGGCGCGCAAGCAGGCGGTGATGGAAGGCTACCGCTTGCTGGACCGCACCTTGAAGCTGGCGCAGGAGTTGCGCGAGAAGATCAATTCCACCGGCGCTTTTCGCGTGCTGGAACTGGATGATCTGCTGCCGGATGAGGTGAAGGAGGACGGCATCCGGTTGGACCCGACCAAGCTGACGGTGGACTTCAGCGGTTCCGGCTTCACCGCGGACGAACTGCAGCAAGCGCTGTTCGAGCGTTACAACATTCAGGTGGAGAAGTCCACGTTCAACACCATCACCTTGCTGCTGACCATCGGCACCACGCGCAGCAAGCTGTCCCGGCTATACGACGCGATGCTGCGCCTGGCTAAGGAAAACCGGCCGCCGCGAGCGTTGGGGCGGATGCCGGAAATTCCTCGCTTCACCCGCCTGGCATGTCTGCCGCGCGACGCCTTTTACGAAGCTGGCGAGCGCTTGCCGTTGCTTGACGACGACGGCAGGCCGAATCCGGCTTTGAGCGGACGGGTGTGCTGCGATCAGATCGTGCCGTACCCGCCGGGCATTCCGGTGCTGGTGCCGGGACAGGTGGTGGAGGACACCATCCTGGCGTATCTGGCGCGGCTGCAGAAAACCCAGAAGAGCATAGAAATGCACGGTTTGGCCGAAGATGGCGGCGAATTCTACTTGCGCGTGCTGAAGCCGCAGGAGCTGGCAGACTTGCCGGGGCGCGGTTTGTTCAATTGAATGCTTGTCAGGCAGGGGGATTTCCGATAAATATAACAAATGTCGCATTTCTATAAGTCATGATTTTGTCCTTTTAAGGGGCGGTGAGGGAATGCGGCATTGTTAAAGTGACTTGAGACCAGCGTGTAGTAATGTGCCGTTGCGCATGAAACCACCTCTTGGTGTGGCACGCGCAGCGGCTTCTTTTTTTGATTGGAGCATCATGACGTCAGTAAGGCATTACCTGCAATTCAGCGACCTCACTCCCGATGAGTATCACCATCTCTTCGAGCGAAGCCAGGTCCTGAAGCGACGACAAAGCGCCGGAGCGTTGCATCGGCCGCTGGTCGGCAAGGTGATGTCCATGGTGTTCGAAAAGAATTCCACCCGCACCCGCGTTTCTTTCGAGGCCGGCATGGCCCAGCTGGGCGGCCACGCTATGTTCCTGGACACCAAGAGTTCGCAGATCGGCCGCGGGGAGCCCATCGAGGACACCGCGCGCGTGCTGTCCCGAATGAGCGACATCATCATGATCCGCACCTTCGAGCAGAGCCTGGTCGAGCGGCTCGCCGCGCATTCCCGCGCGCCGGTGATCAACGGGCTGACCAATGAATACCATCCGTGCCAAATCCTGGCCGATATCTTCACCTATGTGGAGCGGCATGGTTCGATCAAGGGCAAGACGGTAGCCTGGGTGGGGGATGGCAACAACGTTTGCCGCACCTGGCTGCAGGCGGCGGCGGTGCTCGGTTTCAAGTTGAAGGTGGCGTCGCCGCTGGGCTACGAGTTGAAGCCTTTGGATGGCCGCCACTATGGTTCCGACGTGCTGGAAATGACCCAGGACCCGGCGCGCGCCGTTCACGGCGCCGACATCGTCACCACCGACGTGTTCACCAGCATGGGTTTCGAGGCCGAGCAGGCCGCGCGGCGCGAGGCCTTCGACGGCTATCAGGTGACGACCGAACTGATGAAGCATGCCAAGCCGGATGCGCTGTTCATGCACTGTCTGCCCGCCCATCGGGGCGAAGAGGTGGCGGCCGAGGTGATAGACGGCCCGCAGAGCGTGGTGTGGGACGAGGCGGAAAACCGCATGCATGTGCAAAAAGCCCTGATCGAATATCTGTTGCTGGGGCATCGCGAGGATTGAATCCCGCCCGGCGATCGATAAACAAACAATGAGTGGAAAGAGAAGCAATGTCTGACATCAAGAAAGTGGTTTTGGCGTATTCCGGCGGCCTGGATACCTCGGTGATTCTAAAGTGGCTGCAGGACCTATACCAGTGCGAGGTGGTGACCTTCACCGCCGACATCGGCCAGGGCGAGGAGGTGGAGCCGGCGCGCCAGAAGGCTGTGTCGCTGGGCATCAAGCCGGAGAACATCTTCATCGAAGACCTGCGCGAAGAGTTCGTCCGCGACTACGTGTTCCCGATGTTTCGCGCCAACACCATCTACGAAGGCGAATACCTGCTGGGCACCTCCATCGCCCGGCCGCTGATCGCCAAGCGCCAGATCGAGATCGCCAACCAGGTGGGCGCGGATGCGGTATCGCACGGCGCCACCGGCAAGGGCAACGATCAGGTGCGTTTCGAACTGGGTTATTACGCGCTGAAGCCGGATGTGAAAGTGATCGCGCCGTGGCGCGAATGGGACCTGCTGTCCCGCGAGAAGCTGCTGGCCTACGCCGAAACCCACGGCATCGACATCAGCAAGAAGAAGAACGGCGGCAGTCCGTACTCGATGGACGCCAATCTGCTGCATATCTCTTATGAAGGCACGGTGCTGGAAGACCCGGCGCAGGAGCCGGAAGAAGACATGTGGCTGTGGAGCGTGAGCCCGGAGAACGCGCCGGACCAGGCAGAGTATGTCGAGCTGGAATACAGCAAAGGCGACATCGTGGCGGTCAACGGCCAGGCGCTGAGCCCGGCAGGCGTGCTGACCGAGCTGAACCGCCTTGGCAACAAGCACGGCATCGGCCGCTTGGATATCGTCGAGAACCGTTACGTGGGCATGAAGTCGCGCGGCTGCTACGAAACTCCGGGCGGCACCATCATGCTGAAGGCGCACCGCGCCATCGAGTCCATCACTCTGGACCGCGAAGTGGCCCATCTGAAGGACGAGCTGATGCCGAAGTACGCGCAGCTGATCTACACCGGCTACTGGTGGAGCCCGGAGCGCGCCATGCTGCAGCAGATGATAGACGCTTCGCAGGCGACGGTGAACGGCTGGGTGCGGCTGAAACTGTACAAGGGCAATGTGGTCGTCGTCGGCCGCGAATCCCAAACCGACTCGCTGTTCGACCCGACCATCGCCACCTTCGACGAAGACGGCGGCGCGTACAATCACGCCGACGCGGCCGGCTTCATCCGGCTGAACGCGCTGCGGATGCGCATCGCCGCCAATGCGCGGAGCAAACGCGGCTGATACAACTGTCAATACCATTGACATGGCGGCCGCAAGGCCGCCATTTTTCGTTCTTTAAGCAGGCAAGGGGAGGTTCGCGCATGCGGGCGAACAGTTGGATTCCATGGATGTTCGTGGCCTTGTGGAGCACCGGTTTCACCGGGGCCAAGCTTGGTTTGCCGTATTGCGGGCCGTTCACCTTTCTGGCGATTCGGATGGCGCTGGCCTTGCTGTGCTTCGCGGCATTGCTGGTTTTTTTGCGTCCCGCCTGGCCGCCGCTCGCGCTTGCGCGGCGGCAGTGGGTGAGCGGCGGCATGCTGCACGGCGGTTATCTGGGTTGCCTGTTCGCGGCGATCAAGCTTGGCGTGCCGGCAGGCTTGGCGGCGTTGGTCATGGGCATGCAGCCCTTGTTGACCGCGTTGATTTCCTGGCGTCTGGGGGAAAAGCGTTTCAGCGCTGTCCAGTGGCTGGGCATGGTCCTGGGCCTGGCGGGCACGGCGATGGTGATAACCGGCAGCAAGGGCGTGGCGCTGGCCGGCGGAGCTGGCGTGGCTTTCGTCGCCGCAGGCCTGTTGTTGATCACTGGCGGCACGCTGTATCAGAAGTACCGAGGCGGCGGCGCGCATCCGGTCGCGGGCGCGTTTCACCAGTATTTGTCCGCCTTTGCCGTGACGGGGGCGTTGGCGCTGTTGTTTGAGCGCGGCGAGGCGGTGGTCTGGAGCGAGAGCTTCATTTTCGCGCTGGCCTGGAGCGTGCTGATGTTGTCGGTGTTGGCCGTATTGCTGTTGATGAGAATGTTGCGCGACGGCGATGTCAGTAGGGTGGCGGCCTATCTTTATCTGGTGCCGGGCTTGACCGCGATTCAGGCCTGGTGGCTGTTCGATGAGCGCTTGAGCCTGTCTGCGATGGGGGGTATCGTACTGGCTGCCGTCGGCGTGGCGCTAGTGCTGCGCGGCGGCAATTTTCGCTTACCGGGGCGCGGGGTCGGCAGTGGGCGCGCCTGAAACGAGGATGGGACACGTGTCGGAAGAACAATTCACCAATATTTCGCTGGTCGTCTGCCTGACTGGCCTGATCGTTTTCATGGGTTTCATCATTTGGGACCTGGGCAAGAAGTCAAAGGCGGGCAAAACGGGCATGATCGTGCTGTTTCTGGTGTTGGGTTTCGGCGTGACGGGCTTCATTTTCAAGAACATCCTGGTGGAATTCTTGTTGAGCAAGTGACGGGCTGCGATTGCCGAGGCGAAGGCCGGAGTTGAAAAACCAAGCCCCGCGCGATGCGGGGCTTGGTTTTGGGAGATCAGGCGATCTTGGCTTGCCGCGGGGGATCGCTTCTGGCGCGGAGGGCTTCCTGCTGGTCTATGCGCACCACCTGCATCATCGCGAGGTCTTTCATGCGACGGCGCAAGGGATGAGTGTCGGCGGGCGCCTCCGCTACCGCTTCGGCTTCATCCGCCGAGGCTTGTAGCTTGTCCTGAATTTGTTGCTTCTCGAACTCGGTCAGGGGGCGCTGCAGGATGGCCTCCAACGGCTCATCCAGTTCATAGTTGCTGTCGAGCATGGCACTCACCTCTTGAGAAGGGGTCTCCGCCTTTGGCCTGGCCGGGGGCGGGCTGAACATCGTCCTTACATCATATGAGTGTTGGCCGTGTTTGTTTATAAGTAGTAACCGCTAGTTTTCTTGGAAATGTCCGGAAGAACAGTGGCTTAGTTTGGCATCCATTGGTGCAGAAGAGCTGGGGCAACTACCGACTGATGCGCTGGACGGGGCTGGCGGTGATGGACGCCGCCTGTAACTCCGGTCCGTGCTCCGTGCTGATGCGTCGCCGCTTGTGCGCCAACACCCAAGGTTGCGATCCGGCCCGCTGGTTTGGCGGGCTGGAGCGGACCAGCGGCCAGTCCAGGCGCCGGCAGATGGGCTGCGGCCAGTCGTTTGCCGATATGACCAATGCCCATGTGCGCAATGTGATGGTGGTGAGGCGGGGCAGGTACCGGCCGTATTTCGGCGAATGGGCTGGTTCTCTTTGAGGCGAGCGCGCGGTGTCCGGTGGGCGCCGCGTTTTTGCTGGAACGCATGGCGGGCGCTTGATGGTATACTTGCCGGTTTCGTTTTGGCCGGGATTGCAAAATGCCGGCTGCGATCCCATCTTGAACGGATCGCTTTCAAAGACAAGGTAGCCGCATGACAACCATCGTGGCCGTGCGCAAGGGCGACCAGATCGCCATCGCCGCTGACAGCCAGACCACTTTCGGCGACGACCAGAAGCTGCTGGCGCCGTACGACTGTTTCCACAACAAGATTTTCCGCCACGGCGACAGCTATCTGGCGGTGTCCGGCTCCGCCGCGCACGATCTTGTGCTCCAGGCTGCGCTGAAGGAGCTGAAAAAGAAGGATCTGAGCAGCCGCCAGGGCATCTTCGACACCTTCCGCAAACTTCACCCCAAGCTGAAGGACGCGTTCTACATGCGTCCGGAGGAGGATGAGGAAGACCCGTACGAGTCCAGCCAGATGATGGTGGTGATCGCCAACGCCCACGGCGTTTTCGGTGTTTATCCAATGCGCGAGATCTACGAATTCTCCCGCATCTGGGCGATCGGCTCGGGCCGCAAGTTCGCGATGGGGGCGATGCACGCGGTCTACGATCAGAATCTGACGGCCCGGGAGATCGCCGAGATCGGTGTGCGCGCCGGCTGCGAGTTCGACGTCAGCTCTTCGCTGCCGATGACTGTTTATACCGTTGAAGCGGCCGCCGCGGCGGCCAAGGAAGCATGAACATGAACCATCACGACACACTGCAACGATTCCTGTTCGACGGCGCGCCGGTGCGCGGCGCGCTGGTGCGCCTGGATGGCGCCTGGCAGCAGGTGCTGGCGCGGCGAGCTTATCCGCAGGCGCTGAAGGCCGTGCTGGGCGAGATGATGGCCGCGTCGGTGCTGATGGCGGCCAATTTGAAGTTCGACGGCTCGCTGATCCTGCAGATCCACGGCACCGGCGCGCTGAAGCTGGCCGTGGTCGAGTGCAACAGCGACCGCACGGTGCGCGCCACGGCCAAGTGGGACGGCGACCTGGACGGCAAGCCGCTGAAGGCGCTATTGGGCGAAGGCGGCAAATTCGTGCTGACGCTGGAGCCGCGCCAGGACAAGAACCAGACCTGGCAGGGCATCGTGGCGCTGGAGGGGGATACCGTGGGCCAGATGCTGGAAAACTACATGTTGCGCTCCGAGCAGCTGGACACCGCGCTGGTGTTGGCCAGCGGCGACGCCGCGGCGGCCGGCATGCTGTTGCAGCGCCTGCCGGATGGCCATGGTGAAGCGGAAGGCTGGAACCGCATCGTGACGCTGGGGCGCACGCTGAAATCGGAAGAGCTGCTGGAACTGGGCGCCGAGGACATCCTGCATCGCCTGTTCCATGAGGAACAGGTGAGAGTGTTCGAGCAGGAGGCCGTCAGCTTCAACTGCAATTGCTCGCGAGAGCGCGTCAGCAATATGCTGACCATGCTGGGCGGCCAGGAAGTGGGCGATGTGCTGCTGGAGCAGGGCAGCGTGGAGATCGTCTGCGACTATTGCAACCAGCGCTACGTGTTCGACGAGGAAGACGCCAACCAGCTGTTCGACTACGACGTGGTGGCGGCGGCGCGCGAAGCGCGTCATTGATGACCGCAATTTCCGTTCAAAAAAGCCGCTTATGCGGCTTTTTTTGTACTTTCTTAAGCTGAAAATGAGCGTGAAAATTAACTGGTCTGTTTTGTTGTTTAAGATCACGAACTGACCTTAAACACAATATTCAATATTCGTCATATCCATTATGCTTCGCGACGCTCGATTGTATAAACGAGCGTCATTTGAACAAGCCATTGGATGACTGAATGAATACAACAACATTACCGCGTCGGTATCGGGCGTGGGGACTTCCCGTGATGGTATCGCTGGCGCTGTCCGCATGCCTGACCACGACCGGCGGCGGCCAGGGCGCGTCGTCGCAGCCGGCGCCGCAGGCCAATCAGCCCAGCGCGCGCTATTCTTCCCATTCTCCGGCGTTGTCGGAAAAGCCGGACTATCCGCACGGATTGCCGCCCGCCGCTCCGGATAACGGCGTCGCGCAGCCGCCCGCCAAGCCGCAGGGCCAGCAAGGCCAGGCCGCGCGCAAGGCGATCCAGCCCAAGCTGGCCGCGCCCAGCTATGCCGACTGCGACGAGGCCAAGCTCGGCCAGTTAAGCGGCCAGGCGCTGGTGCGCTACGTGGCCAGCGTGGACGGGACTTGCATGAACCGCCTGTTCCAGGCGGACAACTTCAGCTACCGCGTGGTGTCTCCGGCCAATATGCAGCTGGTGGCGGCCGAGGCGCGCGCGCGCGCCGCCGCGTGGGATGGCCAGAGCGCCAACGGCTTGTGGCCGCTGGCGGTGTTCCTGAAAGCCGGTTACTTCCTGCAATACAGCCACGCCAAGGAAGTGGGCGATTACGGCCCGGCGGTCGATAGGCCGGTGATGCAGGTGGTGGAGGCGATGGCAGCCAATCCGGCGCTGTGGAATGTCAAGGCGATAGACAGCAGCGGCGACCACGACGCCTGGTATCGCGAGCGCGACGCGCGACAGAGCGTGGCGGAGACCCTGATCCTGGCGGATTCGGTGCGCAAGGCCGACTACGCCTTGCCGCTGCTGGCCAGTTTCTTCAGCCGCTACAACGCGGCGGCGAAGGACAATTGGGCGCGTTTCGCGCTGCATCCGATGCAAACCCTGCTGTTCAATATGCATTACCAGCCTGAGTTCGCCCAGAAGGTGGAGAAGGGCCAGCTTGACGGTCTGGCGGCCAGCCTGGCGGGGCTGACCCGCGCCGGCCAGCCGGCTTTCGCCGACGAGCAGATGTTCCTCAATACCCTGCGTGAAACCGGCCGCTTCATGCAATACCCGCGCACCGCGCCGCAGGCAGAGGCCGCCGTCGCCTTGCATCTGAAAGGCGAGAAGTTCGGCGCCGCTTGGGCGGAGGCCGTGTACGCGCTGAAGAAGCTGGGCAAGGTGCCATGCGACCGCTACGGTATCTGCCAGGCTGAGCAGGAGCTGCGCGTCAATTTGTTCCCCAACCGCTGGAGCTTCGACAACGGCAAGCTGGTGTTCGAAACCCCGCTGAGCCTGGCCGAGGTGGAGCCGCTGTATTACGCGATGAAGCAGGTGCAGACCCAGCTGTTCCGCGTGGCCGGCACCAAGGAGGCGGTGACGGGCGACAGCAACGAGAAGCTGAAGATGGTGATCTACGGCACCAAGACCGCCTACCAACGCTTCCAGGGCCTGCTCAACGAGCTGTCCACCGACAACGGCGGCATCTACATCGAGAAGGATGGCACCTTCTACACCTACCAGCGCGAAGTGCCGCGCGAAAGCTATCTGACCCTGGAAGAACTGGTGCGCCACGAGTATGTGCATTATCTGTCCGGCCGCTACATTCAGCCGGGCATGTGGGGCACGTCCGAGTTCTATCGCGACGACCGCCGCATGCCGTGGTATGACGAAGGCTTCGCCGAGTTCATGGCCTGGAGCACCTCGCGCGACGGCATCAAGGTGCGCGGCCACGTGGTGGACGTGGTGGCGAACGGCTGGCCCAACAGCTTCCTGGAGCCGTCCCGCATCATGCGCTCCAGCTATAGCGACGGCTGGGATTTCTACAGCCACTCCGCGCTGTGGTTCTACTACCTGAACCAGCAACAGCCGGGCAAGATCGCCGACATCCTGGCCTCGCTGCGCGCCGACGACGTCAAGCGTTTCGACGCCTTGGTGAGCGGCATGGGCGGCGACGCCGCGCTGGTGTCCGGCTTCCGCCAGTACGTGGACCAGCAGGTGCAGCTGGCCAAGTCCGGCCAGCTGGGCGATACCTCGACCGAAGAGGGCGTGGACTGGGTGGCGCAGGATAAATGGCAGTCCGGCGACGCCGCCGCGGTGGAGGCGGCGCTGCGCCGCTCGCTGCCGGTGGCTTGCCAAGTATGGGCCGACGGCCAAACCAGCGCGCTGCGCCGCTTCGAGTGCAACGGCGCCTTGCCGCTGTCCGCCAGCGACAACACCCGCGCCCGCCAAGAGCTGGACAAGCTGCTGGACGGCGCGCTGCAAGGCCTGGTGAAAACTTCCGGCATCAATAACCTGATGGCGACCAACTGCTCGGCTACGGACTACGACTTCAAGCGCAAAACCGCAACCTTGCGTTGCGAAGGTCCGCTGGGTCCGGCCGGCAGCGGCAAGCCGCAACCGCCGCAAACCGGCGAGCTGGGTCTGGCCAAGCTGAGCTATGGCGGCCCGGCGCGTTGCCTGCGCGGCCAGCTGCAGGGCGTGGGCGGGGTGGAGCGCTATCAATTGGCGCAGGCGCCGCAACTGGGCCGCGCCGCGGTATCCGACTGGGGCACTTTCACCTACCGCCGCGATGCCGATCAAGCTGGCGTGGCCGACAAGATGACCATCCGCCTCAGCAAGGGCTCGCAGAGCCGCGACGTGGTAGTGGAGCTGAACGCGACGCCGCGCGACATGCCTGAAGAGCAGTGCTGGTCTCTGGCTGGCTAATGACGCTTGCCGGCAGGAAAATCAGAAAAGCCGGGTTCGCCCGGCTTTTTTTGCGCCGCAGCGAGGAGGGCGCTTACAGCGGCTGCACGGCAATGGAGCCGGGCTTTTCCAGCCACGCCAGAAAAGCGTCGCCCAGGCGCTGGCTTTCCGCGCTGGCGGCTTTCCAGTGCCGGCGGCGCAATTCGTCGCGCCCCTGGTAGCGGCGGAAATCCTTGCGGTCCGGCAGCCGTTGGCCGGGCAGGGCGGCCAGGTATTCGCGGGACGGCGCCAGCAGCACGGTGTTGGCGTGATGGGCGACGGATGGCTTGCGCCATGGCAGCGTCTTGTCGAACCAGCCGGGCACGATGCGGTCGGTGAAGTGCGGATACAGCGCGATGTCGTCGCCGTGGGCGAAGGGGAAGTCGATATGGTAGTCGGTGAGCCCGCCGTCGCGGTAGACCGCCTTGGGCGCGCCCGGCAGCTGCACGCCGTGCAGCACGCCAGGTATCGCCACCGTGCCCATCAGTGCCTGTTCCAGGTTATCCGCGTTAAGAGGATAAAGCCGGGTGGGAATGGCGTCTTCCGGCCGGAAGCGCAGCGAACTGCGAGGGTCGTGGCAGATCACCCGGCTGAAGCTGTGGCGTAGCAAGGGGCGCGAGACGGCGTTCAGCGCCGCCGCCAGCGCCAGGCCGGAAAACAAGGCGGAACGGGCTTCGCGGTTGGTCAGGCCGCGCGATTGCACCAGCAGCAGGCTGAGCCGGTAATGCGGATGCGCGAGAATGTTTTCCAGTCCATCCGGGCCGAGGATGTCGCGCAGCATTTGCCGCGTTTGCGCGGTGATCTGGGCGACGGTGGCTCCGGGGTGGTAATGCTCGGCCGTGTAGCGTTCGGCCAGGCGGGACAGCGCTGCGGCCGGGTCCGGCTGCATCGCGCAGGCGAAGCGCCAGCCGCCTATCGACGCGCCCACCAGTTCGCGTTCGCGCGGGGCTCCAGCCAGCCAGCCGAACACCGCCTGGTCCAGCCCGGTCATGCCTACTGCTTTAGGGCCGCCCGCCGCGCCGGGCAATGTGGCCACCTGGAAGGGGCTCAGCCCCTGCTGCAGCAATCGGCGCGCGCCGGCGCCGGCCTTGATGGTGAGAACGGGTTGGCGGATATGAATGGCGGTCATTACGATATAAAGTGGCGAAATGGCGAAGCGTGGTCGGGTTTGATATCCTGTTGCGTTTCGAATTCAGCGCGCTCAGGCGCGCCGCCGTTCAGGAGTTCCCCATGATACCCGCAAGCCAGCTGACCGACTATCTGCGAGAGCAGGCCTTGAAACTCGACATCACCGAACTGCAGATCGCGGTGATGACGCTGCAGGCCGTCATCGCCGTGGCGAAGCCGGCGCCCAGCCGCGACCTGTACCGCTACAAGGTGCCCAAACTGGGCGAGGGCGGCAGCTGCTCGCTGTACGACGAGCTGGACGAAACCCCGTACGACCTGCGCGTGGCGCTGGGCGTGGAAACGCCGGAAACCACCGCCGGGCTGGTCAACCTGAACGCCTTGCTGGACTCGGTCAACGCCAAGATCGGCGCCGACTGGATCGGCATCTACCGCAAGATCGGCATCGGCAAGAACGCGGTGCTGGTCAAGCTGGCCTACAAGGGCGTGGAAAGCCGCGCCGAGTTTCCGTTGACGGAAGCGTTCGCCGAGTTCAGCAACAACAGCCGCGTGGGCCTTACCGGCTGGGGAGTGGTGGTGGACGACATCGCGCAATGGCGTGCCGAGGGCGGGGGTTATTACGAGTGCGATCCCAAGGTGAAAAGCGAGATCTGCCTGCCGGTGCTGAACCGCGACGACAACGTGCTGGGCATCATCGACGCCGAGTCGTTCACCGCCGGCCACTTCACGCCGGAGCGGCAGGTATGGCTGGCCGCGCTGGCCATCGTGCTGCCGCAGATACTCGTCAATCTGCCGCCGCTTGAAAACGGGGAAAGTCTCCCCAACTAAGCATCACCACAGGCCGCCGCGCGGCCTTTTCGCATTGCATTCCTCAGCGTTGGAGAAGTCATGTCGCCGCACCCGCAATCCGCTCCCGAACCTATCATCCAGTACATCGCCAGCTGCAAGCTGCCCACGCCGTGGGGCGAGTTCGCCATGCATGGCTTCGAGGAAGAGAGCGGCCAGGAGCATGTGGCGCTGACGCTGGGCGAGGTGGGCGATGGCCAGCCGGTGCTGGCGCGGCTGCATTCGGAATGCCTGACCGGCGACGCGCTGTTCTCCTTGCGGTGCGACTGCGGCTTCCAACTGGAAGCGGCGATGGAAGCCATCAGCAAGGCTGGCCGCGGCGCGCTGCTGTATCTGCGCCAGGAAGGCCGCGGCATCGGCCTGATCAACAAGATCCGCGCCTACAAGCTGCAGGATGGCGGCGCCGATACGGTGGAGGCCAACGAGCGGCTGGGTTTCCCGGCAGACATGCGCGATTTCCGCATCGCCCGCCACATGCTGGACCACCTGGGAATCAGCAGCGTCAAGGTGATGACCAACAACCCCCGCAAGCTGGCCACGCTGGAAGCGGCCGGCATCAAGGTGGTGGAGCGCGTGCCGCTGCAAGTGGGCCGCAATCCGTACAACGACCGCTATCTTGACACCAAGGCCGCCAAGCTGGGGCATATGCTGTTCAAGTAAGCTGGAGTCGGCGAGCATGCGGGCGCTCGCCAAGCGATGATAGTTGTAATATAATGAACATTCTTATCTGGGGGCGACCTGGTTTCGACGGGGGTTGCGAAGCAGATGGGGGCATACCGGGATTTCAGTCACCCCGTAAAACGCTGAATTTATATAGTCGCAAACGACGAAACTTACGCTCTGGCAGCCTAACGGCCGGCCAGACACTACAACGGTTCGCAGATGGGCCGGGGGCGTCAAAACCCTGTAGTGTCACTCTACATCTGCTAGTGCTGTTCCGGGTTACTTGGTTCAGTGCGAAATAATAGGTAACTCGCCAAAGTCCAGCCTGTCCGTCGGCGTGGCAGCGGTTAAATCCCAAATGACACGACTAAGTATGTAGAACTCACTGTAGAGGACTTTCGGACGCGGGTTCGATTCCCGCCGCCTCCACCACAAATTCTTAGCAAAATCAATTGCTTACAAAAACAGCCCTGCTTCTGCGGGGCTTTTTTTTGGGCTAGTTGGGGGGGGCTTGGTCAGCTTTTTGGTCTGCTTTTTCCTTCTCGCCAAAACCAATTTGTCATTTTCCTGCCGCTTGTCGAATGATTGTTGCCCGACGGCGCGTCTATCGCGTAATTTGAAAATGCACAAATTCAAATTGCTATCGGTATGACTTCAACTTCTTGCTTGACCCCTCGAGAGGGGGGCATTGCCGTTCGTTCTGGCCCCGGTTCGTGCCGGGTTTCCGTCGCCCGCCGACGACTATCTCGACGACAGCATCAATCTGCATGAGTACCTGGCGGCATTGGCCGAATTACGTGAGATCTATCGGTGCGGCTACCTGTACCACAACGCCGGCATCCTGCTGCAGGAAATCGGCCCGCGTGCCGTGGCGCAGGCGGACCTATTCGCCGCCCCGCTGATCCGCGCCGGCGCCAGCTAATGGGGGCGCTGGACGCAATCAATCGGGAATTTGGCCGCGGGACGGTGCGGCTGGAGTCAGAGGACATGGCTCAGCGCTGGCAAATGCGCCAGGATGTGCGGTCGCCGCGCGGCATGGCGCGGCTAGATGGATTGCTCATCGTTAGGTAACAATTGCAATCACGGAGCAATAGGCTACTTCCCCTCCATCCCTGTGGTTTGTGGGGGATTTTTCTTATGGGCGATAGATATTTATCTTAAGTGCGGACCAGATAAAGCATAACGGCTTGCTTCATCCATCAGGTCATCGCACATAGGATTCGACTTGAGAACGTGCGAGTTGGGATCGATCAGCGAAACGCCAAGCGACGCCTCCTCGGTCGCGGATGTCCAAACCTCTCCCATTGGGCCGATAATTTGGCTTTCGCCTCTGAATCTTTCCTCTTTGCCAGCATACATCTCATTGCCGCTGCGATTGGCGCAAATTAGAGGAGTGGCATTCTCCATCGCACGAATGCGCGCAAGATGTGTCGTCCACGGTCCGCCGTAGTTGGCTGGGCAACAGAGTAACTGCGCGCCCTGGCGAACAAGTAAACGCGCGGCTTCTGGCATCCAGAGATCAAAACAGGTCAATACGCCAAAATGGCAGTTCCCGTCATCGAAACACTGCAATGAATCGCCAGGAGAAAAAAGCGGCTTCTCCAAGCGAGACAAGTGGCACTTACGTTGCTTCCCAAGCCATCGTCCTCGCGATACGATAATCGCCGTGTTGTATATGCGATCACCATCACGCTCGGCGATGCCGGCAATGAATGTCGCATCCTTTTCCGCGGATAGTTGCAAAAGAAATTGCGCGCTCGGCCCATCGGATGCCGATTCAGCATGACGTGACAAGGCTTCACGTGAATCGTGGAAATAGCCGATATTAAAAAGTTCTGGCATGACCATGAGATCAAAATGCGTCGAACCTACAAGATCGCGAACCTTTCCAAAATTTGCGGCGGGATCTCCAAATGAAACGGGATATTGCAGAAAAGCTGCGATCATGGGCTAAAATCCATATTGACTATTTTGAATGGTGCATTGCCTATCTTCACCCGTCCGGCGCAGAAAGATGCCATGTTTTTCATGTGGATGAGCAAATGGTGTGCTCTATCCATACCTATTGAGTGACAAAATAAAAACCAATAAGTTCTTCGCTGTAACCCGTCGCGGGTGATGATTGGTGCCGCCCAAAGGCTTCCTGTTCCTCGAAGCCAACGCGCTGGCATATCTGCTGCGCAGTGGGCGAGGTAAAACTCAAAAGCATATCAATGGCATATGTCCTGCATCAAAACCCCACCAATCCCCCGCATTGAGTTTTCATGGATTTGGAGAGCTACCATGCGCGGTAATTAAGGCTGATCGCAAACATTGGGATTCCGGCGAAACTCGCGACTTGCGTACTCATGGGCAGACATGTTGTCTGGCAGGGCCAGTATATCTGCCCAAGCGTTAATCTCGCCGACTTCGGGTGCGACCCTATCTTCCTTCACCATCTGCGCGGCGTAGCCATGGGCCAGATGATGCAGCTTGATGCTGATTTCGTAGTGCTTGCGCCGCCACTTATCAGTAAGTTCGCGATACAGCTTCTGCTGGGCCTCACTTTGTGCATCGCGTTGATGTGCGATGGCTTGAACCGCACAATAGCTACTAAGTGCGTATGTCTGCACATATGACAGCGCCTCTCTCGGCGTAGTGGTGGGCTGGGGTGCGGCCCCCGCGGGCGAGGGACCGTGGTTCGAGCGCTTTTACTTCAGCCCGCGGGCGGCGGTGGCGGGCCTTGGGGTGGCGATAGGCCCTTGGCGCCTAGTCCGGGATGATGTCGACAATGGCTTGCTGGCCGCGCCATTGGGCTTTGTCGAGGATGGCGCGCGCTACGCGCTGTTGTCGCCGGAGCCGTTCAGGCGAGACGGTCTGGCCGCGGATCTGCTGGCGTGGCTGCAGGAGATGTCTTGAAGACTTCCCTATTTTTTCAGCTGCCAGAACAAGGGTTGGACGAATGGAGACCATAGCGCGGTACGCACTCCCATTTCGGCCAGCGCGTCGCGCGTCCACTGGTTGCAGGTGACGATGGGGTTATAGCGGCCATGGGCGGTGTAGAAGGCGTCGTTGTCGTAATAGTGGTAGCCCTTTTCTTGCAGGGCTTGGCCTTGGTCATCGAATGGCGCGCTGCGGCGGATGGATGAAGGCCACCAGTTTTTCGTACTGCTCCGGGCTGACCAGCACCCGCTTGGTATCCTTGCCCTCCTTGGGCTGGGGCAGGTACTCCACGTGCAGCACGCTCTGGTCGAAGGCCAAGGCCGATAGCGCCTTGCCCGCGCTGAGGTCTTTCCAACTCTGGATGGTCAGAAAAAACACCTTGCTGCCCCAGCTGATGGAAATGTACGGCGAGTGGGCGTAGCGCTCCGGTTTGGACAGTTGTCGAGGGGAAAAGGCGGTTGTCCAATCCGCCTGGGCGGTTTTCACTGGCATGACCAGGCTGGTGTGGACGCCGTTGCTGTCCAGATAGATGGGAATGCCAGCCTCGGGTTGTGCCCACTCGCGGTTGCTAGGCAATAGGCCCAGCGCCAGCGCGGCGAGCAGATAGCAGAGCGGCAGGGTGGGGATCAGCAGCAGTGAGCGAAGGACGAGTCGGAATATGGTGGTTGGCGTTCGCATGGGGGGGCGTGGATGGTTGATAGTTGGGATCTGGGCCGACTGTCTACATCGAATGACGTTTAGTTGTCAAATCATGCAAAAATCTTACGACTGGATTTGGGAATGAAATGCCGACTGTTTGGATATTGAAAGGCTATTTGTTTATATTGATTGCTGATTTTGATATGATTATGCTATTTGCGAAATATTATGCGAATCATAAGAAAAATCAGCGGACGCGCATTCCGCAGTCGTTCGCTTCATCTCCCCTGGCATACGCTGCTGTCGCTGGCGGCTTTGAGTTGGTTTGCCGGCAGGCAATACCTGCCTGTGGCTGCTGTTTCGGATATTCCTTCCGCTTTGGGGCTGTCGTTGCGATATGGCTTGCCCGGCGCGCTCGCGTCATGTTCGGTCATGGGGTTGGCGCGGCGGTTTCGACAGCGCGGCCGCGCTTCTGGCGAGCCCTCGTTGCGCAGACTGGCGGAGTTGTCCTGGCAGGATTTCGAGGCTCTGGTGGGCGTCATGTTCCGTCGCCAGGGCTATCGGGTGGAGGCGCGCGCGGGGAGCGGCGCGGATGGCGGCGTGGACCTGGAGCTGTTTCTGGGCGATGAGTGCCACTTGGTGCAGTGCAAGCGCTGGAATGCCCAGAAAGTGGGCGTGGCAGTGGTGAGAGAATTGTATGGAGTGATGCAGTCCCGCGGCGTGGAGCGTGGTTTCGTGGTGTGTAGCGGGGAGTTCACCGCGGTCGCCAAGGCGTTCGCGGCGGGCAAGGGCATCGTGTTGCTGCCGGGCAAGGCGGTGCTCGCCCGCCTGCGGGAGCAGGAGGCGGGCGGGGAGGCGCGCGGCTGCCCGTCTTGCGGCTGCGAGATAGCCAGGCGTTGACTGGCGGCATGGGAAGCGCCCCGCGAGACGGAGCGTTTCTCGTCTTGGGGCGGGCTGTCAGTGGTGATCGTGGCGGTAGGAGAACACTGGCAGCTGCCATTCGCGCCACAGCGCGGTCAGACGCAGGGCCAGGCCGAAGGCGAAGCTGGCGACCACGTTCCAGTCGTGCTGCAGGCCCAGGCGGTTCAGGCCCAGGTAGAGGATGGCCACCAGCAGCGACACGCTGGCGTACAGCTCGCGGCGGAACACGATGGGCACCCTGTTGCACAGCACGTCGCGCAGGATGCCGCCGGCGATGCCGGTGATCATGCCGGCCATCACGATGATGACCGGATGGTAGCCCATGCCCAGCGCCACGTCGCAACCGATGATGGTGAACGCCACCAGGCCCAGCGCGTCCAGTATCAGGAACAAGCGGTTCAGGTGGCGCATGTAGCGCGCGATCAGCACCGCGGCCAGGCCGCCGGCCACCACCAGCAGCACGTATTCCGGATGCTGGGTCCAGCCTATCGGGTAACGGCCGAGCACGATGTCGCGCACGGTTCCGCCGCCCAGCGCGGTGAGAAAGGCGATGACGGCTACGCCGAAAATGTCCATGTGGCGGCGGCCGGCCGCCAGCGCGCCGGTCATCGCTTCCGCGGTGATGGCGATCAGGTAGATCAAGGTCAGCATGATGAAATCTTGTGAGTGCGAAGCAAGAAAACGCCTGCGGTGGCGGGCGGACAGCGTGCGGGAATGAGGCGCGGATGGTGCGCGCGGCAATGCGGATGGATGGACAAGGCAAACTCCTGGACGGTTTCCGGGTTGGGTAACAGCCTCTCCCCTTGTCCTTTTACCTGAGAGTTGCGCGGCCTGCGGCCGCTTGCCCCTTCGGTGGGCCGCGCAGGGCGGCCTCTCTCCAATCGGCTTGAATCTATACTGCGCTGCGGTACGGGTGCCTGAGCGATTATGGGAGCTTGCGTCTTCGGCGGGGGCGCGGCCCCTCTCTCCCGCAGGAGTGGAATATTAGCTTTTGCTATTGGAATAGTCAATGCAGGAACCAGGCGCGCCCGGTTCCTGCGCATGACTCAGGCCTTGCCTTGCTTGTTGCCGACGTCCGCCAGCGTCGAAGCGCCCGGCGCCTGGCCATTGGCCTTCGCCGGCGCTTTACGGGCGGAGGCGGGCTTGGCCTTGGCTGCCGCGGGTTTGGCGCTCGAACGCGGGGACTTGGATGGCTGGTCCGGTTTGGCCGCCGGGGCTTTCGCCATCGCCGGTTTTTTGGCCGGGGCTGAGCGTTTGGCGGCAGGCTGGGCCGGCTTTTCCTCGGCCGCCGGTTTGGCTGGCGCGGCGGGCAGCGCGGAGCGTGAGGCCGCGTCGGCATCCAGTTCCAGCACCTTGGCCACTTCGTCCAGCCGCGCCTGATGTTCGGCTGGGATGGGGCCGTTCAGCGCGAGCAGGTCGCGCGCCAATAGCCAGGCCTGATGGCGGGGACGGGCGTCAGGCAGCAGCCGGGCCAGCCCGCGCAGCGCGCGCGGCGCATCCAACCGCACCAGGGCCACTTGGTGGCGCACGATGTCCTTCAGTTGCATCAGTGTCAGTGGGTATTCGTGGCGCACGTCGCGCATCACGCGGCGGATGGCGTTGAACGGCCGCTCGTCCACCACGCCTATGCCTATGCTGACATACAGCATCAGCCGCACGAAGCCGTCGGCCAGCGTGCCGTGCTCGAAGCTGGGGTCCAAGGCCTCGCGCTTGAGGCGCGCCAATTCGCGGGTTTCCCAGGTCAGCGATTGGCTGCGCGGTTCTCCCGCCGGCGGCACGCCGACCAGCGTCGCCAGCTGCGGCGATTCGTAGATGGCGCGGAACAGCTGCTCTTGCGCGGCGTCGCGGGAGTCGCGGTAGCGATCCAGCGATTGCCCGATCCAGCCGGATACGCGCTCCTGCCATTGCCACAGCGGATTGTCCTCGCTTACCGGGCGGCGCTGTTCGCGGACCTGGGCCGCCAGGCCAGGCAGCCACCACAGCCAGGGATTGCGCGGCGAAATCAGCGCGCGCTCGAAGCGGGCCGGATGCAGCTCGCGCAGCAGGCGGGCGCTGGCCTCGTTGCTGGCGGCGCGCAGCGCGGGCGAGACGAAGCGGTCGTAGACGCCCTGGTTGATTTCGGATACGCGCTTGACCACTTCGAACGCCCGCTCGTCTTCGCGGCCGTCATCCAGCGCCAGGATGTCCGATACGTCGCGCGCCTCGAAGCGGATGATGTAGCGGCCTTCGATGTACTCCTGGCCGGGCGCGTCGGGAGCGATATCCTCGATCACCGCCTCGTAGAGGCCGGGCGCCAGCACGTCGATCAGGTCCAGCGCGCTGGCGAATTCGCTGTGCTCCTTGTTGGCCACCCCGGCGGACACGAAGATGCCCAGATGGCCCACCTTGTTGTGCAGGCAGTAGACGATGGTTTGCTCGTTGTTGCGGATGTCCTCCACATTGTCGTAGAGGTCGGCGATCCAGTTCAGCGCTTGCTGCGGCGGGGTGATGTTGTCGCCCCAGGAGGCGAACACCATGATGGGCGAGCGGATGTTGCGCATGTCCACCCGCATTTTGCCATCGTGGCTGGCGATCTTGCCCTGCACCAGCTCGTTGCCGACGAACAGCTTCTGGCTGATCCACTCCATTTCCGCCTTGTTCAGCAGGTAATGGCCGCCCCACCAGCGCTCGAAGTCGAGATAGCGTTTGGGTTCGGTGTCCACTTTGGCGTAAAGGTTGTAGGCCTTCTTCCACAGCGTGTTGGCCGGGTCCAGTTTTTCGAAGTTTTCCACCAGGTGGGCGCCGTCGAAATGGCCGTTGCCCAGGTCTCCGGCCAGCGAGGCGGTCCAGGTGCCGCCGGTCAGGCCGCCGGCGTAGCGCATCGGGTTCTTGCCGCGCACGCCCGCCCAGTAGGACAGCGGCGAGCCGGCGAGCAGGATGGGGCCGACCAGTTCCGGCGCGACCGAGGCCAGCATGGCCAGCGCCCAGCCGCCCTGGCAGTTGCCGATGACGAAAGGCTTGCCGTCGCTGTCCGGGTGCAGCTCATTGACGCGCTTGAGGAAGTGGCCCTCGGCCTTGGCCACGCTCTCAATGGTTTGGCCCGGCACAGGCTGGGGGAAAAACATCACGAAATAGCAGGGATGGCCTTGCTGCAGCGCGATGCCGATTTCACTGTCCATCTTGAAGCCGCCGATGCCGGGACCATGGCCGGCGCGCGGGTCTATCACCACAAAGGGGCGTTTGGCCGGGTCGGTGGCGGGGCAGCCGGCTGGCGGCTGGATGGCGGCCAGCGCGTAGTTGGCGGGATCGGGCAGATCGCGGCCGTCCATGATGATGGCGTAATCGAATACCAGCACCGGCGGCTTGCCGCTTTCGCAGTGCTGCAGATAGGTGGCGCCGCGCTGGTACAGCGTGTCCCAGTACAGGATGCCGCGCTGGCAGGCGTCCAGCCAGTAATCAAACAACGGTTGAGGGAACGGGAGCTTCCCGCCTTGAACTGCAGCAGTTGACCACATTGCAACCCCTTGTTCTTGAACGGTAGGTAAGGATGGCCGGCCGATGCGGGCCATGGCCGACACTGTACTCGTTATTTGCTGCGACGCAACAAATGCAGATGGTCTGGGGCCAATGTGTGGCGCGCAGCCATCAGCTTGTTGCGCTGCAATCCTTGTTTCGAGTCGTCGGGAGCGGCAGAGTTTCCAGCGACTTGACCATGACCACGCTTTGATAGGCTTTGTCCGGCCATTGCAGCGGCGCTTCCACGGCGTAGCCGCGGCGCTGGTAGCGGCGCACCAGGTGGGCGGCGTCGCGCGCGGTGTCCAGGCGGATGGCGGCGCAGCTCTGGGCGCGGGCCCAATCTTCCGCCGCCTGCATCAGCCATTCGCCCAGACCCAGGCCCTGGCATCGCGGGGCGACAGCCAGTTGCACCAGCACGGCGGTATCCGGCTGGCGGAATTGCGGACAGTGGGAGGTGAGCAGGGGGCGGTGCACCGTGACGGTGCCTGCCAGCTCGTCTTGGTGCCAGGCCAGCAGGCAGTGGCCGCCGCGGATGCGGCGGCGAGTGACTTCAGGACTCTGGTCCACGGCGGTGTAGCGCAGGCCCATGGCGGCCAATTGGGCGTAGGCTTGGTGCAACAGTTCGGTGAGTCGCTCGATGGAGTCGGTTTCGCGCAGCGGGCGCAGGGTGAACATGGCATCGCTTTCATGGGGACGAGCCCCATGCCAAGCAATGGCTATGCCAAAGGGGGGGCGTGGCGTTCCCAGTCGCCGGCCATTTCCTCGTTGATCAATTCCTCGGCGATGAAGTCGAGGAAAGCGCGCACCGCCGGCGAAAGCCCGCGGCGGGTGGGAAAGGCCGCGTGCAGAATGCCCCATGGGAAGTCGTATTGCGGCAGGATGCGCCTAAGCCGCCCATCCGCCAGCGCCTGATGGCAGACATTGGTGGGCAGCGCCGCCACCCCGATGCCGGCGATGGCCGCCTCCAGCAGCACGATCATGTCGTCGGTCATCAACCGCGGCGCGTCCAGATGCACGGTGTAGCTTTGGCCGACATTGTCCAGCAGCACCCATTGGCCGCGGCCGTCCGGACGGCTCATGGCCAGCGCGGGAAGCGAGGCCAGTTTTTCCGGAAACGCCGGCTCGCCATGGCGCGCCAGGAAATCCGGGCTGGCCACCAGAATCACCCGGCTCTTGCCCAGGCGCCTTACCACCAGGCTGGCGCTGTCCTCTATCACATTGCGCACTCTCAGCGCTACGTCCACGCCTTCTTCTATCAAGTCCACCCTGCGGTTGGTGGAGTCCAGCGAAACGCGCACTTGCGGATGGCGGGCGAGGAAGCGCGGCAGCGCGGCGCTGATCATGGTCTTGCACAAGAGTTCGGGGCAGCTGACGCGGATCAGGCCGCGCGGCTCCGCGCTGACGTGCAGCACCGCCTCGTCCGCCGCTTCGGCCTCAGCCAGCATCGCTTGGCAATGCTGGTAGTACTGGCTGCCGATTTCGGTCAACGACAGGCGGCGGGTGGTTCTTTGCAATAGGCGCACGCCCAGGCGGCTTTCCAGCTCCGCCACGCGGCGGGACAGCTTGGACTTGGGAATGCCCAGCACGCGGCCGGCGGCCATGAAGCCGCCATGCTCAACCACTTTGGCGAAATACAGCAGATCGTTGAGGTCCTGCATTATTGTCTCACTGGTAGAACAATGTTTTCGAATTTAGCAGTCTAGTCCTGATTGTTCCGGATATCTATCATCCACTCATCGCAATCGAACCCCGAAGGACCCAAACCATGAAACTGCTTCACCTCGACTCCAGCATCCTGGCTGACAACTCCGTCACCCGCGAACTGTCCGCCGTCGTCGCCGACACCCTGCGTCAGCGCCATGGCAATGTGGAAACCAGCTACCGCGACCTCGCCGCCAATCCGATCGCCCACTTGTCCGGCGAAATCGTCGGCGCGCGCTTCGCGCCGGAAGCGGACTGGACCGCTACCCAGCGCAGCGAGTCCGCGCTGAGCGACGAGCTGATCGAAGAGTTTCTGGCCGCCGACGTGCTGGTGATCGGCGCGCCGATGTACAACTTCTCCATTCCGACGCAACTGCGCAGCTGGATCGACCGCGTATTCGCAGCCGGCCGCACCTTCAAATACACCGAGACCGGCCCGGTGGGCCTGGTGCCGAACAAGAAGGTTGTGCTGGTGTCCGCCCGCGGCGGCGTGCACAGCGGCGAGCAGGGCAGCCTGATGGACTTCCAGGAAGACTATCTGGTGAAAGTGCTGGGCTTCCTGGGCGTCAGCAATGTGGAAATCATCCGCGCGGAGGCCGTCAACATGGGCCCGGACAAGCGCGCCACCTCCATTCACATGGCCAAGGAAGCCATCGCCAAGCTGGCGCTGTAAGCGGCGGACAGGCGAAAGCCCGGTTCGGCTGAACCGGGCTTTTCGCGCTTCGCTTACTCCAGCGGCAGCTTCAGCACTTGATCCACGCTGGGTTCGCTCAGGTAGCGGCGCAGGATCGCGCGCAGCGAGCCGTCGCGGTACATCTTGTGCAGTTCCTGATGCCACAGTTCCGCGGCGGGGCGGTCGAAGCGAGCCTTGCTCAGTGCGATGGAGCCGGCGATGGTTTCCACGTCGGGGAAGAAATCGCGGACCACGACGATGCGCTCGGCGCGATGAGCCTGCAGCCAGGGATCGTAGCTGATGGGGTGGGCGAAGATGGCGTCGACCAGGCCGTTGGTGAGCATGCGGTAGAGGTCATCCTCGCTTTCGGCGATCACCAGCTTGCGTTGCTGGATCAGGTCGGCCAGCAGCCGGTCTTGCGCCGGGCTGTGCCGAAAGCCGCGGATCGCGCCCCAGCGCAAATTGGGCGTTTGAAGCAGCTGCTCCAGCGTGGCGGCCTGCTTGGCGCGGGACATCAGCACCATGTTTTTGCTGTGATTGTATGGATACAGCCATAGATAGCGCTGACGGTCCGGCGTGATCAGCGTCGAGGCCCCGATGTCGGCGGCACCCAGCTCCAGCAGTTTCAGCGCGCGGATGCGCGGGTAATCGGCTTCGGCGCGGATCGGGCAGTCCAGCCGCTTGGCCAGCTCATGGAGCAGTTCCACGTCGTAGCCGCGGCCTTGGTGGTAGGCGACGCCGAAGTCGTAGTACGCGAGAGTGAGCGGCCCTTGCGGGCAGGCCGGATTGGGGGCGCCCTGCGCGCAAAAGCCGGGGAGCAGAAGCAGGCAGCTTGCCAGCCATTTCATGATGCTGTCCGTTCACTCTATCGGCGCTTGCGTCATCTGCTTGGCCGCGTTGTCGCTGAGAAAGCGGCGCATGATGTCGTACAAACGGCCTTCCTGATGCATTTTCAGCAGTTCCTGATGCCATTTTTCCGCCGCTTCGCGGCTGAAGCGCGCCTTGCTCAGCGCCAGGCCGCTGGCGAGCAGGTCGGTCTGCGGGTACAAGTCCAATACCGTGATCTGGCCGGCGTTGGGCAGCTCGCGCAGCCAGCGGCCATAGCTGAACGGCTGGGCGAAGGCGGCGTTGACGACGCCGCTGCCCAGCATTTTGTACAGATCGTCCTCGTCGGACGCGATCACCACCTTGTGGCGCGCATTCAGCTCTTCCAGCATCTTGTCCTGGTCCGGACTGTGGTGGTAGCCGCGCACCATGCCCCAACGCAATTCGGCATCGCCCAGTATCGCCGGCAGGGTTCTGCCCTGGATGGCGGGGCTCAGCAATATCATGTTCTTGGTGTGGTTGTAAGGGTAAATCCACGCGTACTTCAGCCTGTCTGGCGTGGCTAGGGTGGAGGCGCTGACGTCGATCTGGCCGACCTCCAGCATTTTCAGCGCGCGGGCGCGGGGCATCTCGGTTTCGCTGGCGATGGGGCAGGCCAGGCGGCGGGCGAGTTCGCGCACCAGATCGACATCGTATCCTTTGCCGTCGCGGTATGCGGCGCCGAATTTGAAATACCCCACTTTGAGCGGGCCGGAAGGGCAGGCGGGATTGGCCGCGGCCCCGCTGGTGGCGGAAAACAGCAAGACAAGCAAACATGGAATGTGTCGCCGCATTTTCTGTATCGCCTCCATATTGCCGCCCGGCTTTCATATTCCACGGCGTTCGCTGTCCGAAAATCCACACAAGAAACCGCAAGATTCCAGATTTCCGATAGGCTGCGGCTCTTGATGGCGCCATTCGACGAGCATGGCTGCCTTCATCATGGCCGCAGCTTTGCGCTTGCGTGATTTCTCCATGGTCAGGGCACTGGCGAGCGCAGCAGGTAGTCTGCGGTTTCCTCGCTCAGAAAGCGGCGGAAAATCTCATGCAAGCTTCCATCTCGTGACATTTTTTTCAGTTCGGCGTGCCACAGCTCGGCTGCGGATTCCGGGAACCGTTTTTTGCTGAGCGCCACCCCGCCAGCGGTGGCTTCGACATCGGGAAACAGATCCAGCACGACGACCTGCTTGCGAATGCTGGGCTCCCTTAGCCAGTCGTCATAACTGGTCGGGTGCGCGAGCGCGCCGGTGATGACGCCTGTCGCCAGCATTTTGTACAAATCATTCTCATCGATGGCCTGCACGATTTTGTTTCGCGTGGCGAGCTCTGCCAGCAGTTGGTCTTGCATCGGACTGAATTTCCAGCCGCGGATCACGCCCCAACGAAGCTTGGGGTCGTTCGGCAAGGATGCCAGGGAGCGGGCCTGCACTTCCGTGCGCAGCAGGACCATGCTCTTGCTGTGCTTGTAAGTGTAGATCCAGGCGTATTGGAGACGCTCCGGCGTCGGGGTGGCGGAAGTGGCGATGTCGATTTCGCCGACTTGCAGCATCTTGAGAGTGCGAACCCACGGAAAGACGGTTTCGCTGGCGATGGGGCAACGCAGGCGGCGGGCCAGCTCCCTTACCAGGTCCACGTCATAGCCCCGACCGTCGCGGTAGGCCAGGCCGTATTCGTAAAATCCCACTTTCAGCGGCCCGGAGGGGCAGGCGGGATTGCTTTCCGCCGCATGGGCAAAGGATAGGAGCCATAACAGGCCGGCAACGGCAAGTCGGTAGATTCGCTGCATGCTAATGCGCCACCTGGAAGTCTTGATTTCAATCATAGCCGGGTTGTCGGCGGCTGCTACCCCGGCGGGTGGAGGCAAGGATGCTTGCCGCGTCGGCGCGGCGGTTTGGGGCGGGGAAGGAGATGGGCGGCATTGGCGCTTCGCGATGCGGCGCGGCCGAGGCGGCCGGCCAGGACTGAGCCCGGCCGGCGCGAAGGGTTACAGCTTGATCAGCGTGCTTTTCAGCTCGGTGTATTTTTCCAGCGCGTGCAGAGACTTGTCGCGGCCGTTGCCGGATTGCTTGTAGCCGCCGAAGGGGAAGTTCATGTCGCCGCCTTCGTCGTAGCAATTGACCCACACGGTGCCGGCGCGCAGGCGGCGCGCCACCTGGTGGGCGGTGCTGACGTTGGAGGTCCATACCGCCGCGCCCAGGCCGTAGGCGGTGTCGTTGGCGATGCGCACGGCGTCGTCCAGCTCGCTGAAGGTGATCACCGACAGCACCGGGCCGAAGATTTCCTCGCGGCAGATGGTCAGGTCTTCGCTCGGGCAGTCGAAGGCGGTGGGTTCGATGAACAGGCCCTTGTCGGTGTGCACGGCCTTGCCGCCCAGCAGCAGGTTGGCGCCTTCGCTCAGGCCTTTGTCGATGTAGTTCAGCACTTTGCGGTACTGGATTTCGTCGACGATGGCGCCCATGCCGGTGGCCGGGTCGAGCGGATCGCCGGGGAAGAAGCCGGCGGCGGCCTTCTTGAACTCTTCGAGGAAGCGTTCCTTGACGTCTTTGTGCACCAGCACGCGCGAGCCGGCGGTGCAGACCTCGCCCATGTTGTAGAAGATGCCGACGGCCGCGGCGCTCGCGGCGCGGGGGATGTCCGGGCAGTCCGCCAGGATGATGTTGGGCGACTTGCCGCCCAGCTCCAGCCACGCGCGCTTCAGATTGGACTGGGCGGCGTAGCCGGCTATCAGCTTGCCGACGGCGGTGGAGCCGGTGAAGGCGACGCAGTCCACGTCCATGTGCAGCGCCAGCAGGCGGCCGACGTCGCCGGCGCCCGGCAGCACCTGGAAGATGCCGTCCGGGATGCCGGCCTGCTTGGCCAGCGCGGCGACGCGGATCGCGGTCAGCGGCGACTTTTCCGACGGCTTGACGATGACGGCGTTGCCGGCGGCCAACGCCGGGCCGAACTTCCAGCTGGCCATCATGATGGGGAAATTCCACGGCACCACGGCAGCCACCACGCCTACCGGCTCGCGTGTCACCAGGCCCACCAGCTTGGGATCGACCGGCGCCACTTCGCCGCCTACCTTGTCGATCGCCTCGGCGAACCATTCCACGCAATAGGCGGCGTTGGGGAGGTCGACGGCGGTGGTGTCGCCGATGGGTTTGCCCACGTCCAGCGTTTCCAGCAGCGCCAGCTCGTCGGCATGCTCGTTGATCAGCGCGCCGAAGCGCTTGAGCGTGGCGGCGCGCTTCGCCGGCGCGAGTCCGGACCAGACGCCGGACTCGAACGCGCGGCGGGCGGCCTTGACCGCCGCCTCCACATCGGCTTCGCCGCAATGGGCGACCTCGGCCAGCTTGGCGCCGTTGGCGGGGTTGACACAATCGAAGCGCTTGCCTTCGGCGGCGTCTCGATATTCGCCGTTGATGAAGGCGCGACCTTCAATTTTCAGTTCTGCTGCAAATTGCTTCCATTCGGCGTGACTGCGGGCCATGCTGCTCTCCTCGTCGAGTGATGTTGTTGCGTTCAGGCTGAAACGGGACTGCAAATTTCAATCAGCGCGCCGTCGGGCGCGCGCAGGTAGGATACCGTTTGCCCCCAAGGCTTCCGCTTGGGCGCGGACAGTTCGGCCGCGCCGTGGGCCAGCGCTTTCGCGTGGGCGGCGGCCACGTCGTCGGCGATCAGGCCGATTTCCATGCCCAGCGGCCGGGCGGACTCGCTGGCGCGGACATGGCCGTCGGGCAGGTTGCCGGCGGCCAGTTCGTGCTGGGCGAAGGACAGCGTGGTTTCTCCGGTATCCAGCTCGCCGTAGGCGCCGGATTCGTGCAGGAATTTGCGCTTGAAGCCGAAGGCGGCTTCGAAAAAGCGCAGCGAGGCCGGCACATCCGGGACGTAAATGATGGTGTAGGCCAGCTTCAAAATGTCTTCCCTTTTAAAAGGTGGGCGGCGAGCTGGCGCTCACCATTTCACAGATGTCGTCGCCGACGTTGCGGAAGCGGTGAGGCAGCTTGCTGTCGAAGTAGTAGGCGTCGCCCGGCCCCAGCACGCGGCTTTCATTGCCCACCGTCACTTCTATGCTGCCGCGTATCACCACGCCGCCTTCCTGGCCCTCGTGCACCAGCATGTCCGGGCCGGTGTCGGCGCCGGGCAGGTAGCGTTCGCGCAGGATGGCGATGTCGCGCTTGTCGTGGGCGGTGCCCACCAGCATCAAGTTGATGTCTTCGTTGCCGAGGTTGGGCAGCTCGTCCGCCTGGTAGAACACTCGGGGCTGCGCCGGCTCGGCGTCGAAAGTGAAGAATTCTGCCAGGGTTATCGGCAGCCCTTCCAGTACCTTCTTGAGGGAACTGACCGAAGGGCTTACCCGGTTTTGCTCAATCAGCGAGATGGTGCCGTTGGTGACGCCCGCGCGTTTGGCCAGCTCTCTTTGCGACAAGCCGAACCGTGTCCTGACCATTCTCAAGCGTGCGCCGACATCCATTCTTCCTGCTCCATCAATATGTTAATAATTTTAGACAACTGCGGCATTGTAGCGCGTGTAGAGGTAAATTTGCTTGCTGCGTCGCAAAATCGAATATCTTTGCAAGGGTGAGGTTTTATAGTCAGAATCAAGTTGAAAGGGCAAGCGCGATGTGAATTTTCTTAAACGGCGCTTGCCAGTCAGCGCAGCACGGATAACCAGTTGGAGGCGACTATGTTGATCGGCGTTCCGAAGGAAATCAAAAACCATGAGTACCGCGTGGGTCTGACCCCGTCCGGTGCCCGCGAGCTGGTGGCGCACGGGCACAAGGTACTGGTGCAGACCCACGCGGGTCTCGCGATTGGCTTCACCGACGAGCAGTACATCCAGGCGGGCGCGTCCATCGCCTCCAATGCCGACGAGGTGTTCGAGCGCGCCGAGATGATCGTCAAGGTCAAGGAGCCGCAGCCGGTGGAGTGCCGGATGCTGCGTCCGGGCCAAATCCTCTTCACATACCTGCACCTGGCGCCGGACCCGGAGCAGACCAAGCTGCTGATCGAGTCCGACGCCATCGCCATCGCCTACGAAACCGTCACCGACGAGCGCGGCGGCCTGCCGCTGTTGGCGCCGATGTCCGAAGTGGCAGGCCGCATGGCGATCCAAGCCGGCGCGCACGCGCTGGAAAAGGCGCAGGGCGGCCGCGGCGTGTTGCTGGGCGGCGTGCCCGGCGTGGCCCCGGCCAAGGTGGTGGTGATCGGCGGCGGCGTGGTGGGGTTGAATGCCGCGCGGATGGCGATGGGCGCCGGCGCCGACGTCGCTATTCTCGACAAATCCCTGAGCCGGCTCAAAGAGATCGACATGGTGTTCGGCGGCCGCATCAAGACCTTGATGTCCAACGGCGCCAACATCGACGACAGCATCCGCGACGCCGATCTGGTGATCGGCGCGGTGCTGATTCCCGGCGCGGCCGCGCCCAAGCTGGTGACGCGCGCGATGCTGAAGACGATGAAGCCGGGCGCGGTGCTGGTGGACGTGGCGATAGACCAGGGCGGTTGTTTCGAAACCAGTCGCGCCACCACGCATCAGGACCCGATCTATACCGTGGACGGCATCGTCCATTACTGCGTGGCCAACATGCCGGGCGGCGTCGCCCGCACCTCCACCCAGGCGCTGACCAACGCCACCTTGCCATACACGCTGGAACTGGCCAACAAGGGCTGGCGCCAGGCGCTGCTGGACAACGCCCATCTGCGCAACGGCCTCAATGTCTGCCGCGGACGGGTCACCTACCAGGCGGTGGCGCAGGATCTTGGCCACGCTTACATCGACCCGATAGAGGCCATCAAGGCCGCAAGCTGATAGGAGCGCAGCAAGCCATGTCGCAAGCAATGATAGGCATCCCGTGTGATCTGAAAATGATCGGCCTGCTGCCGTTCCACGCGGCGGGCGACAAGTACATCGCCGCGGCGGCCGGCGGCGCGGGCGGCCTGCCGGTGTTGATCCCGTCGCTGGGCGACGACGCGCTGTTGCGCGCCACGCTGGCGACGCTGGACGGCGTGTTGCTGCCGGGCTCGCCATCCAATGTGGAGCCGCATCACTATGGCGGGCCGGCCAGCCGCCAGGGCACGCTGCATGATCCGAGGCGTGACGCCACGACCCTGCCGCTGATCCGCCTGGCGCTGGAGGAGGGGGTGCCGCTGCTGGGCATCTGCCGAGGCTTCCAGGAGATCAACGTCGCGCTGGGCGGCGAATTGCACCAGCATGTGCAGGAAGAGCCGGGCCTGCGCGATCACCGCGAGGCGGAAGGCGACGACATCGCCGCGATGTACGCGCCGGCGCACCGGGTGGACTTCGTCGAAGGCGGCTTGCTGGCCGAGTGGTCCGGCGCGCGGGAGGCGATGGTCAATTCCTTGCATCAGCAGGGCATCAAGCGGCTGGCGCCCAGTCTGATCGCCGAGGCGCATGCCGAGGATGGCCTGGTGGAGGCTTACCGGGTCCGCAATTCCAAGGGTTTCGCCTTTGCCGTGCAATGGCATCCGGAATGGCTGTACTGGGACAATCCGCTGTCGCTTGCCATTTTCCACGCTTTCGGCGAGGCCTGCCGGGCCAGGAGGGAAAGCCGCAAGGGATGAATCCCATGCGCGCCGGACGAGGAACCCGGCGCGAGTCTCGATGACTCATAAAGTAGCACCTCCCGATCCAGAGCCGCTGCCAGCGGCCGGGGAGACCATAGAGGAAGCGTTATGAATCACCAGATCAACGAGTGGTTGCGAGAGCACCGCATCACCGAAGTGGAATGCATCGTGCCGGACATGACCGGCATCGCGCGCGGCAAGATCGTGCCCAAGGACAAGTTCGTTTCCGATCCGGAAATGCGCCTGCCCGAGGCGGTGCTGATCCAGACCGTGACCGGCGACTATCCCGACGACAGCTTGCTGGACCTGACCGACCCCGACATGGTGCTGGAGCCCGATCCGAACACGCTGCGCTACGTGCCGTGGGCGGTGGACCCTACCGCGCAGCTGATCTATGACTGCTGCCGCGCCGACGGCAGCCCGGTGGACGTGGCGCCGCGCAACGTGCTCAAGCGCGTGCTGGGCCTGTTCGACGAAATGGGCCTGGAGCCGGTGCTGGCGCCGGAGATGGAGTTCTACCTGCTGTCGCCCAATCCCGATCCCGACATCCCGCTGGCCGCGCCGATCGGCCGCACCGGCAGGGCGGAATTCGGCCGCCGCTCATACTCGATCGACGCGGTCAACGAGTTCGATCCATTGTTCGAGGACATCTACGATTACTGTCACGCGCAGAATCTGGAAGTGGACACGCTGATCCACGAGATCGGCACCGCGCAGATGGAGATCAACTTCCTGCACGGCAACCCGCTGGACCTGGCCGACCAGGTGTTCCTGTTCAAGCGCACCGTGCGCGAGGCCGCGTTTCGCCACAATATGTACGCCACTTTCATGGCTAAACCGATGGAGAACGAACCGGGCAGCGCCATGCACATCCACCAGAGCGTGGTGGACAAGAATACCGGCCGCAACGTGTTCACCAACGAAGACGGCAGCCCGTCCGACATCTTCTTCCATTTCATCGCCGGCCTGCAGAAATACATTCCGCAGACCATGCCGCTGTTCGCTCCCTACGTGAACTCATTCCGTCGTTTGTCTCGCTACACCGCGGCGCCGACCAATGTCGAATGGGGTTACGACAACCGCACCGTCGGCTTGCGCATCCCGCATTCGTCTCCGGCCGCGCGCCGCATCGAAAACCGGGTGCCGGGCGTGGACGTCAATCCTTACATCGCCATTGCCGCCACCCTGGCTTGCGGCTATCTGGGCATGGTCAACAAGCTGCAACCTACCGAGCCCAGGCAGACCGACGCCTACGAACTGCCTTACCAGTTTCCCAACAGCTCGGAGGAGTCGCTGCTGCAGCTGGCGGGCTGCCATGAGATCGCCGAGGTGTTGGGGCCGCGCTTCGTCAAGATGTACGTGGCGATGAAGGAGAAGGAGTTTTCCGAGTATTTCCGCGTGATCAGCCCGTGGGAGCGCAAGTTCCTGCTGCTGCACGTGTGATGCGCGGAGATTCGGCTCGCGGTTAGAATCGCGGAACAGACAGGACAAACGAATAGAACGACGCCGCAGGCGCAGAAGGGGTGGGCAAGGGCCCGCCTCGCCGGAGAAAACGGGAAGGATTGTTATGCAGAAGCAACGTACGACCAGCCAATGGCGCGAACTGGATGCCGCCCATCACCTGCATCCATTCACGGATACCGCATCGCTGAACCAGGCGGGCGCGCGCGTGATGACGCGCGGAGAGGGCGTCTACCTGTGGGATTCGGACGGCAACAAGATCATCGACGGCATGGCCGGCCTGTGGTGCGTCAACGTTGGCTACGGCCGCAAGGATTTCGCCGATGTCGCGCGCCGGCAGATGGAGGAACTGCCGTTCTACAACACCTTCTTCAAGACGACTCACCCGGCGGTGGTGGAGTTGTCCAGCCTGCTGGCCGAAGTGACGCCGGCCGGTTTCGACCGCGTGTTCTACACCAACTCCGGCTCCGAATCGGTGGACACCATGATCCGCATGGTGCGCCGCTACTGGGACGTGCAGGGCAAGCCGGAGAAGAAGACGCTGATCGGCCGCTGGAACGGCTATCACGGCTCCACCATCGGCGGCGCCAGCCTGGGCGGCATGAAATACATGCACGAGCAGGGCGACTTGCCGATTCCGGGCATGGCCCACATCGAGCAGCCGTGGTGGTACAAGCACGGCAAGGATATGACGCCTGACGAGTTCGGCCTGGTGGCCGCGCGCTGGCTGGAAGAGAAGATTCTGGAAATCGGCCCGGACAAGGTGGCGGCTTTCGTCGGCGAGCCCATCCAGGGCGCAGGCGGCGTCATCATTCCGCCCGCCAGCTACTGGCCGGAAATCGAACGCATCTGCCGCAAATACGATGTACTGATCGTGGCGGACGAAGTGATCTGCGGTTTCGGGCGCACCGGCGAGTGGTTCGGCTTCCAGCAGTTAGGCTTCCAGCCGGACATCTTCACCACGGCGAAGGGCCTGTCTTCGGGATATTTGCCGATCGGCGCGGTATTCGTCGGCAAGCGAGTGGCCGAAGGCCTGATTGCCGGCGGCGACTTCAACCACGGCTTCACCTACTCCGGCCACCCTGTCTGCGCAGCCGTCGCCCATGCCAACGTGGCGGCGCTGCGCGACGAGGGCATCGTGCAGCGGGTGAAGGACGACATCGGCCCCTATATGCAAAAACGCTGGCGAGAGACCTTCAGCCAGTTCGAGCATGTGGACGACGTGCGCGGCGTCGGCATGATCCAGGCATTCACACTCGTGAAAAACAAGAGCAAGCGCGAGTTGTTCGCGGATTTCGGCGAGATCGGCACCTTGTGCCGCGACATCTTCTTCCGCAACAACCTGATCATGCGCGCCTGCGGCGACCACATCGTGTCCGCCCCTCCTCTGGTGATGACGCGGGCTGAAGTGGACGCCATGCTGGCTGTGGCCGCGCGTTGTCTGGAGGAGTTTGAACAGACGCTGAAGGCGCGCGGATTGGCTTAGCGCGGGCTATGCTGGTGTGGGGTGCGCCTTGCCCCTCCTTTTTTGCAGGGAATGAAGCGGGTTGATACAATTCCACCCGCTTTTTCTATTATTTCTATAATGAATTGCAAAAAGGCATGCTGTAATACAAGTAGCGGCATGGGGCAATAAAACAAATACAGGACTTGGCGCATGTTCGTCGCAATAGGGTATCTCATCATCCTGGGCTCGGTGCTTGGGGGCTTCGTTGCCGCGGGGGGGCATGTCGCTGCCCTGATGCAACCGCTGGAGGTCGTGATGATCGCCGGCGCGGCCATCGGCGCCTTCATCGTCGCCAACGGCGGCGCGCCGTTGAAGGCTACCACCAAGGCCTTGCCCACGGTGTTCAAGGGAAGTCCCTATGGCAAGGGCTTTTACATGGACCTGTTTTCCTTGCTGTTCGAGGTGCTGACCAAGGTGCGCAAGGAAGGCCTGATGTCGATCGAGGCCGATGTCGAAAATCCGGAATCCAGTCCTATCTTTTCCAAGTATCCGACAGTCACGCATGACCACCACGTCGTCGAGTTCATTTGCGATTATTTGCGTTTGATGGTGGGCGGCAACCTCAATGCCTTCGAGATCGAGAACCTGATGGACGTCGAAATCGAAACGCATCACCATGAGGGCGAAGTACCGGTGTCCGCAGTAAAGGGCCTGGCCGATGGTCTGCCGGCATTCGGTATCGTGGCGGCCGTGATGGGGGTGGTGCACACCATGGAGTCCGTCGGCGCGCCGCCATCCGAGCTGGGCATGCTGATCGCCCACGCCTTGGTGGGCACCTTTCTCGGTATTTTGCTGGCGTATGGCTTCGTCGGCCCGCTCGGCACCATTCTGGAGCACAAGCTGGGAGAGGGCACCCGCGTCTACCAGACCATCAAAGTGACGCTGCTGGCCAGCCTGAACGGCTACGCGCCGCAGGTGGCGGTGGAGTTCGGCCGCAAGGCGCTGACCTCGATCGACCGCCCGTCGTTCAAGGAGCTGGAAGACCACGTCAAGCAGAAGAAATAAGCGGGGCAAGGAACTGGAATGGCAGACGAATCGCAACGACCCATAGTCGTCAAGAAAATCAAGAAAGGCGGGCACGGCCATCACGGCGGCGCTTGGAAAATCGCCTACGCCGACTTCGTGACCGCCATGATGGCGTTTTTCCTGCTGATGTGGCTGTTGGGCTCCGCATCGCAGGGCACCTTGAACGGCATCGCCGAATACTTCAAAACGCCGTTGAAAGTGGCGCTTTCGGGCGGCGCAGGCGCTGGCGACGCCACCTCGGTGATCAAGGGAGGCGGCAACGATATCACCAAGCAGACCGGACAGGTCAATAAGGCAGGCGCCAAGCAGGAAGAAATCATGCAGAAGCAGAAGGAGCAGGCTCGCCTGAACCAGCTGCAGCAGAAAATCCAGCAAACCATAGACCAGAGCGATCTGTTCAAGCAGTACAAGAACCAGTTGAAGCTGGAGATGACGCCGGAAGGGCTGAAGATCCAGATCGTCGACGAGCAGAACCGGCCGATGTTCGATTCCGGCAGCTCGCGCATGCTGCCGCATACCCGGGTGCTGCTGCAGCAGCTGGCGTCGGAACTGAACCAACTGCCCAACAAGATCAGCATTTCGGGCCATACCGACGCCAAGCCGTTCGGCAGCGGCCAGGGCGGCTACAGCAATTGGGAGCTGTCCGCAGACCGGGCCAATACCGCCCGCCGCGAATTGATCGCTGGCGGTCTCGGAGAGAACAAGATTCTTCGAGTGGTGGGGCTGGCGTCGGCGAATCCTCTGGTCAAGAGCGATGTGTTCAGTCCCGAAAACCGCCGCATCACTATCGTGGTGCTGAACAAGGATACCGAATCCGCCATCCTCAACGACGGTTTCAAGCCGCAAATGAATCAGGACGTGATCGGCGGGCCGCAAGACGGCGCGGCGCAGCAGTCGGGAGCGCCTTGAGGACGCGGGGATGAGTTGGCTGCGCCATCCGCTGCTACAACTTTTCGCTTGCGTCGGGGCCTGGATTTTCATCGCGCCGGCTCAGCATTTGCTGCCGTGGGCGACGTTGCAGGCGATGCTGGCGGGGCTGTTCGCGATCATGTTGAGGATGCCCGGCTGGCAGCGGTTGGTTCACGGGCTGTTCATCCCGGGCGTGGCGCTGGCGAGCCAGGCTGGCATTGCGCCAGGCTGGTACTTGGCGGCGCTGTTGCTGACGCTGGCGCTGGGCAAGAATGCTCTGGTCGAACGCGTGCCCCTGTATCGCTCTGCGCCCAGGGTGGCGGAAAGCCTGGGGCGGTTGCTGGATGACGGCGCAACTGTGCTGGAAGCCGGTTGCGGCGATGGACGTCTGGCGCTGCAATTAGCCCAGCGCAGGCCGGATGTAAGCGTGATTGCCCTGGAGAGCGCGGTCGGCAGCTGTTTGTTGGCGAAATGGCGGTGGCTGCGGGCAGGACGACCTTCGCAGTTGGCGATTGCCTGCCGCAATTTCTGGAAAGAGGATTGGGGGGGATATGACGCGATTTACGTGTTCCTGTCGCCGGAACCCATGCCGCGCATCTGGCGCAAGTTCGTTGCCGAGGGCCGGCCCGGCAGTCTGCTCATCAGCAATACCTTTGCCGTTCCGGACGTGGCGCCGGACGAAAGCATACCGTTAGAAGGCCCCCTGCAAAAAGAACTATTGATCTGGCGCCACCCCCATGGATCTCGATAACTGGACCAAGACCATCGCCGAGCGGCGGTGGCCGATTCTCCCCGACACGTTGAGCGAGCTGCGCGACGCCTGCGCTCGCCACAGCGATCTGATCAACTTCACCGATCTGGCCAATCTTTGTTTGTCCGATCCCTTCTTGCTGCTTGACTTGTTTCGGGTGGTTGGCAATTCGCGCGCGCTGCAGCGCAATGAAAGTATCCCGGCAGTAGAGCAGACGCTGCTGCTGATGGGCCTGGAGGCGGTTGTCACGCGTTTCAACCGCGTGGAGGCGCTGGAGATCTGCGATGGAAAGCTGGACGCGGACGTCTACGAGGCAGTGGGCGACTGGATGGCGCGCAGCCGGGTGGCGGCTCTGATCGTCAAGGAATGGCTGTCCATCATGGGCGACGTGAAGGTGGAGGATTGCTTCGTCTCCGCGCTGCTCTACAACATGCCGGCCTGCATCTACATGTTGCAGCGAAACCAGTTGCCTGACAGACCATTGCTGCAGGAGATGTCCGAAGCCTTCAGCGCCGACTATGGACAAATCTTGCAAGCCTTCGTCAAGCACATGCCCTTGCCGGTCGGGTTCAATACATTGCTGGGTCCGGGCGCGCCCAACAAGCGCCGGCAATTGCTGAAGCTGGCCATCGCCACCGCCAACTCGTTGGATCATGGAGTAGAGCGCAGCACTTGGCTGGTGGGGGTGGACACCGCGGCGAAGATGATCAACTGCATGCCGGAAATGGCCTACAACGCGGTGGTGCATGCGGTGCTCAACGTGGCGAAGCGTCCGCATGTGGTTGGCTATACTTTTCCGGCGCGGTCCTTGCTGTTGCTGCCCAGCAACGGCAAAGGGCCGGAGATGAAAAAGGCCGCGGCATTGTCCGGCGAAGATCAGCTGGCGAACGCGATTCGGGAGTCCATCCGTTTCCTGGCCAACGATCTCAAGTTCGAGCGGGTGCTGTATTTCCATTACGAGCATGACCAGCATGCGTTGAAGCTGCGATACCAGGTGGGCGTGGATGCGGATAGCCCGTTGCGCAGGTTGCAGGTGGAGCTGGAGCCCGGCAGCTTTTTCGGCGTATTCACCAGCAAGCCGCAGAGTTTTCATGCCCCTGCCGACGTTAGGCAGCAACTGAGCCGCCGCTACGAAGACGAGTTTTTCCAGCATGTCGGCGATTATGAATTCGCGCTGATGACCCTGTTCGGCGGCCATAGGCTCAGCGGCGTGTTCTATGTCGACAATGCCAGAACCGGGCGCGTGATCGACGACTCCACTTATCATCGATTCAAGGATTTGGTCACGCGTCTGGCTCAGCATTGATCGCGATCGTTCGCCGCCGCGCGGCGATTTATGTTTGCCGCGCTGATGCAAGATGGCGACGGGGCGGGTAAACTTTGCCCCTTTGTTTTCCGCGCCGGACAGAGCCGACATGCCCTACATTGCCAAGACCATCACCTCTCCCCACAACGACGAAGTCAAGGCGCTGGCCAGGCTGGTCCAGTACAGCCGCGACCGCCGCAAAGAGGGCGTGATGGTGCTGGAGGGCATTCATCTGGCCGACGCCTGCCTGTTGGCCGGCGGCGCATTGCCACGCGTTTATCTGAACGAGGCCGCGGCGGGCAAGGAGGAGGTTGGGGATTTGCTGGCGCGCCTTCCGGATGGCTGCGTGGTCGCGACGCTGCCCGAGTCCGTGATGGCCAAGGTCACGGGTTTGGCCAGCGCCGGCGAATTGCTGGCCTTGAGCCCCCGGCCGCAGCCCGACACTCCGCCGGCGCAGGCGCCGCGCGTATTGTTGGAGGATATCCAGGACCCGGGCAATCTGGGCACCATTCTTCGCAGCGCCGCGGCTGCGGGCGTTTACGACGTTTTCCTCTCCAAGGGCTGCGTGGACGTGTTTTCTCCCAAGGTGCTGCGCGCGGGAATGGGCGCGCATTTCGCCTTGCGCATCCATGAGCATGCGGACTTGACGGCGGAGCTGGGGCATTTTTCCGGCCGCAAGCTGGTCACGCATCTGGAGGGCTCCAGTTCGCTGTATGGCCATGATCTCAGCGGTGCGGTCGCCTTCGTGTTCGGCAATGAGGGGGCCGGGGTCAGCGCGCGCCTGCTGGCGCAGGCCGACGCGCGCATCCGCATCCCGATGCCGGGCCATGCGGAATCTTTGAACGTGGCGATGGCTGCGACGGTTTGTCTGTTCGAACGGGTGAGGCAATTGGAAACCATCGCCGGCAGCGGGCAGGGCTGAGCGGGCGTACTCGTTTCCGGCCTGGGATTCGGGGTTTAGCCGACTACTCCTCCGGAATGTAGACGTCTCCCCGCATCAAGGGCCGGGCAGTTCGGGTCATGATCACTTCGTCCACTTTCCAGCCTAGCGGATCCAGGCCCAGCACCGCCTCCAGCGTCAGGGTGCCGCTAGGATGGCTGAAGGTGAGCGGCGTGCCGCGCACCGGTTTGCCGGCCAGCTCCGCTGGCAGCGTGCCTTCTGCCGCGCAGGCGCAGGCCAGCGCGATGGCATCGGTGCCGGGGTAAGCCGGATGCAGCCGGCCCATCGACAGCGCGCGGGCATGCAACGCGCAGGCGGGATCGTCGTCGTCTGACAAGAAGCTGATCTTGGGCGTGGCGGGATACTCGCGGCCGGCGGCGAAGAAGTCAGGGGCCAGGCCCATCGCCACCGTGGCGGCCGCTCTCGCCATTTCAAGCCGGCGCAGGATCGTGGGGTCGATGTCGGCGGCGGACTCTCGGCCTTTCAGGCCGAAGTCGCGGGCGCGGACGAACAAAGTGGGATTGCCGGCGTCTATCAGGGTGGCGTCCACCTGGCTGCCGTCAGGCAGCTTCAGCTTATCCAGCAGGCAGCCGGTGGGGAACATCTCGCTGCAGTCGCCGGCGGGGTCAAGGTAGCGCAGCCGGATCGGCGCGCCGGGGAAGGCGACGCCGTCGATGCGGAAATCCCCTTGCCATACGGCCTGTCCTTTGAAGATTTCCAGTTCGGCCAGGATGCGCTTGCCGACATTGGCCTGCCAGATGGCGATGGTGGCGACGCCGTCCTCCGGTCGCGCCAGCTTTTCCATCACGGCGAACAACGGCACGGCGGCGGCCAAGTTGCCGCAGTTGCCGGACCAGTCTATCCGCGCCTCCTTAGTGAATACGTGGCCGAACAGCGCGTCTACATCGCAGTCGTCGCGGCGGGAGGGGCTGACGATCACCACTTTGCTGGAGTTGGCGGAACCGCTGCCGAGGCCGTCGGTCTGGCGGCCGTAGGGATCGGGGCTGCCTATTGCGCGCAGCAGCAATGGATGCCATTGCTCGGTATCGTCCGGCAGCGCGTCGGCGCGGATGAACAAGCCCTTGCTGGTGCCGCCGCGCATCAGCGTGGCGGGCAGGCGGTAGCCGTCTTCCATCAGTCCTCCTTCCATTCCCCCTTGCATCTGGCGATGACGGCGATCCGCGCGGCGTCTATCGTGGCGGGGATCGCGGCTTTGTCGGCGCAGCCTGCGGCTATGGCGCCGGCATCAATTTGCAGGGTAGCAGCCAGCATGGTTTCGAGATAGTCTTTTTGCGGATACGGCGCGTTCTCGAAGTTGAGCCGGCCGCGGGCATCAGCCAGGCAAGCCTCCAGCATTTGCAGGAAACGTTCTGGCCGCCGCAACGCGTCGCAATCCTTGAATACCCGCAGCATGGTGTCCGGCCGCAACTCCAGCGCGCGATGCACCTTGGTGTGGTGGACCATGGTGATGTGGGCAAGGTCGCGGCAGTCGCTGGGCACCCGGAGGCGGCGGCAGAGCTCGGACAGAGGCGCGATGCCGCCTTCCTCGTGGCCGATATGGCGCGGCAGCACGTCGGCCGGCGTCAGCGCCTTGCCCAGATCGTGGATCAGCGCGGCGAAGCGCACCGCCAGCGGCTGGCCGGCTGCCGCGGCGTAGTCCAGCACCCGCATCACATGGTCGCCGCAATCCACTTCCGGGTGGTAGTCGGAACGCTGCGGCACGCCGAACAGCGCGTCGACTTCGGGCAGGATGCGGGCTAGTGCGCCGCATTGGCGCAACGTCAGCAGCATGCGCGACGGCTTGTCTTCCATCAGTCCCTTGGCCAATTCCTGCCATACTCGCTCCGCCACCAGCGCGTCCGCCTCGCCGTTGTCCACCATCTGGCGCATCAGCGCCATGGTTTCTGGCGCGACGGCGAAGTCGAAGCGAGCGGCGAAGCGCGCCAGGCGCAGGATGCGGACGGGGTCTTCGGCGAACGCCTCGCTCACATGGCGCAGGATGCCGGCTTTCAAGTCGGCCTGGCCGTCGTATGGGTCGATCAGGCTGCCGTCGGCGGCTTCGGCGATGGCGTTGATGGTGAGGTCGCGCCGGGCAAGGTCCTGTTCCAGCGTGACGTCGCTGTCGGTGTGGAACACGAAACCATGGTAGCCCTTGGCCACTTTGCGTTCGGTGCGGGCCAGCGCGTACTCTTCCTGGGTTTCAGGATGCAGGAACACGGGAAAGTCCTTGCCCACCGGCCGGTAGCCCAGAGCCAGCATGTCGTCCGGCGATGCGCCTACGACCACCCAGTCGCGGTCTTTCACGGGAAGTTTCAGCAGGCGGTCGCGGACCGCTCCGCCGACGATGTAGATGTCCATGTCAGCGCGCCGCCTTCGCGCGATGGCGGGACGCGGCGGCGTTGCGGTCGCGGCCAGCCAGCCAGTCGGGCGCCAGCGCCGACAGTGCGGCGGGGGCGAAGCCGAGCAGATCAGAGGGGAAGGGCTGATCGCTGACGTTGTCCCAACGCAGCGAGCGCACGTTGTCGCGGCTCATCAGCGTCGGCCCGGGCAGCGATTCCATCAACGCGGCCTGCAGCATGGCGAGGCTGTCGGGCAGGCCGAACACAGGCCGGGAATGACCGCTGGCGCGGCCGGCCAGCCTGGCCAGTTCGGCCAGGGTGTAGGTTTCCGGGCCGGCCAGATCCATTCTCTTGCCTACGGTCTTTCTCCGAGCCAAACATTCGCAGACGGCGCGCGCGACGTCATCCACCCATATCGGAGCCATGCGGCAATCCGCGCCGGCCAACGGCAGTGCAGGCAGCAGTTTTTGCAGCCCTGCAAACATGTTGAGGAAGGCGTCATCGCGGCCGAACACTACAGACGGCCGCAATATGCTCCAGTCCAGGCCGGCGCGTTCCACCGCCAGCTCGCCCAAGGCCTTGGTCTGTTGGTAGTCGCTGGGCGCGTCCTGGGCGGCGCCCAGCGCGCTGATGTGGACCAGCCGTCTCACGCCTTGCCGCGCGCAGGCGGCGACGATTTTTTGCGGAAGCTCCGCATGCGCCTTTTCGAACTGGGCGCGGCTGCCGTGCAGGATGCCGACCATGCTGATCACCGCGTCGTGGCCGGCCACCAGGCTGGCCAGCCGCTCTGGATCGTGGATGTCGGCGCGGACCAGCTCGGCGGACGGCAACACGCGGAATTCCGGCAGGTCCAGGCGGCGGCTGGCGACGGTGACGCGGTAGCCGCGGCTGGCCAGCTGCGCGGCGAGGTGGCGGCCGATGAAGCCGCTGCCGCCTATCAGGCAAATCTTCCGTGCGGTCATGTCGGCTCCTCAGCGGGCTGGGACCACGCCCATGCGGTTTTTCAGCGAGATATTGGCGTGGCCGAAGGTGCTGGAGTAATAGGCGGCGTTGGCCATCACCTTTTGCACGTAGTCGCGCGTTTCGCTGAAGGGTATGGTTTCGGCGTAAATGGTGCCGTCCAGCGGACGGTCGGCCTGCCAGTTGCGGGCGCGGCCCGGGCCGGCGTTGTAGGCGGCGGTGGCCATCACAGCGTTGCCGGACAGATTGTCCAGTACGTAGCGCAGATACCAGGTGCCCAGCTGGACATTGGTGTCGATGTCGTTGACGGCGAAGTGGGTGAGGCCGATTTTCTTGGCCGCCCACTTGGCGGTGGCCGGCATCAGTTGCATCAGGCCGGAGGCGCCCACCCCGGAGCGCGCCATGGTGATGAAACGGCTTTCCTGGCGGATAAGGCCGTAAACCCAGGCGTCGTCTATGTCCAGCTGGCGCGCGTATTTCTGCGTGACTTCGCGGTAGGGCGTCAGGTAGCGCAGCGAGAAATCATGTTCCTCCTTGGTGCGCTCCGCGCTGTAGATGGCCATGTCGTAGAAATTTTCCTTGCGGGCGATCTCTGCGGCCGCCAGCAGCTGCATGTCGTTGCGGCCGCGCATTGCCCAACGCCACTCGCGCTGCGCATCGGTGCGGAATTCCGGCTTGGTGTAGATCTCCGCGACGTTCAGCAGCGCCAGCGAGCGGCGGATCGCCGGATCGGCCTTCATGCGCGAGACATCGTCGCTGTTGGGGCCGGTCTTGTTGGCGGAGGCTGACAGGCTATTGCCCAGTTCTTCCAGCGACAGCAGCGCGTAATAATTGTGGCCGACGCTGGCCTGGCTGAACAGAGGCGCTGCCTCGGCGGATCTGCCCAGCTGCTTCAGCGAGCGCGCCTGCCAGTAGCGCCAGGCCGGCTTGGCGGACACCGCGGCGGGCATGCGGCGAATGATGCCATCCAACTGCGTCCATTGTTCGAGGCGCAATGCGGAACGGGCCCACCATTCCCATTGGTCGGAGGTGAGCTGGCGCGGGTCGGCCTTGTCGAACCATTGCAGCGCCTGGCCCGCCAGATGTTTGCGCGCGGATAGCAGCGCGAGCTGGCCCCAGCCGAAACCGGCGCGGTCTGGGCTGATTTCCTTTTCCATCCGCAGCAGCATGGAGGCGGCGCCGTCCAGGTCGGCCTTGCCTTTGCGCACGGCCTCGTAAAGCATGGCTTCCTGACCGCCCGCTGTGGCGGCGCTGGCGATGGAGGGTTTGCTGAGCGCGGCGTTGTCCAGCGGCAGCTGGGTGTCGCTGGCCAGTTGCCGCGCCTGTGTCAGGAAGTTGCCGGCCAGCAGCAAGCGGGCGCGCCGCCACAGCCAGTCCTGGCTCAGCGCGCCGCGCGCGTAGGCCATGTCTATCAAGCGGCTGCAGCCGTCCGGAGCGGGCTTGCCCTCCAGGAAACGGTCCAGATCGTCCAGTTTCTGGCCTTGGCGCAACTGCAGCAGCTGGCCATAGCAGGTGGACTCCTCGTCTCGGCCTTCCGCCGGCAGCTTTTTCCACTCCTGGGCGAAGGTGGTCCAGTCCTCGCGCTGGCCCAGCTTTTTCACCCATTCGTTGCGTATTCTTTCCGTCATCAGGCTTTCCGGAACGCGGGTGAGAAAACGTTGCACCTGAGCGTCGTCATTGCGATCCAGCGCCTTCCAGGCCAGCCAGTAGTCTGGGTAGTCTTTCAGAGGGTAGTTGTCCGGCAACTTGTCGCCCAGATTGGCCAGCTTGGCCAGATCGTTGGCGCGAAAAGCGTCGCGTGCGGCGACAAGGGTATCGTCCGGGCCGGCGAGGGCGGATTGGGCTGCGGAGAGCGCAATCGCCAGGGAGGTCAGGCGTGCGGTGGTGATCGAGGCTTTCATGTTAGGGTATGCGTCTTTGTTCTTCAAAACCCGCGCTTAGCCGGGTTCTGCAGGTTGTGAGGCTTGGGGCTCGATTGCCAGCCATCTTCGCGCTGAGCAGCGGAAATGGTCTCAATCGCAGCCGCCTGGATTTCGCGCAACGAAAATCCAAAGCGGCTGTTAATAAATTGGCGCTGTCATTTTGAATGATCTGTGACAGCTTTTTGGCCATCACGCATTCTTTATCGATACCTCGTAATTTAAAGCATTTCAGGGTTGGCAGCCAGATAAAAGGCTGCAGCGGCGAGGGAGAAGCCCGGTTTGCCTGAGCCTTGCGAGAAGGCAGGCAAACGGACTTATCCATTGGCGCGCCGTTTCGGTTTCCGGACGGCTGGCGCATGAAGGCGCGCGCATGGCCTCAATGGCCTGTTCCCATGAAGAGCATGGCCGCCTTGGGCGTGTCTTCGCCTGGGCGGCCGGTGGCCGCAAGCCTGTTTTCGCTGGAGAAGGGGAGGGATAAACCTTCCTCCCTGTAAAGATTAAAGGCGTGAGAATTGTCTTGGCGGCCCCAAGCCGGTTTTGGATGAGGGTGGATATTCAATTTTGGATATTTGCCATGGAATGAATCACGGAGAAATCCCGCGCCGCGTTCCGCTCATGTCGCCGCGCTCAGCCGTGTTCCTCCCACCCCCCGCCCAGCGCCTTGTAGACGCCGATGGTGGCGTTCAGCTTGTCCAGCTTGGCGTTGATCAGGTTCAGCTCGGCCTGGAAGCTGTTGCGCTGCGCGTCCAGCACGTCCAGATAGCTGGCGTAGCCGTTGTCGTAGCGCAGGCCGGCCAGCTTCAGCGTCCGGTTCAGCGCGGTGACCTGGGTGGTTTGCGCCTGCAGGATGTCGCGGGCGGCGCCGTTGGCGGCCAGCGAGTCCAGTGCGTCCTTGAACGCCGACTGCACCGTCTTCTGGTACTGCGCCAGCGCCTGCTTCTGGCCGGCCGTCGCGGCGTCCACGTTGTAGCCGGTGGCGCCGAAGTTGAAGATGGGGGCCGCCAGGTTGCCGGCGAAGCTCCAGGTGCGGGTGGGGCCGGTGAACAGGCTGTCCAGCGACAGGCTCTGCGACCCCAGCGCGCCGGTCAGGCTGATGCTGGGGAAGTAGGCGGCCTTGGCCACGCCGATGCGGGCGTTGGCGGCGATCAGCTGCTGTTCGCTGGAGGCCACGTCCGGCCGGCGCTCCAGCAGGCTGGACGGCAGGTCGGCCGGCATGTCGGGCGGGCTGGCCAGGCTGTTGATGTCCTTGCCGCGGACCAGTCCGCCTTCCGCCAATTGCTTGGGGCTGTGGCCCAGCAGCACGCCGAGCGCGGTTTCGGTCTGTTCCAGCGAGCGGGCGATCTGCGGCACGGAGGCGCGGGCCGACGCGGCTTCCACCTCGGCCTGGCGCTGGTCCAGCTCGGAGATCAGGCCGCCGTGAAAACGCTTGGTCTGCAGCTTCAGCGACTCCTCGCGGCTTTGCAGCGTGCGCTTGGCGATGTCCAGCTGGGCATCCAGCGCCCGCATCTGGAAGTAGGTTTGCGCCACCTGGGCCGACAGCCCCAGCTGGGCGGCGTCGCGGTCGTAGCGGCTGGCCTGGTAGCCGGCGCGCGCGGCCTCGTTGCCGCGGCGCAGCTTGCCCCACAGGTCCAGCTCCCACGACGCGGCGAGGTTGGCCGAGCGGGCGTCGCTGATCAGCGGCGAGGCCGGGTTGGCCAGTTCGCGGGAGCTGCGGCCGCGCTGGTAGCCGGCGTTGGCGTTCAGGGCCGGCAGCAGCGCCGCGCGGGCGATGCCGGCCTGGGCGGCGGCCTGTTCGACGCGGGCGGCGGCGGCCTGCAGATCGAGGTTGCCCTTGACGGCTTCTTCGATCAGCTGGTTCAGCGTCGGGTCGTCGAATCGTTTCCACCAGTCGGCGTCCACCGCCGGCGCCTGGGCGCCGGCCTGGGCCGCCGGCAGCTCGACCTTGGGCCGGCTGTAGTCGGGGCCCACCGCGCAAGCGGACAGCGCCAGCGCGACGGCGACGGGGATCAGGGCGCGCTTAAGCATCTGCGTTTCCTCCGGCCTCGGCGTTTGGCTGAGGCTTGTTCTGTTTGCCGAGCTTCATGATCAGGATGAAGAACAGCGGGATGAAGAAGGTGGCGATGAAGGTGGCGGCCAGCATGCCGCCGATGACCGGCAGTCCCAGGGAATGCCGGCTGGCCGCCCCCGCGCCGGAAGACGCGACGAGGGGGACGCAGCCCAGGATGAAGGCGAGCGAGGTCATCACGATGGGGCGGAAGCGCAGGCGGGCGGCCTGCAGCGCGGCCTCCATCAGGTCCATGCCTTCTTCCAGCTTCTGCACCGCGAACTCGACGATCAGAATCGCGTTCTTGGCCGACAGGCCGATCAGCGTCACTAGCCCGATCTGGAAATAGACATCGTTGCTTTTGCCGGCCACGAAGGCAGCCAGCAGCGCGCCGAACAGCGCGAACGGCACGGATGTCACCACGGCCAACGGCAACGTCCAGCGCTCATACTGCGCCGCCAGGATCAGGAACACCATCAGGATGCCCAGGGCGAAGGCCAGGCTGCCGCTGTTGCCGGCTTGTTTCTCCTGAAAGGCGCTGCCGCTCCAGGCCAGCGTGAAGCTCTTGCCCAGCGTTTGCTCCGCCGTTTCCTCCAGCGCGGCGATGGCCTGGCCGGAGCTGACGCCGGGCGCGGGCTGGGCCAGGATTTTGGCTGCGCCGAAAATGTTGAAGCGATCGACCAGTTCCGGACCGAAGCTCGGCTTCACCGTGACCAGGCTGGTGAGCGGGATCATGCTGCCGTCTTCCGAGCGCACATGGACATCGCCGATATCATCCGGGCGGGCCCGGAAGTCGGCTTCCGATTGAAGCTGGACTTTGTAAGTGCGGCCGAACTGGTTGAAGTCGTTCACATACAGCTGGCCGAAGGTGGCCGACATCGCGTCGAACACTTCGTCGACGCGCACGCCCAGCGCCTTGGCCTTTTCGCGGTCCAGGTCCAGGAATTTTTGCGGCACGTCGGCGCGCAGGGTGGTGGACACGGATGCGAACTCCGGACGTTTTCTGGCTGCCTCCAGCAGGCGGTTGGTGGCCTCGCCGAGCTTGCCCGGCCCGGCCCCGTCGCGGTCCTGCAGGTAGGCTTCCAGTCCGCCGGTAGCGGACATGCCGATGATGGGGGCCGGCGTGAAGGCGCGCATCCTGGCCGACTGCACCGAATCGCCTTGGCGGTTGGCCCAGGCGGCCACGCTGGCGGAGCCGTGCGCCTGGCCTTGGCGCTGCTCCCACGGCTTCAGGGTGACGAAGCTGGTGGCGCTGTTCGGCAGCTTGGCGCCGGACAGGATGTCAAAGCCGTTGAAAGTGGTGACGTTGGCGATGTCCGGGTGCTTCAGCAGGATTTGGTCGAAATCCTGGGTGACGCGTATGGTGCGGGTCAGGGACGCGGCGTCCGGCAGCGCGGCGCTGACGTACATATTGCCCATGTCCTCGTCCGGCACCAGCGATCCCGGCACGGCGCGGAACAGCAGGAAGGTGGCCGCCAGCAGCGCGGCGAACAGCGCCAGGGCGAGCGCGGCCCTGCGATTGATGAAATCCACGCCGCCCGCGTACCGGGCGGTGGCGCGTTCGAACAGCCGGTTGAACCAGACGAAGAAGCGCGCCGGCTCGTGATGTCCGGGCTTGAGCAGCAGCGCGCACAAGGCGGGCGTCAGCGTCAGCGCCACGATGCCGGACAGGATGACCGATATCGAAATGGTGACGGCGAACTGGCGGTACATCACGCCGGTCATGCCGTCGATGAAGGCCACCGGCAGAAACACCGCGCACAAGACCAGCACAATGGCCACCACCGGGCCCGACACTTCGCGCATCGCCCGGATGGCGGCTTCCTTGGCGCTGCAGCCGGTCTCGCGCAGGATGCGCTCCACGTTTTCCAGCACCACGATGGCGTCGTCCACCACGATGCCGATGGCCAGCACCATGCCGAACAGCGTCAGCAAATTGATGGAGAAGCCGAACAGCTGCATGCCGGCGAAGGTGCCTATCAGGGACACCGGCACGGCGATGCAGGGAATCAGCGTGGCGCGGAAACTCTGCAGGAACAGGTAGACGATGGCGAAGACCAGCACCGTGGCCTCCAACAGCGTGGAGACGACCTTGTCGATGGAGACCTTGATGAAGTCGGTGGTGTCGTAGGGAATGGCGTAGTCCACGCCGGAGGGGAAGCGTTTTTTCAGTTCCGCCATTTTGTCGCGCACGGCCTGGGCCACCTGCAGCGCGTTGGCGTTGGGTTGCAGGTAAGTGACGATGCCGACAGTCGGCTTGCCGTTGCGGGCGCCCACCACTTCGTAGTCGTTGCCCCCCATCTCGACCCGCGCCACGTCCTTGAGGCGGATTTTGGCGCCGTCAGGCTCGGAGCGCACGATGATGTCGCCGAACTCCTCCGGCGTGGCCAGCCGTCCCTTGGCATTGACGGTATAAGTGAAGCCGATTTCCCGGCCGGCGGGCTGCGCGCCTATCTTGCCGGCGGCGAATTGCGCGTTCTGCTCGCGCACCGCCTGGACCACGTCGGCAGGCGTCAGCCGCAATTGCGCCAGCCGGTCCGGCCGCAGCCAGATCCGCATCGCGTAGTCCGTGCCGCCCAGCATGGAGACATCGCCCATGCCGGGGATGCGCTTGAGCTCGTCCATGATGTTGAGCAGCGAATAATTGGCCAGGTAATTGCGGTCGTATAGCCCGTTTGGCGAATTGACCGATATCACGCTCAGCACCGCGGTGGAACGCTTGCGCACGGTCACGCCCTGGCGCTGCACCTCTTCCGGCAGCGTTTTCAGGGCGGCCTGCACGCGGTTGTTGACGTCGATGGTGGCTTGGTCGGGGTCGGCGCCGACCTTGAAGTAGACGTTCAGCGCCAATTTGCCGGTGGAGGATGAGTTGGACTGGACATACAGCATGTTTTCCACGCCGTTGATCTGCTGCTCCAGCGGCGCGGCCACCGTTTCGGCTATCACCTCCGGCGTGGCGCCGGGATAGCTGGCGTTGACCGACACCACCGCCGGCACGATCTGCGGATATTGCTCGATCGGCAGCGCGCGCATCGAGGCGAGCCCGGCCAGGCAAAGGATGATGGAGATCACGCTGGCGAAAATGGGACGATTGATGAAGAACTGGGAAAACATCGCGGCTTATTTCCTTTTCTCGGCGGCGACGGCTTGCACCTTCTCGCCGGGCTGGGCCTTCATCAGGCCGTCCACGATCAATTTGTCGCCGGCGGCCAGGCCGGACTCCACGACGCGCTCCGAACCGAGCTGGGCGCCCAGCGTCACCGGCCTCGATTGAACGCGGCTGTCCTTGTCGACCAGCAGGACCAGGTTTTCGGTTTGGGACTGAATGATGGCCGTCTCCGGCACGGTGATGACGTTGTCGCGGGTGCCGAGGTCCAGCAGCACGCGGACGAACTGGCCCGGCAGCAGCTTGCCTTCTGGGTTGGAGAAGATCGCGCGCCGGCTGATGGTGCCGGTGCGAGGGTCGACGCGGTTGTCGTGGAAATTCAGCTCGCCGCTCAGCGGGTATTCGCTGCCGTCGGCCAGACGGATGCGCACGCGAGTCTTTTGTTTGGGCGCGCGGATGCTGCCGTCGGCGAGGCCTCGCTCGAAATTGAGCTGATCTTGCTCGGAGACGGCGAAGTTGACGTAAAGCGGATCGAGCTGCGTGATGGTGGTCAGCGGCGTGTCGCCGTCGGTGCGGATCAGGCTGCCTTCCGACAGCGCCTGCTTGCTGGTCATGCCGGCGATGGGGGCGTCCACCCGCGTATAGCCCAGATTCAGCTTGGCTTCTTTGACTTTCGCGTCCGCGGACTGCTTGACGGCGCGCGCGGCGCGATACGCGGCCAGGGCATTGTCGTAATCCATGCGCGAGACGGCGTTTTCCTTGAACAGCGGCTCGATGCGATTCCGGTCCGCCATCGCCTTGTCCAGCGCGGCCTGGCTTTCCGCCTGGGCGCCGAGCGCCTGTTCCAGCACGGCCTGATACGGGGCGGGGTCGATCTTGAAAAGCGTCTGGCCCTTTTCGACTGCCTGGCCTTCCACGTAGGCGCGTTTCAATAATATGCCGCCCACGCGGGCGCGGACTTGCACGTCGCGGTAGCCGGCGGTTTCGCCAACCAGCTCCATGCGCAGCGGCACATCGTGGGCGCGCAGCGTTTGCACGGTGACGGCGGGGGGCGTGGAAGGCGCGGCCTGATGCGTGGGCGCGCATGCGGCCAGCAGCGGCAGGAGCCAGCAAAGCCAGCGAGGATGAAGCATTGGGTGGTGCATGAAGGGGACTCCTGATGGCTCGGCTGTCCGGGATCGGCGGCCGAGTCGTGGCGGGTGTTGTCGATGCGGGAGGCGCGCGCGTTCCGGCTTTGCCTGGCTAGCGCGGCGGAGGCGAGGCGCGGGGCCGTTCGGGTTCTTCGAGTGTCGGCGCTGATTGTGAAAAATATTGAATCATTAATTTTCTTTAATATTTAATGTTTGATTAATAAATCAGGATTTATTGGCGATAATCCCTTGATTTGGAATTTTATTTTCTACATCGGGTCAAAAAAAGCGGAAATGATAGAAGCTGAATTTCAAGGAATTTGAACATGAAGATTTCGCTTGAAACGCTGGCGGCGCTGGACGCCGTGGCTCGCCACGGCAGTTTTTCCGCGGCGGCGGAGGCATTGCACAAAGTGCCGTCCGCGCTGACCTACACCATGCAGAAACTGGAGCAGCAGCTTGGCGTGGCGGTGTTCGACCGCAGCGGCTATCGCGCGAAGCTGACGCAAATGGGAGAAGTGCTGCTGCGCGACGGGCGCAAGCTGTTGCATGCGGCGGAGAGCCTGGAGCGAAGGCTGTCGTTGCGGGTGGAGGGCTGGGAAGACGAGCTGCGCATCGCGCTGGGCGGGCTGACGGCGATCGATCCGTTGATTCCGCTGATCCAGGCGTTCGATGGGCTTGGAACCGGCACGCGGCTGAGCTTTTCGCGCGAGATATTCAATGGAACCTGGGACGCGCTGCTGGATGAGCGCGTCGATTTGCTGATCGGCGCGCCGATGCACGCGGTGCCGGATGGCTGCGCTTATCGAGAAATGGGCCGGATGGACATGTTGCTGCTGATGGCGCCTAGCCATCCTCTGGCTGGCGAGCCCGAGCCGCTGAGCCGCGAGCAGTTGCGGCGGCACCGCCTGATTTCCATCGGCGATACCGCGCGCAATATGCGCGGCAGGGCGGCGGGAATGGAGGAGGGGCAGGAGCTGATGCTGGTATACAGCAACTCGGCCAAGTTAAGCCTGACGCTAGCCGGGCTGGGCATATGCTACATGCCCAGGGAGAGGGTGAGGGATCATCTGGAGGCGGGAACGCTGGTGGCGCGGCAGGTGGAGTCGCCGCGTCTGATGCCGGCTTCCTGCTTCGCCTGGCGGCATCGAGAGGGCAAGGCCTTGCAATGGTTCATCGAACATCTGGAGCCTTGGGCCGCGCGTCATGGCGCGCGCCAGGAACGGGACGGCTACGCCGGCTGATAGAACTCGATCGGCAAGCCGTCCGGGTCGGCGCAGAAAAAGAAACGCGCGCCGGTGTATTCATCCACTCTCAGCGCTTCCGTTTCCACGCCAAGTCCGCGCAAATGCGCCCGCATCGCCGCCGCGTCGCCGCATGCCAGCGCCAGGTGGCGCAAGCCGCAGGCTTCCGGCCGGGTGCGGCGGGGGGGCGGGGAGGGGAAGCTGAACAGTTCGATCTGGCCGCCGCCGGGCAGCGCCAGGTCCAGCTTCCAGGATTGTCTTTCCTCGCGCCAGTTCTCGGCGATCACCTCCAGATTCAGGACGCGGCAGTAGAAGTCGCGCGAGCGCGCGTAGTCGGAGGCGATGATGGCGACGTGGTGCAGGCCGGTGATATGCATGGCTGTCGAGGCAGGGGAGCGGATGCCGCCATTTTAGCGCCGGGGAGGCGAGGCGGGAATCTGCGGCCATGGGCATTGAAAAAGACAATCAAAAGTCTTGTGACAATCAATTAGACGAATTTTGCCGTGGCTATCAGAATGCATCCATCGATAGCTAACAACCGCAGTCAACCCTCAAGGAGATAGCCATGCTGCAAAATCGTGAAGGCCAACGCGTACCCAACGTCACTTTCCGCACTCGCGAAAACAATGAGTGGAAGGATGTCACCACCGCCGAACTGTTCGACGGCAAGACCGTCGCTGTGTTCTCGCTGCCGGGCGCGTTCACCCCGACCTGCTCGTCCACCCACTTGCCGCGCTTCAACGAGCTGGCGCCGGCCTTCTTCGCCAACGGCGTCGACGCCATCCTGTGCGTGTCGGTCAACGATACCTTCGTGATGAACGAGTGGGCCAAGGATCAGGAAGCCGGCAATCTGGTGATGATTCCGGACGGCAACGGCGACTTCACCGCAGGCATGGGCATGCTGGTGGACAAGCAGGACCTGGGCTTCGGCAAGCGCAGCTGGCGCTACTCGATGCTGGTGAAGAACGGCGTGGTGGACAAGATGTTCATCGAGCCGCAGGAGCCGGGCGATCCGTTCAAGGTGTCCGATGCCGACACGCTGCTGAACTACATCAACCCGAACGCCAAGAAGCCCGACCAAGTCGTCGTCTTCACCAAGGTGGGCTGCCCGCACTGCGCGCGCGCCAAGGCCATCCTCTCCGAAAACGGCTACGACTTCGTCGAAGTGCCGCTGGACAACAAGATCCGCGGCAAGGCGCTGGGCGCCGTGTCCGGAGCGATGACCGCCCCGCAGGTGTTCATCAACGGCCAGTTGATCGGCTCCGCCGACGAAGTGGAAAAGCGTTTCGCCAAGTAAACCCTGACGTTCGACTCCGGCGGCTTCGGGCCCTGACGCCGCCGGATTTCTTGGGCCGGTACTCCTGCCGGCCGTTTTTTTCCAGCCGGGATGCGGGACGGCATGCGCAGCGTGCCGCGCCGCATCCCCGCCAGATAGAGGATAAGAACCATGAAAACCATCCGCATCGACGTAGCCGTCATCGGCGCCGGCACCGCCGGCCTCGCCGCCTACCGCGCCGCCAAGGCCGGCGGCGCTTCCGCCCTGATCATCGAGGGCGGCCCTTACGGCACCACCTGCGCCCGAGTCGGTTGCATGCCGTCCAAGCTGCTGATCGCCGCCGCCGAGGCCGTCCACCACGCGAACCATACCGAACTGTTCGGCGTGCACGTCGATGGCGAGGTTCGCGTCGACGGCCGCGAGGTGATGGCCCGCGTCAAGAGCGAGCGCGACCGTTTCGTCGGCTTCGTGGTGCGCGGCGTGGATGGCATCCCGGCTGAGGATAAACTGCCCGGTTATGCCCGCTTCGTCGACAACACCACGCTGCAAGTGGACGACCACACCATCGTCCAGGCCAAGCGGGTGGTGATCGCCACCGGTTCGTCGCCGGCGATTCCGGCCCCGTTCAAGGTCTTCGGCGACCGGCTGATCGTCAACGACGACGTGTTCGACTGGGACACGCTGCCGCGGAGCGTGGCGGTATTCGGCCCCGGCGTGATCGGCCTGGAGTTGGGCCAGGCGCTGTCCCGGCTGGACGTGCGGGTGCGCGTGTTCGGCGCGGGTGGCGGCGTGGGGCCGCTGAGCGATCCGGCGGTGCGCGATTACGCCCGCCAGGCATTGGCCGGGCAGTTCTACCTGGATCCGGACGCCAAGGTGCTGGAAATGGCCAACGATGGCGACGCCGCGCGCATTCGCTATTTGAATCTGGACGGCGCGGAAGTGGAGGAGCGTTTCGACTACGTGCTGGCCGCCACCGGCCGCGCGCCCAATGTCCGCGGGCTGGGGCTGGAGAATACCAGCCTGAAGCTGGATGCCCGCGGCGTGCCGTTGTTCGACGCCAAGACGCTGCAGTGCGGGGATTCCCCGGTGTTCATCGCCGGCGACGCCAACAATATTCTGCCGCTGCTGCATGAGGCGGCCGACGAGGGCAAGACGGCCGGCGCCAACGCCGCCGCCTATCCGGCGGTATCGGCTGGGCTGCGCCGCTCCACCATCGCGGTGGTGTTCTCCGATCCGCAGATGATGATGGTGGGCAGCCGTTTCGCCGATTTGCAGATCGGAAGCTTCGTCACCGGCGAGGTCAGCTTCGAGGATCAGGGGCGCAGCCGGGTGATGGGTATCAACACCGGCCTGCTGCACGTGTACGCCGACAAGGCGACCGGCCGCTTCCTGGGCGCGGAGATGATAGGGCCGCGCGCCGAGAATCTGGCCCACCTGCTGGCCTGGAGCCATCAGCAGAATCTGACCGTCGGGCAGATGCTGGACATGCCGTTCTACCATCCGGTGATAGAGGAAGGCTTGCGCACCGCGCTGCGCGATGCGGCGGCCAGACTGGCTTGATGTGCTGCGAAATGAAAAACGGGGCTTCGGCCCCGTTTTTCATTCGCCTTTCCGCAAGGCGCGGACCCAGCTGAAGCGCTCGCGCCAGATCACCGGCGCGCGCCAGGCCAGGTGGGCAGTGGCCAGGATGTTGAGCAGCGCCACCGCCAGCAGCAGCATCGAAATGCTGTCGTACCATTTCAGCATCAGCGCGCTGCCGATGGCGGCGGCCACCATGTAGAAGCCGTTGATGATGTTGTTGGCCGCGACTGCCTGCGAGCGGAAGGCGTCCGGGCTGCCGGTCTGCAGCCAGGTGTACAGCGGCACCGTGAAAAAGCCGCCGAAGAAGCCCAGCAGCGAAACGTCCGCGATGGCGCGCCAGCTGCCGGCTTTCGCCAGGAACGCCGTCAGCGTGGACAGCGGGCCATGGTAGGACGGCATCGCGCCCAGCGCCAGGTCGCCGCCGAACACCGTCATGCCGGCGCTGCCCATCAATACGATGCCCAGTTGCAGCTGGCCGCGGGACAGCTTGGCGCAGACGATGGAGCCGACGCCGATGCCGATGGAGAACAAGGCCAAAAGCAGGGTGTAGACGTCGGCGTCGCCGCCCAGATGCAGGCGGGTGAAGGTGGGCAGCTGGGTGGTGTAGACCGCGCCCATCAGCCAGAACCAGGAAATGCCGAGTATCGAGCAGCGCACGTCGTGGATGCGCCAGGCCTCGCGTATCAGCCGCACCGAGTCGCCGAGGAAATTCCACGACAGCTTCAGGTGCGGCGCGCCGGGCGCGACCGAAGGCATGGTGGCGCTGCTGAAGTAGCCGAGGATGGCGACCAAGAGCAGCGCGCCGACGATCAGCAGTGCGCCGCTGTGGGTGAGCAGGCTGCCGCTGAGCTGGCCCAGCAGGATGGCGAGGAAGGTGCCCATCTCGATCAATCCGGTGCCGCCCACCAGCTCATGCTCTTTCAGGTATTGCGGCAGCACCGAGTATTTCAGCGGGCCGAAAAAGGCCGAGTGCACGCCCATCAGGAACAGCGCGGACAGCAGGATGGCGGCGGACTTCAGCAGGAAGCCGGCGCCGGCCACCAGCATGATGGCGATCTCGGCCAGCTTGATCATCCGCGCGATGCGCGCCTTGTCGTAGCGCTCGGTCAGCTTGCCGGCGCTGGCGGAAAACAGGAAGAAGGGGAGGATGAAGATGCCGGCGGCCAGATTGACCAGCTGCTGCGGCGGCATGCCCATCATTTCCAGACCGTGAAAGCTGATCCGCACCACAATGGCGGTTTTCAGCATATTGTCGTTGAAGGCGCCCAGGAACTGGGTGCCGAACAAGGGCAGGAAACGCCGGCTGGCGAAGAAGGAAAAGTCAGCTTTCACGATGGCCGATCAATAGAAAAAGGCGGGAACCGCATGCTAACGGATTCCCGCCCGGCTGTCAGTCGCGGCCTGGATCAGAACAGCGACAGCCACAGGCCGCTGGCGGTGGCGGTCATGAAGCCAGTGAGGATGGACGCCGCCAGCGCGCGCATGCCGATATGGGCCAGCTCCTGCTGGCGTTCCGGCGCCAGCGCGCCGATGCCGGCCACGCAGATGCCCACCGACGACAGGTTGGAGAAACTGGCCAGCGCGAAGGTGGAGATCATCACCGTTTGCGGGGACAGCGTGCCGGCGGCCTTCATCTTGGCCAGGTCCATGTAGGCGATGAACTCGTTGAGGACGATCTTCTGGCCCAGCAGGCTGCCGACGCCCAGCGTTTCGTTCCAGCCGATGCCCATCAGGAAGGCGAACACGCGGAATACCTGGCCCACCAGGTATTGCAGCGTCAGGCCGTCGAACATGCCGTGGGTGGACGCCTGGATGGCGGCGTTGACGCCCAGCAACTCGCCCAGGCCGTCTTTCACCAGGAAGTTGGCCAGCGCGATCAGCGCCACGATGGCCAGCAGGATGGTGGCGACGGCGGCGGCCATCTTCATGCCGTCCAGCGCGCCGGTCACCACCGCGCTGACGAAATTGCCCTCGCTCTTTTCCTTGGACGACTGCAGCTTGGTGCTGGACAGCGCCTCGGGCGTGGTTTCCGGGAACATGATCTTGCAGAACACCACCGCGCCGGCCGCGTTCATGCAGGAGGCGGTCAGCAGATAGGTGGCGAAGCGCGCCTGCTCTGCCGTGTCCGATCCGCCGAGGAAGGCGACGTAGGCCGCCAGCACGCCGCCGGACAGCGTGGACATGCCGGCGATCATGATGCAGGCCAGCTCGGAGCGGGTCATGTGGCGGATGTAGGGGCGGACCAGCAGCGGGGCTTCGGTCTGGCCGAGGAAGATGTTGGCGGCGGCCACCACGCTTTCCGGGCCGGAGATGCCCATGCTGCGTTTCATCGCCCAGGCCAGGCCGGCGACCACGCGCTGCAGGATGCCGAAATGGTAGAGCAGGGCGCTGAAGGCGGAGAAGAAGATGATCACCGGCAGCACGGTGAAGGCGAACAGAAAGCCCAGTTTGCCGCTGGGTTTGGCCAGATCGCCGAAGATGAATCCCGCGCCGTCGCCGGCGAAGCTCAGCACCTTGGCGAAGCCGGAGCCGAAGGCGGAGAAGCCGTGATGGACGGCGGGCACGTAGTTGATCAGCAAGAACAGGCCGTTCTGGATGGCGAGGCCGATCAGTACGGCGCGCCAGTTGATGGCCTGACGCTGGCTGGAAAATGCATAGGCCGCGCCCAGCAGCAACAGCATGCCGGCGATAGCTTGGATGGAGTTCACGGATGCCCTTCAGGAGGAAAACAGCGGGAAGAGGACGGCGCGCGGCAGCCCCTGCCCGAACGCAGACTGCTGGCGAGCGGCTAGGCTGCGGACTGGAAAAAAAAGAGGTTGATTTTATAAGCAATCTCTAATTTGTCAAATTTTCTTTGCCGGATAAGCGTTCCGCTTAGAAAAGCTCGATATCGCCGCTGGCGTCGGAGCCTTTGATGGCGGCGAGCTCAAGTTCTTGGGTGCGGGCTATGTTGCGGCGGCGGTCGTTGTCCATCGCGTCGCCGGTCCGAAAATCAGCCAGGTTCTCTTTCAACTTGGCGGCCAGTTTGCGCAGGTCTTCCGGCGAGACCGACAGAATGCGGCCGGAATCCAGCGCATCCTGATTCAGCTGGATCAGGATGTCGCCCGAAGTTTTGGATGCTTGCACTGTGGCATGCTGTTCGGTGACGGCCGTGGCGATGCCTTGCGAAGCATGGTTGATTTCGCTCATCGCGCTGGTGATCTTGTCCAGTTGCTCGCGCGAACGGCCGGCCTCGGCTGCGGCGGCATCCGCCCGGGCGTTGGAAGCCTGCATGGAGTCGGAGACTTTGGCGGTGTTTTGCTGCACCTGCTGCATGATGGCCTGAATGTCGCGGGTGGCCTGCTGCGTGTTTTGCGCCAGCTTGCGCACCTCGTCGGCCACGACGGCGAAGCCGCGCCCCATTTCGCCGGCCCGCGCGGCCTCGATCGCCGCATTCAGCGCCAGCAGATTGGTCTGGTCGGCGATGTCTTTGATGTTGTCGAGGATGTTGCCGATCTGGCTGGAGGCATCCAGCAAGGCGGTTACCTCGCGCATCGAGCGGTCGAGCAGTTTGGCGACCTCGGTGACGCCGTTTATCACAGCCAGCGTCGCTTCGCGGTTTTCTTGCATGTCTTGATGCGCATGGGCGATGGCGGCGGATATTTCCCCCAGGCCATCCTGCAGCACCTGAGTTTGCGCCATCATGGTGTTGATCGCCTCTAGCAGCACCTTGCCGTGATTGGCTTGCAGCAGGCTTTTTTGCAACATGGTGCTGTAGGTGTCGGTCAACTCCTGCGCCATCGGCATCAAGCGGACCGACGCGCCGGCGACGTTGTGGAAGGAGGCATTGGCGCGCGCCAGCAGCTGATTGAGCTTGGCGACCGTGGGATGGAGGGGGTGCTGCGCCGACAGCGGCGGCAGCGACCGGCTCAGGTCGACCGGCACGCCCATCATGTCATCGAGGGCGGACTCCAGCAGGCGCAAGGGGCGAAGCAGGAAAAGCTGGCGCAGCCACTGGTGGCAGAGCAGGGCCGCGACGCCGGAGACGCAGCCGCTGAGGAACACAAGCCGGCCAGATGGTTCCGCCGTTGCGAAAAACAGCGGCAGTAGCAAGCATGCCGGCAGGGACAGCAGGAATAGACGCAGTTGCATAGCCAATAGCTAAGTAATTTCACTTAGCTAAGTTATAGCTGCTTTAGTCCGGCGAATGTTCCTTTGTGTGGGAGGAAGGGCTTTCTTCCGCCTCTCCGTTCGGATTGTCATCATCCATCAAGATGCGATAGGCGGGGCCTTGCATGTCGTCGAATTGGCCGGAGCGGGTGGCCCACCAGAAAATGGCGCCGATCACGAAGACCAGCACCAGGCTGAGGGGGATGAGCAGGTAGAGGCTTTCCATCAGGGTTTCCGTTTGACGAGACGCAGCGCGTTGCCGACCACCAGCAGCGAGCTCAGGGCCATGCCCAGGCTGGCCAGCCAGGGCGTGACGTGGCCCAGCATCGCCAGCGGCAGCGCGACGACATTATACCCGGCCGCCCAGATCAGGTTTTGCCGGATCACAGCCAGCGCGCGCCGGCTGATCCGCTGCGCGTCGCCGATCAGGCCCAGCCGGTCGCCCATCAGCACCATGTCGCCGCTGGCGCGGGCGACGTCGGTGCCGCCGCCCATGGCGATGGAGACGTCGGCGCGCGCCAGCACCGGCGCGTCGTTGACGCCGTCGCCCACCATCAGCACCCGTCGGCCCTTGGCCTGCAGCGCGGCGACGTAGGCGAGCTTGTCCTCCGGCGTCGCGCGCGAGCGCCACTGCTTGATGCCGAGCCTGGCGGCAAGGCCGGCCACCGGGCCTTCGCCGTCGCCGCTGAGCAGGTGGACGGCCAGGCCGCGGCGGGACAACTCCGCCACCAGCGCCGCCGCGTCGTCGCGGCAGGCGTCGCCGATGGCGAAGCGGGCCTGCACGCCGCCGGCGTCGGCCAGCAGCACCTGGCTGCAATCCGGCTGCCATTCGGCGTCTTCGTCCGCCTCGCGTCCCAGCCAGGCCGCGATGAAGGGCGCCGAGCCCAAGCGCCATTCGCGGCCGTCGACGATGCCGGCCACGCCGCCGCCAGGATGGTTGCGCAGCTCGCCGGTTTGCGGCTTGTCCGCCGGCGCGGCGGCCAGGATGGCCTGGGCCAGCGGGTGCTCGGAACCTTGCTCCAGCGCGGCGGCGATGGCCAGCGCGGCTTGAGCGTCCAGCGGGCCGCGCGTCTCCAGCAGCCGCATCTGGCCGTGGGTGAGGGTGCCGGTCTTGTCGAACACCGCGTCGTCGGCCTTGGCCAGCGTTTCCAGCGCATGGCCGCGGGTGGTCAGCACGCCCAGCGAGGCCAGCCGGCCGCTGGCGGCGGTGAGCGCCGCAGGCGTGGCCAGCGACAGCGCGCAGGGGCAGGAGATCACCAGCACCGCCACCATGATCCACAGCGCGCGGTCCGGGTCGATGAAATGCCAGGCCAGATAGCTGCCGGCGGCGGCCAGCAGCAGCAGCGCGACGAACCCGCTGGCGAAGCGGTCCGCCAGCACGGCCAGCCGGGGTTTTTCGGCCAGCGCCTGGTCCAACAGCCGCACGATGCCGGCCAGCCGGGTGGATTGGCCCGCCTGTTCCACGCGCAGCACCAGCGGGCTGGCGGCGTTGACGCTGCCGGCGATCACCGCGTCGCCCGGCGCTTTGGCGATGGGGCGGCTCTCTCCGGTGAGCAGCGATTCATTGCTAGAGCTGTGGCCGTCCAGCACCACGCCGTCCGCCGGAATGGTTTCGCCGGGCTTGACCAGGATCACGTCGCCGGGGTTCAGGCCAGCCACCGTCGCCTCGCGGCTGTCCCGGCTTTGCGGCCAGCCGTCCAGCCGGTGGGCGAAGGCCGGCACCAGCTTGACCAGGCTTTCGCTGGCGGCGCCGGCCTTGCGGCGGGCGATGCTTTCCAGGTAGCGGCCGCCCAAGAGCAGGAACACGAACATCGATACCGAATCGAAATAGATGCCGTGCTCCACCTTGTGGATCAGCGCCCAGAAGCTGGCGATGAAGGCGGTGAGGATGCCGATGCTGACCGGCGTGTCCATGCCGACTCGGCCGGTTTTCAGGTCGCGCCAGGTATTGCGGTAGAAGGGCAGCGCAGAGTACAGCAGCACCGGCAGCGTCAGGATGAAGCTGGACCAGTGCAACAGCCACAGGAAGTCGGGCGCGATGTCGCCGTCCGGCGCCAGGTAGACCGGCACCGCGTACATCATCACCTGCATCATCGACAGGCCGGCCACCCACAGCCGGGTCAGCGCCTGCTTGCGCTCCTTCTGCTGCAGTTTTTCCTGGCGGTCGGCATCGTAGGGGTGGGCGCGGTAGCCTATCGCCGCCACCGCTTCCAGGATGGCGGACAACTGCACGCGGCCGTTGTCCCAGCGCACGCGGGCGCGCTGGGTGCTGTAGTTGATGTCCACGCCCAATACGCCGGGCAAGCGGCGGATGTGCTGCTCGTTCAGCCAGATGCAGGCGGCGCAGGTGATGCCTTCCAGCATCAGCGAGGCCTCGCGGACGTTTGCATTCTCGACGCGGACGAAGCTGCGCTGCAGCTCTTCGCTGTCGTACAGTTTGATCTGCTCCAGCACCGCCTGGGGGAGAGCCTCGGCGCGCGCCGCGCCCTCGGTGCGGTGCTTGTAGTAGTCGGACAATCCGGACTCTATGATGGTGGCCGCCACGGCCTGGCAGCCGGCGCAGCAGGCGGGCTCTTCGCGCTGGCGGTAGCGGATGGGGAAGCTGGCGCCGGGGGGCACCGGCAAACCGCAATGGAAACAGTTCTCGCTCATGACGTAGGATTGTAATCAAAGCCGGCGCGCAATGCTTGATCCAGCGCATGGCGCGACGGTTCTGGGCGGATTATCCAGCGCCGCACTTGAGAATAAGGGCGACCGTCCGCATTTGCGGAAGATCAAACGAGAGGAGATGTCATAAGCATGGAAAAGATGTTGGCAGTTGTGCAGAAAGCGCCGGGCGGCGCCGAGACGATGGAAATGGGTGAGTGGGACAAGCCACAGGCGGCGTCTGGAAAGCTGTTGGTGCGCGTGATGGCGGCGGGCGTCAACCGCGCCGATCTGATGCAGCGAGAAGGACGCTATCCCCCGCCGCCGGGCGCCAGCCCGCTGATGGGGCTTGAGGTGTCGGGAGTGGTGGAGGCCGTTGTCGGCGATTCCGCCTTCCAGCCCGGCGACGCAGTGTTCGGCCTGGTGGAGGGGGGCGGCTACGCGGAATACGTTTTGATGGACGAAGCATTGGCGATAGCCAAGCCGGATGGTTTGTCCTGGGTGGAGGCGGCCAGCCTGCCGGAGGCCTGGATGACCGCCTGGTTCAACCTGGTGGTGAAGGCCGGCCTCAAGGGCGGCCAGCGCGCTTTGATCCACGCCGGCGCCAGCGGCGTCGGCGTGGCCGCGATCCAGTTGGCGCGGTTTTTGGGCGCGGAAGCCTTCGCCAGCGCCGGAAGCGCGGAGAAGCTGGCTTTTTGCCGGGAGCTGGGCGCGAGCCAGACGTTCAATTACCACGAGACGCCGGCCTTTGGCGAGCGGGTCAGGGAATGGGGCGGCGCCGACGCGGTGCTGGACCCGGTGGGCGCCAGCCATCTGGCGGAAAACCTGCAGGCTTTGAATCCGGACGGCAAGCTGGTGAATATCGGCCTAATGGGCGGTTTGAAGGCGGAACTGGACTTCGGCCGTCTGCTGATGAAACGCATCAGCCTGATCGGCTCCACGCTGCGGCCGCAGCCTCTGGCGGTGAAATCCGAACTCGCGGGCGCGCTGCGCGATCTGATCCTCCCCGCGTTGCTGGAGGGCAAGGTGCGGGCGGTGGTGGACAGCAGCTTTCCATGGACCCAGGTGCAGGACGCTCATCGCTACATGGCGGACAACCGCAATCTCGGCAAGGTGGTCTTGACCTTGTTTCCGATGACGGCAGCCGCGTGACGGGGCATTGACGACTGTTTGAATGAATAAACGGAAGCCACAGGCCTCCGTTTATTCATTGCTATTGCCGGCGAGGATCAGTTCGCAGAAGGTTTGTCGCCAGAAGATGTGTATTCCACATCGCTGACGATGTCTTGTTCGTCGAGAGAGACGATCAGTAATTTGCTGTACATCTTCATATTGAAAACCGTGCCTGTTACATGAGAGTAGGCGTAAATCATGCCTTTGCCGGTTTTGCTCTTGATGATCGGATAGATGGCTTGGCCGCTAGGCTGTCCCAGCATGGCGATAACTTCGGCTTTTGTGGTTTTCCCTTTTTGGAGCGCGCTGATCTTTGCATCGTCAAATTCGGAGGCGTCTTCCGCAAAAGAGCTATTGAATTCCTGCCCGACGAGCACGTCTTTGAAGGTGGAGAAAACCATGGAGCGGGCTGGCGTGACGCTCGGGTAGCGAGCCGTTCCCGCCGTGCTGGCATATACATAGCGATTTAATTGCAGCGTCTGTTCGTTTTTCAACGATTCGCCGCGCTGCTGAGGCGCGCCCATTACCATGATATTCACAAACAATGCCGATATGTGTCGCCCATCCGAGATGGAGAGCCATTCAGGGGCGAATGCGGCATAAAAAAACGGAAGCCCGAAAGCTTCCGTTTTTGTCGCTGCGGTCTGCTGCGGGATCAGCCCACCCAGCGGCGGGCAGACGCGAACATCCGGTACCAGCCGCCGTTTTCGCCCCACTCGGCCGGGTGCCAGCTGTTCTGCACGGTGCGGAACACGCGCTCCGGGTGCGGCATCATGATGGTGAAGCGTCCGTCCTGCGTGGTGACGCCGGTGACGCCCGCCGGCGAGCCGTTGGGGTTCAGCGGATAGGTTTCCGTGGCCCGGCCGTCGAAGTCGATATAGCGCAGCGCGGTCAACGCCTGATCCTGCGCGCCCGGCGCGAATACCGCGCGGCCTTCGCCGTGGCTCACCACCACCGGCAGGCGGCTGCCCGCCATGTCGGACAGGAAGATGGACGGCGAGGACGTGACTTCCACCATCGCGAAGCGCGCCTCGAACTGTTCCGACGCGTTACGGTGGAACTTCGGCCAGTGCTCGGCGCCCGGGATGATGGACGACAGGTTGGACATCATCTGGCAGCCGTTGCACACGCCCAGCGCGAAGGTGTCGCCGCGTCCGAAGAAAGCCTCGAACTGTTCGCGGGCGCGCGGGTTGAACAGAATGCTCTTGGCCCAGCCTTCGCCGGCGCCCAGCACGTCGCCGTAGCTGAAGCCGCCGCAGGCCGCCAGTCCCTTGAAGTCGGCCAGTTGCACGCGGCCGGCGATGATGTCGCTCATGTGCACGTCCACCGTCTCGAAGCCGGCGCGGTCGAACGCCGCCGCCATCTCGATCTGGCCGTTGACGCCCTGTTCGCGCAGGATGGCCATGCGCGGGCGCTTGCCGGTGCCGATGTAGGGCAGCGCCGGGTCGCCGTGCACGTCGAAGGACAGCTGGGCGAACAGGCCGCGCGGCTTGGCGTGGCTGCGCAGCAGCTGCTCGCTGTCGGCGCAGGCCGGGTTGTCGCGCAGGCGCTGCATGCGGGCGCTGGTTTCGGACCAGGCGCAGAACAGCTCGCTGCGGCTTTCGCTGAACAGGTCCTTGCCCTTGTGCTTGATCACCAGGCGGTCATGGCTGTTGGGGCGGCCGATGACGAACAGTTCGCGGCCGATGCCGGCCTTCATGAAGCGGGAAATCACTTCCGGCGTGTCGGCCTTCTTCACCTGCAGCACCGCGCCCAGTTCTTCGTTGAACAGCACGCGCATGATGCGGCCATGGGCGGCGGCGTCCACGCCGCTGGGCACGAAGTCGTCGATGATGCGCTGGGTGTTCTGGCGCTCGATCACCAGCTCCTGCAGATCGATGCTGGCGCCGACGTGGCCGGCGAACATCATTTCTGCCAGCGAGGCGAACAGGCCGCCATCGGAGCGGTCATGGTAGGCCAGCAGCATGTCGTCGCGCAGCAGCGACTGCATCACGCCGAAGAAGGCGGACAGCTGCATCGGGCTTTCCACGTCCGGCGAGCGGCCGCGCATGTCTTTCCACACCTGGCCCAGGATGGAGCCGCCCAGGCGGCAGCGGCCGTAGCCCAGGTCGATCAGGATCAGATCGCTGTCCTTGACGTCCTTCAGGTCCGGGGTGACGGTCTTGCGCACGTCGTCCACCGGCGAGAACGCGGAGATCACCAGCGACAGCGGCGCGGTCACGCTCTTCTGCTCGCCGTTTTCCTGCCACACCGTCTTCATCGACAGCGAGTCCTTGCCCACCGGGATGCTGACGCCCAGGCTCTGGCTCAGTTCCGACACGGCCTGCACGGTGCGGTACAGATTGGCGTCCTCGCCCGGATGGCCGGCCGGCGCCATCCAGTTGGCGGATAGCTTGACATTGCCCAGATGGCCGACGAAGGCGGCGGCGATATTGGTCAGCGCCTCGCCGATGGCCATGCGGCCGGAGGCCGGGCCGTTGAACAGCGCGGCCGGCGTGCGTTCGCCCATCGCCATCGCTTCGCCGCGGTAGGTATTGAAGCCCATGGTGGTGACGGCCACGTCGGCCACCGGCACCTGCCAGCGGCCCACCATCTGATCGCGCGCGGTCATGCCGCCCACGGTGCGGTCACCGATGGTGATCAGGAAGGACTTGTCGGCCACAGTGGGGTGGCGCAGCACGCGGTAGGCGGATTCGCGCAGCGGGTACTTGGACGCGTCCAGCGTCTTGAGCTCGGGCTCCTGCGACGCCACGTCGCGGGTCATGCGCGGCGGCTTGCCCAGCAGCACTTCCAGCGGCATGTCCACCGGCTTGTTGTCGAAGTGGTCGTCGCGCACTTGCAGGTGGCCGTCGTCGGTGGCCACGCCCATCACCGCGAACGGGCAGCGCTCGCGTTCGCAGATGGCGCTGAAGCGGTCCAGATCCTCGGGCAGCACGGCCATCACGTAGCGTTCCTGCGCTTCGTTGGACCAGATCTGCATCGGGGTCATGCCTTTTTCTTCCAGATGCACCTTGCGCAGGTGGAAGATCGCGCCGCGGCCGGCATCGTTGACCAGTTCCGGGAAGGCGTTGGAGAGGCCGCCGGCGCCGACGTCGTGAATGGAGACGATGGGGTTGGCTTCGCCCAGTTGCCAGCAGCGGTCGATCACTTCCTGGCAGCGGCGCTCGATTTCCGGATTGCCGCGCTGCACCGAGTCGAAGTCCAGGTTTTCGCTGTTGGCGCCGGTGTCCATAGACGACGCCGCGCCGCCGCCCAGGCCGATCAGCAGGCCGGGGCCGCCCAGCTGGATCAGCAGCGCGCCTTCCGGGATTTCATTCTTGTGGATCTGCTGCTGCTGGATGTTGCCCAGGCCGCCGGCCAGCATGATGGGCTTGTGGTAGCCGCGCATCTCGCCGTTGAACTCTTCCTCGAAGGCGCGGAAGTAGCCGGCCAGATTGGGGCGGCCGAATTCATTGTTGAACGCCGCGCCGCCTATCGGGCCTTCCAGCATGATCTGCAGCGCCGAGGCGATGCGGCCCGGCTTGCCGTATTCCGGCTGGCCGTCGCGGTAGGCTTCCCACGGCTGCTTGAAGCCGGGAATGTTGAGGTTGGATACGGTGAAACCGGTCAGGCCGGCCTTGGGGCGCGAGCCGCGGCCGGTGGCGCCTTCGTCGCGGATTTCGCCGCCGTTGCCGGTGGACGCACCGGGGAAGGGCGAGATCGCGGTCGGGTGATTGTGGGTTTCCACCTTCATCAAGATGTCGGTGGGCTCGCTGTTGAATGCGTACTGGTTGCTGCCCGGCTGCGGGTAGAAGCGTTCGATGAAGGCGCCCTCGATCACCGAGGCGTTGTCCTTGTACGCCACCAGCGTGCCCTGCGGATTGGCCTCGTGGGTGTCGCGGATCATGCGGAACAGTGATTTGCCCTGTTCTACGCCGTCGATGATGAACTGGGCGTTGAAGATCTTGTGGCGGCAATGTTCGGAGTTGGCCTGGGCGAACATCATCAGCTCCACGTCGCTGGGGTTGCGGCCCAGCTTGATGAAGTTCTCCACCAGGTATTCCACCTCGTCGTCCGACAGCGCGAGGCCGAGCTGGGCGTTAGCCGCCTCCAGCGCCGCGCGGCCGCCGGCGAGGACGTCCACGCTGGTCATCGGCTGCGGGTCGAAATGGGTGAACAGCTTTTCCGCATCGTCCAGCGAGGACAGCACGGTTTCCGTCATCCTATCGTGCAAGAGGCCCGCCAGGGTGTGGCGAGCCTCTTCACTTAAAGATTTTGCGGCGGACTTGATTCGGAAGGCGGTGCCGCGCTCGATTCTGCGGATGTTTGGCAAGCCGCAGTGCCGGGCGATGTCGGTGGCTTTGGAGGCCCAGGGCGACAAGGTGCCGATGCGCGGCGCGACCAGGAACAGTTCGCCTTCAGGCTCGGCGCTCAGCGGCGGTTCGCCGTAGCTGAGCAACTGGCCCAGCACGCCGACTTCCTCCAGCGAGAGTTCGCCGTCGCTCTCCGCAAAATGCCAGTGCTCGGCAGTCAGGACGATATCCTTCAGACCGGCATCGGCCGCTGCCGCCTGCAGTTTTTCGAGACGAAACGGTGACAGGGCAACGCCACCGCGCAGCTTGGTAATGTAAGACATTAGACACCCGCGACAAGTACCAGGAAAGGGCGTCATAATACAGCAAAACATCGCCGCATTTAAGGCGTAGCCGGACAATCCGGCCCCGGCGCGGCATTTTTTGCATTTTATCATCATGTCATTGGATTTATCCGGGAGCGTTGCGCATGAAAAAGGTCGAAGCCATCATCAAGCCGTTCAAGTTGGACGAGGTGCGCGAGGCCTTGTCGGAGATCGGCATCAACGGCCTGACCGTGTCCGAGGTCAAGGGTTTCGGCCGCCAGAAAGGCCACACGGAACTGTACCGCGGCGCCGAGTACGTGGTGGATTTCCTGCCCAAGGTGAAGATAGAGGTGGTGTTGCCGGACGATCTGGTGGAGCGCGCGATCGAGACCATCGTCGAAACCGCTCGCACCGGAAAGATTGGCGACGGCAAGATTTTCGTGATGCCGGTGGAGCAGGTGGTGCGCATCCGTACCGGAGAGACCAACGAGCAGGCGATCTGATCCGCCAGGGATGGATGGCGAAAGGCGGCCTTGGGGCCGCCTTTTTTGCGCGCTCAGCGCGCCAGGATCAGGCGCAGCCCCAGGCCGATGAAGACGGTTCCCGCCATGCGGTCCAGCCACTGGCTGGCCCTGCTGCTCTTGGCCAGCCATTGGCCGACGTGGCCGGAGAAATAACCGAGCGCGCCGAAGATCAACGCCCCCTGCAGGGTGAACAGCGCGCCGAGGATGGCGGTCTGCAGGCCGACCGGGCCTTGGGCCGGATGGACGAACTGGGGCAGGAAGGCGAGGAAGAACAGCACCACCTTGGGATTGATCGCGTTGGCGATCAGGCCACGGCGGAAGGTGGCGGCCAAGGAGCTCTGCGGGCCGCTGGCCTGGACATGGGCGTCGAAGCTGGCGCCGGGGCTGCGGATCGCACCCCAGCCCAGGTAGACCAGATAGGCGCCGCCGGCGATCTTGAGCGCGGCGAAGGCGAGCGGCGAGGCGGCGATCAGCGCGCTGACGCCCAGCGCGGCCAGCAGGGTGTGGTTCAGGCAGCCCAGCGCGCAGCCCAGGCCGAAGGCCATGCCCTGGCGGCGGCCCCGGGAGATGCCCTGGCTCAGCACCATCAGGTTGTCGGGGCCGGGAGTGACGGTGATCAACATGGCGGCGGCAAGAAAGGCGGCCAGTTGCGGCAGGGTGGCGAGCATGGCGAATTTCCGGGATTTGTTTGACTGTCGTCGATAAAACCATTTCCGAAAGGCCTTGGCAATGGCATGACGGGTGACAAGCGGCAACGCCGCTACTAGAATGCGGCAGGTTATTAGCGAGGATTGTTTTATGCCGTCTTTTGATGTCGTTTCCGAAGTAAACAAGGTGGAAGTGCGCAACGCGCTGGACCAGGCCAACAAGGAAGTGTCCACCCGTTACGATTTCAAGGGCAGCGACGCCCGCATCGAATTCAACGACAAGGAAGTGACGCTGTTCGCCGATACCGAGTTCCAGCTGGACCAGGTCAACGACATCCTGGTGAACAAGTTGTCCAAGCGCAGCGTGGATGTGCGCAGCCTGGACTACGGCAAGCTGGAAAAAGTCTCCGGCAACAAGGTGAAGAAAGTGTTGAAGATCAAGGAAGGCCTGGACAGCGACCTGGCGAAAAAGATCGTCAAGCTGCTGAAGGATTCCAAGATGAAGGTGCAGGCCAGCATCCAGGGCGAAGCGGTGCGCGTGTCCGGCGCCAAGCGCGACGTGTTGCAGGAAGCCATCGCGCTGTTGAAGGCAGAAATCGCCTCCGATCTGGAAAACGGCGCGCCTTTGCAGTTCAACAATTTCCGCGATTGAGCCTGGCTTCGGCGGATATCGAATGACGAACACCCCGCGTTGCGGGGTGTTTTATTTTCAGCCGCGGCTCAGCGCCCGGCCCAGGCGCGAATCTGCTCCAGCGTGGCGGTGGCGCCGCCGCAGACGATGGCGAGTATCTTGTCGAAATCGGCTAATTCGGGCGCGCGTTGGTAGAGCGGCGCCAACGCGGCGCCGCAGGCGGGCTCCACCAGCACTCGATGGTCGGCCAGAAAGCGCTCGCATGCGTCCAGCGCGTCGAGGTCCGTCGTCAGCAGGCTGCGCACCGGGTGTTCGCGCGCGCAGCGCAGCGCCTGTTCGCACACCCGCTTGGCGCCCAGCGTGGCGGCGATGCTGTCTATGCGCGCCAGCGCAACCGTTTGTCCTGCGTCGACGGCCGCGCGGAAGGACGCCGCGCCTTCCGTCTCCACCGCCAGCAGCGGCACATCGTTCCAGCCGTGGCGGCGCAGCCCCTCCGTCACGCCGCTGAGCAAGCCGCCGCCGCCGACGGACAGCACGATGGCGTCGGGCTTGCAGCCCGCGCCGGCCAGCTCGTCTACCAGCGTGGCGTGGCCTTGCCATACCAGCGGGTCGTCGAAGGGGTGCAAGAAGGCGTCGCCGGGGCCGAGCAGCGTCAGGGCGAACTGGTTGGTCTCCTGCCAGGAGTCGCCATGCACCAGCACCTCCGCGCCTTCCTGGCGCAGCAGCTCCTTGGCGCGTTCGGTGGCGGTTTCCGGCACGGCCACCGTCACAGCCACGCCCAGGCGGCGGCCAGCGTAGGCGACGGCCAGTCCCGCGTTGCCGCCGGAGGAGGAAATGAAGCGCTTCGCGCCGCGGCGATGATGCTCGACGCAGGCGAGCCCTATGCCGCGAATCTTGAAGGAGCCGGAGGGTTGGACCGCCTCCAGCTTGAGCCAGACGGAGCGGCCGGCCAGCATGCTCAGCGGCCTGGATTCCAGCAAAGGCGTTTCAATGTGCAGCGACACGGCGTCTCCTTCTCGGGCGCGGGGCGAGTGAATGCCGCGGTCGGCGGCGCTCGAATGGATGGTGACTAGCGTTGCCGGGACCGCCAGTTTTGCAAATCGCGCCATACTTCGGCCGCGCGAGCCTCCACGCCGGCAGGCGCGCGCGGCAGCGGCAGCCGGCATTCGCCGACGGCCAGTCCCTGGCTGCGCAGCATCGCCTTCACCGACATCGAATACACCGAGTCGTCGGTATTGGCGTAAGCGTAGGAGGCTTGCAGCGCGGCGTTGATTTCGCGGGCGCGGCGCGTGTCGCCGTTTTCGAACGCGGCGATCATCGCGGCGAACTCCGGTCCGGTCCAGTGGGTGGAGGTGCCGACTACGCCGACGGCGCCCACCGCCAGCAGCGGCAGGGTCAGCGCGTCGTCGCCGGAGTACAGCTCGAAGTGTTCGCCCGCCTCGGCTACCAGCCGCGCGGCGGCGGCGGGATCGCAGGTGGCGTCCTTGAAGGCGACAATGTTGTCCACCTCGCGGAACAGCCGCAGCAGCACCTCGTGGGCGATGCGGCGGCCGGTTCGGCCGGGCACGTCGTAGATCATCACCGGCAGGCGGGTAGCGGCGGCCAGGGCGCGGAAGTGCGCCTCGATGCCGGCCTGAGGCGGGCGGTTGTAATACGGAGAGACCAGAAACGCTCCGGCCGCGCCCGCGTCGGCGGCTTTGGCCGTCATTTCCAGCGCGTGGCGGGTGTCGTTGCTGCCGGCGCCGGCCAGCACCGGGATGGCCACCGCTTCGCTGACGGCGCGGATCAGGTCGAAGCGCTCGGCGTCGGAGAGCGTCGGCGCTTCGCCGGTGGTGGCGGCCAGCACCAGCGCGTCGCTGCCGTTGTCGGCCAGATGGCGCGCCAGATCGCGAGCCATGTCCAGGTTCAGCCGGCCGTCGTCGTCGAATGGCGTCACCATCGCGGTCAGGACCTTGCCCCAGTGTTTTGCCATGTCAGCCCCTTTTTATTTTTGCGTGAAGATAAGGCGGGATGATACTCCCAGGCCAGGGGCGCGGAAACCCGCGCGGCTTACCAGAGCTTGGGCTCCAGCTCCTTGATGCGTTGCTCGGTCCGCTCGATCTTGCAGCCGAGGAAGACGGCGTTGCGTATGGTGCCGCCGGCATAGATCTGATACTTGGCGCCGCAGTCCGCGTCGCGGAAGGCGATCCACTTGCGCTGCGCCTGCACCAGCATCGCGGAAGGTTTCTCTTTGGCTGCCGGCTTGTCCCGGGCTTCGTCGGCGCGCAGCTTTTGCAGCAGCTCGCGGTAGCGGTCGTTGAGCAATCTGTCTTTGCCATCGAACTGCTTTTGCATGCACTCGTTGATTTCTATCGTATTGCTGGCTTCTTTGCAGGGATCGTCTTCGGCCAGGGCGGCGTGGCTGGCGAACAGCGCCAAGAGCGCGAGGAGGCAGGGCTTCATCGAAAACTCCATATGGGGAACAGTTTGCGATTATAGCCCTGCGAGCGATGAGAGGCGTGTCCTTCGGGGCAGTCGGGCTCAGGCGCGCAGCGAACCCAGCCGCAGCCGTTCGGCGGGCAGCGTGCCCAGCGCCGCGCCGGCGACGATCATGGCGATGGCCAGCGCGGCGCTGCCGTTGAGGGTGGCTTGGCCGGAGGCCACCAACATCAGGGTGGATAGCAGCGGGGTGGCGTTGCCCAGCGCGCCGATCTGGCGCGCGTCGCCCAGTCGTATGGCCCGGTTCCAGCACAGGAAGGCCGCGCCCATCGGCAGCAAGCCCAGCACGGCGATCATCAGCCATTGGATGGCCGATGGATGGGCGGCGGGTTCGGTGGCGAAGTGCAGGCCCAGCGCCAGCAGGCCGGACACGAAGCAATAGCCGCCGACGGCGTTGTCGGAGCTGGCGGGCAGGCGGCGGGTGACCAGGCTATAGGTCGCCCATACCACGGCGGCTCCCAAGGCCATCAGATAGCCGGGCAGCGCGGACAGCGACAGCGACAGCTTGCCGCCGGTGACGATCAGCGCCGCGCCGGCGAAGCCGATCAGGCTGCCGAGGATGTGGTTGGCACTCAGGCGGGTGCCGGGCAGCAGCAGGGGCGACAGCAGCACCATCAACAGCGGCCAGATATAGCTGAGCACGGTGGCGTCCATCACCGGCGCCAGCCGGTAGGCGTTGAACAGGAAAAAGTAGAAGCCGAAGATGCCGTAAACCCCATTGGCGAAATTCTTCGGCGGCACTTTCCATTCGCTTATGCGGCGCATGGTCAGCAGGCTGCCCAGCATCAGGCCGACGCCGGCGACGAAGAAGGGCGGCAGGGTATGGGTGAGGGCGCTGAGTGTGGCGACGGAGGCCCACATGGCGATCGCGGCGAGCGCGTACAGCATCGCTTGATTCATTGATGTCTCTCGTATTTGTTTTATGTGGAGATATTTTAAGTGGAACGGTGAAGTGTAAACCAGTTGTTACATCAAATGGCGTTGTTTTCGGCGCTTGCGGCGGCGCGCAGGCATGGCCGCAGGGCAACAAGGCGTTTGACCCAGATCATGCGTCCATACTTTGGACCGATCGGGCAGTTGTCCGCGACGCGATCTTGCGGCCTAGTGAAGGATCTGTTTCGTTTCCATCCCGGGGCCGGCCGCGGCTTACGGCCGGGCAGGCTCCGCCACGACAGGAGGCAGGCCATGAGCAATATGAAGGCAGCGGTATTTGTCGCGCCCGGCAAGATCGAGCTGCGGGAGAAGCCGATTCCGGCGGTAGGGCCGGGCGACGCGCTGGTGAGGATCACCACCACCACCATCTGCGGCACCGACGTGCACATTCTCAAGGGCGAGTATCCGGTGGCGTCCGGCCTGACCATAGGCCACGAGCCGGTGGGTGTGATCGAGAAGCTGGGCGCGGACGTCAAGGGGTATCGCGAGGGGCAGCGGGTGATCGCCGGCGCCATCTGTCCCAGCTTCACCTCCTACGGCTGCCAGGATGGCTATCCGTCGCAGGATGGCGGCTGCGAATGCCACGGCTACAAACCGATGGGCGGCTGGCGTTTCGGCAACACCATAGACGGCACCCAGGCCGAGTACGTGCTGGTGCCGGATGCCCAGGCCAATCTGGCGCCGATTCCGGACGGGCTCAGCGACGAGCAGGTGCTGATGTGTCCGGACATCATGTCCACCGGCTTTGCCGGCGCCGAGGCGGCCAACATCAAGATCGGCGACGTGGTGGCGGTGTTCGCCCAGGGGCCGATAGGCTTGTGCGCGGTGGCGGGCGCGCGCTTGCGCGGCGCGTCGTGCATCATCGCGGTGGACGGCATAGACGACAGGCTGGCGATTTCGCGGCGGCTGGGCGCCGACGTGACGCTGAATTTCCGCCAGGTGGACGTGGTCTCGGAAATCCTGAAGTTGACCGGCGGACGCGGCGTCGACTCCGCCATCGAGGCGCTGGGTACCCAGAGCACGTTCGAATCCGCGCTGCGGATATTGAAGCCGGGCGGCACGCTGTCCAGCCTGGGCGTGTATTCCACCGATCTGAAGATCCCGCTGGATGCGTTCAATGCCGGCCTGGGCGACAAGAAGATCGTGTCTTCGCTGTGCCCGGGCGGCAAGGAGAGGATGCGGCGGCTGATGAATGTGCTGGAGAGCGACCGGCTGGATCTGTCGCCGCTGGTCACCCACCGTTACAAGCTGGATCAGATCGTCGAGGCCTACGACCTGTTCTCGCACCAGCGCGACGGCGTGCTGAAGGTGGCGATCAAACCGTTCTAGCCGCCTAGCCATGGAGCAGGATCAGCTTGCCTGGTCCGGCTCCAGCAGCTCCACGCCATCGTTTTCGGATAGCGTCAGGTAGACGGCGGATTGCAGCGCCTCCACCGCGTGCGGGACTTGGGCATCGATGAACAGATGATCGCCCTTGTTCAGCACATGGTCGCCCACCTTGAGCCGGCCGGCGGTGACGAAAACCTGCTCCGTGCCAGGATGCTGGTGCAGCGGCAGCTTCGCGCCCTTGGCCAGCTTCAGCAATGCGGAGCCGCCTCCGTTCGGGTTGCGGCGCAGCCAGGTGAAGTCCACGCCTGGATAGGGCGTGGGGCTCCAGTGCCAATCGGTGGAGGCGGTCAGTATCGGGGCGGGGGTGTTCATGGCGGCGGGTTCCGTTTGCTGTTCGATCGGGCCTGCGCGGATGGCGATGATTTTGGGATGCTCGTCGATGTCGCGCCGGCTGATTGTCATTATCCCATGAAATCTTGCAAGAAACTGCCGGCAATATCGCCATCTCGATGCGAAAACGGGAATGCTTTCCGCATTCCCGCGATTGTCCCGCAATTGCCCGACGGTTCGTTTAAAACGCGTCGCCAGGCACCCGCACCCAGCCTTCCATCAGCACCCGGGCGCTGCGGCTCATGATGGCCTTGGTGACAATCCATTCCCCGCGCTCTTCGCGGGCTTGCGCGCCCACCCGCAGCGTGCCGGACGGGTGGCCGAAGCGCACCGCCTGGCGTTTTCCGCCGCCGGCGGCCAGGTTGACCAGCGTGCCGGGGATGGCCGCGGCAGTGCCGATGGCCACAGCCGCGGTGCCCATCATCGCGTGGTGCAGCTTGCCCATGGACATGGCGCGCGCCAGCACGTCGATGTCGGATGTTTTCACCGGCTTGCCGCTGGAGGCGACATAGTCGGCCGGCGGCGCGACGAAGGCGATCTTGGGCGTGTGCTGGCGGCTGGCGATCTGGTCAAGATTCTGGATCAGGCCCATTTTCAGCGCGCCGTAAGCGCGTATGGTTTCGAAGCGCGCCAGCGCCGCGGCGTCGGCGTTGATGGCGTCCTGCAGCTCCGTTCCGGTGTAGCCGATGTCGGCGGCGTTGACGAAGATGGTGGGGATGCCGGCATTGATCAGCGTGGCCGGGAAGGCGCCGACGCCGGGCACCTCCAGCGTGTCCACCAGATTGCCGGTGGGGAACATCGCGCCGCCGTCGCCGTCTCCCTCGTCGGCAGGGTCCAGGAATTCCAGCTGCACTTCGGCGGCGGGGAAGGTGACGCCGTCCAGCTCGAAGTCGCCCGTTTCCTGCACTTGGCCGCGGGTGATGGGCACGTGGGCGATGATGGTCTTGCCGATATTGGCCTGCCAGATGCGAACGGTGCAGATGCCGTTATCCGGCACGCGCGCCGGGTCGATCAGGCCGCCGGCAATGGCGAACGGGCCGACGGCGGCGGACAGGTTGCCGCAGTTGCCGGTCCAGTCGACGAAGGCCTGGTCGATGCTGACTTGGCCAAACAGGTAGTCGATATCATGGCCAGATTGAGTGGATTTGCCCACGATGACGGTTTTGCTGGTGCTGGACGTGGCGCCGCCCATGCCGTCTATCTGTTTGCCGTACGGGTCCGGGCTACCGATGACGCGCAGCAGCAGCGCGTCTCGCGCCTCGCCGGGCTGGCGGGCGGCTTGCGGCAAGTCCTGCAGCCGGAAAAAAACGCCCTTGCTGGTGCCGCCGCGCATATAAGTGGCGGGAATGCGAATCTGAGCCGGGTGAGTCATGCTTGCCATCCTGTTTTGTGTGGCGCGGCCGATATGAATCGGCCGCTGTGTGTGAGTCAGGCTTGCGCCGCGGCCAGGAAATCCTGCGCGAAGCGCTGCAAGACGCCGCCGGCCTCGTAGATCGACACCTCCTCGGCGGTATCCAGCCTACAGGTCACGGGCGCCTGAACGGTTTCGCCGCCGCGGCGGTGGATCACCAGGGTCAGGTCGGCGCGCGGTTCGCGCTGGCCGATCACGTCGTAGGTTTCGGTGCCGTCTAGCTGCAAGGTCTTGCGGCTGAAGCCGGGCTTGAATTCCAGCGGCAGCACGCCCATGCCGATCAGATTGGTGCGGTGGATGCGCTCGAAGCCTTCGGCGACGATGGCCTCGACGCCGGCCAGGCGCACGCCCTTGGCTGCCCAGTCGCGCGAGCTGCCCTGGCCGTAGTCGGCGCCGGCGACGATGATCAGCGGCTGCTTGCGGTCCATATAGGTTTCGATGGCTTCCCACATCCGCATCACCTTGCCTTCCGGCTCCACTCGCGCCAGCGAGCCCTTCTTCACCTCGCCGTCCACCACGGCCATCTCGTTGACCAGCTGTGGGTTGGCGAAGGTGGCGCGCTGCGCGGTCAGGTGGTCGCCGCGGTGGGTGGCGTAGGAGTTGAAGTCTTCCTCCGGCAAGCCCATCTTGGCCAGGTATTCGCCGGCGGCTGAGCTGGCCAGGATGGCGTTGGACGGCGACAAGTGGTCGGTGGTGATGTTGTCCGGCAGTAGCGCCAGCGGCCGCAAGCCCTTGAGCGTGCGCTCGCCGGCCAGGGCGCCTTCCCAGTACGGCGGGCGGCGGATATAGGTGGACTGCGGCCGCCAGGCGTATAGCGGGCTGGCTTTGGCGGCGCTGTCGCGGCGGATGGCGAACATCGGCTCGTAGACCTGGCGGAACTGTTCGGGTTTCACCGCCTGCTTCAGCACGGCGTCGATTTCTTCATCGGACGGCCAGATGTCTTGCAGGCGGATTTCCTTGCCGTCGACGACTGCCAGCGCGTCTTTTTCGATGTCGAAGCGCATGGTGCCGGCGATGGCGTAGGCGATCACCAGCGGCGGCGAGGCCAGGAAAGCCTGCTTGGCGTAGGGGTGGATGCGGCCGTCGAAGTTGCGGTTGCCGGACAGCACCGCCGTGGCGTACAGGTCGCGGTCCACGATCTCTTGCTGGATTTTCGGGTCCAGCGCGCCGGACATGCCGTTGCAGGTGGTGCATGCGAAGGCGACGATGCCGAAGCCCAGCCGCTCCAGCTCGGACAGCAGGCCGGCCTCCTTCAGATACAGCTCCACTGCCTTGGAGCCGGGCGCCAGCGAAGATTTCACCCAAGGCTTGCGGCTGAGGCCCAGCTTGTTGGCGTTGCGCGCCAACAGGCCGGCCGCGATCACGTTGCGCGGGTTGGAGGTATTGGTGCAGCTGGTGATGGCGGCGATGATGACCGCGCCGTCCGGCAGCAGGCCTTGCGCTTCCTGCGCGCGGGCTTCGGCGAGGTTGGCGGCGATGCCGCGCTCGGCCAATGCCGATACCGGCAGCCGCTTGTGCGGGTTGGATGGGCCGGCCAGATTGCGGGTAACGGTGGACAGGTCGAACTTGAGCGCGCGCTCGTATTCGGCCGTTTCCAAGCTGTCCGCCCACAGGCCGGAGGTCTTGGCGTAAGTTTCCACCAGCTTGACCTGTTCGTCGCTGCGGCCGGTCAGCTTCAGGTAATCGATAGTCTGCTGGTCGATGAAGAACAGCGCGGCGGTGGCGCCGTATTCCGGGGCCATATTGGAGATGGTGGCGCGATCGCCCAGGGTCAGCGCCGCGGCGCCTTCGCCGTAGAACTCCAGATAGGCGCCGACAACCTTCTGCTGGCGCAGGAATTCGGTCAACGCCAACACCACGTCAGTGGCGGTGATGCCGGCGGCAGGCCTGCCGGAGAGCTCCACGCCGACGATGTCCGGCAGCCGCATCCACGAGGCGCGGCCCAGCATCACGTTTTCCGCCTCAAGGCCGCCCACGCCGACGGCGATTACGCCCAGCGCGTCCACGTGCGGCGTGTGGCTGTCGGTGCCGACGCAGGTGTCGGGATAGGCCACGCCCTTGTCGTTGTGGATCACCGGCGACATCTTCTCCAGATTGATCTGGTGCATGATGCCGTTGCCGGCCGGGATCACGTCGACGTTATCGAAGGCGGACTGGGTCCATTCGATGAAGTGGAAACGGTCCTCGTTGCGCCGGTCTTCGATGGCGCGGTTTTTCTCGAAAGCCTGCGGGTCGAAGCCGCCGCACTCCACCGCCAGCGAATGGTCTACGATCAACTGCACCGGCACCACCGGATTGACCTGGGAGGGGTCGCCGCCTTGGTCGGCGATGGCGTCGCGCAGGCCGGCAAGGTCCACCAGCGCGGTCTGGCCCAGGATGTCATGGCACACCACGCGCGCCGGGAACCAGGGGAAGTCGCGCTCGCGCTTGCGGTAAACGATCTGCTCTAGGCATTCGCTCAGGGTGGCCGGCTCGCAGCGGCGGACCAGATTTTCGGCGTGGATGCGAGCGGTGTAGGACAGTTTGTCCCAGGCGTCGGGCTGGATGGCGTTGACGGCGGCGCGGGCGTCGAAATAGTCTAGCCCGGTGCCGGGCAGGGCGGTGCGGTATTGGCGGTTCATGTCTGTCTTTCGCTCAGTCGCGGCCGCGCTGGGGCAGCCGTTGCAGAAAGTCACTGTAATGCAGGGTGAAGCCTTGCTCGTCGACGACGATGTCGGCGGCGAAGCCCGGGGATTCGTAGCGGTAGCAGGGCATGCCGTCATGGTCCGGCAGGCGGGTGTAGCGCTGCGGGCAGATGGTCGGCTCCAGGCTGGGCAGGCGCACGAACAACATGTGCAGTTCGACGCTGTCGCCGACGCCCAACTTCAGTCGGCGGATGGGGAAAGCATTGGTCAGGCCGCAGGCCTGCAAGTCCAGCTCCTGGCAAGCGTCCCAAGCCGGTTGGGGTTGGCCGTTGACCAGCCAGCGCCCGCTTTCGGTGTGCTGCAACGTCAGTTGCCTGGGTTCGGGGGCGGAGACATCGATCTGGGCATGGCTGAGCCTGCCATGGTGGTCCAGCTGCATCCGGTAGCGCAGGCTGGCGCCGGTGCCGGCGTGCAGCAGGCTGCCGCTGGCGGTGAGGGCAAGATCGGCGCCGGTGTCGATTTGGACCTGTTCCAGTCCCGGACTGTCCAGGCGCTGCCAGAACAAGGTTTGCTTCATTGACTACTCCGGTAGTGCGGACGCGGCCGGTTGGCCGCGTCGTCTGCTTCAGTGGCTTAGCGCTGTTCCAGCGGCACGTAGGCCTGATCTTCCGGCCCGATGTAGTTGGCAGACGGGCGGATAATCTTGCCGTCCTGGCGTTGCTCGATCACGTGGGCGCTCCAGCCGCTGGTGCGCGAGATCACGAACAGCGGCGTGAACATGGCGGTGGGCACGCCCATGGCGTGGTAGCTGACGGCGGAGAACCAGTCCAGATTGGGGAACATTTTCTTGATGTCCCACATCACGGTTTCCAGGCGTTCGGCGATGTCGAACATCTTCATGTCCTTGTTGCTCTTGGACAGTTCGCGCGCCACTTCCTTGATCACCTTGTTGCGGGGGTCGGAAATGGTGTACACCGGGTGGCCGAAGCCGATCACCACTTCCTTGCGCTCCACGCGGGCGCGGATGTCGGCTTCGGCCTCGTCCGGGCTCTCGTAGCGCTGCTGGATCTCGAACGCCACTTCGTTGGCGCCGCCGTGCTTGGGGCCGCGCAGCGCGCCGATGGCGCCGGTGATGGCGCTGTGCATGTCGGAGCCGGTGCCGGCGATGACGCGGGCGGCGAAGGTGGAGGCGTTGAATTCGTGCTCGGCGTACAGGTTCAATGAGGTGTGCATCGCGCGCACCCATTGGGCCGATGGCTTGACGCCGTGCAGCAGGTGCAGGAAATGGCCGCCGATGCTGTCGTCGTCGGTTTCGACGTCGATGCGCTTGCCGTTATGGCTGTAGTGGTACCAGTAGAGCAGGATGGAGCCGAAGGAGGCCATCAGGCGGTCGGCGATGTCTCGCGCGCCGGCCAGGTTGTGATCGTCCTTTTCCGGCAGCGCGCAGCCCAGGGCGGATGCGCCGCTGCGCATCACGTCCATCGGGTGGGCGCCGGCCGGCAGCGCTTCCAGCACCGCTTTTACCGAAGCCGGCAGGCCGCGCAGGGACTTCAGTTTTTTCTTGTAGCCGGCCAACTCGGCCTGGTTCGGCAGCTTGCCGTGCACCAGCAGATAGGCCACTTCTTCGAACTCGGCCTTGTCGGCCAGATCCAGGATGTCGTAGCCGCGATAGTGCAGGTCGTTGCCGCTGCGGCCCACAGTGCACAGCGCGGTATTGCCGGCGGCGACGCCGGACAGGGCCACGGATTTTTTCGGTTTGCCGGTCAGAACCACTTCAGTCATGCAATTTCTCCTTTGTCAGACTTGGGGCGATGCCGCCGCTCTTGAATTGTTATTGCTTGCCTGCGGCGAACAGCTGGTCCAGTTTCTTTTCGTATTCGTGGTAGCCCAGGTGGTCGTAAAGCTCCATCCGGGTCTGCATCTTGTCCAGCACCGCTTGCTGGGTGCCGTCGCGGCGGATCGCGCCGTACACTTCCAGCGCGGCCTGGCTCATGGCGCGGAAGGCGGACAGCGGATACAGCACCAGGCTCACGCCGTGGGCGGCCAGCTCTTCGGCGGTGTAGAGCGGGGTGGCGCCGAATTCGGTGATGTTGGCCAGCACCGGCACCTTCACGGCCTCGGCGAAGCGCTGGTACATGGCCAGATCGGTCATCGCCTCCGGGAAGATCATGTCAGCGCCGGCTTCCACGCAGGCGATGGCGCGCTCGATGGCGGCGTCCAGACCCTCCACGGCCAGCGCGTCGGTGCGTGCCATGATGACGAAGCCGGCGTCGCGGCGGGCGTCGGTGGCGGCCTTGATGCGGTCCACCATTTCATCCTGGGTGACGATGGCTTTGTTAGGGCGGTGGCCGCAACGCTTCTGCTGAACCTGATCCTCGATGTGGACGGCGGCGACGCCGGCCTTCTCCAGGCTGCGCACGGCGCGGGCGATGTTGAAGGCGCCGCCCCAGCCGGTGTCGATGTCCACCAACAGCGGCAGGTCGGTGTTGTCGGTGATGCGGCGCGCGTCGATCAGAACGTCTTCCAGCGTGGTAATGCCGAGGTCGGGGACGCCGCAGGAGGATGCCGCCACGCCGCCGCCGGACAGGTACAGGGCCTTGAAACCAGAGTGTTCGGCCAAACGTGCTGCGTAGGCGTTGATCGCCCCAACCACTTGCAACGGTTTTTCGGCGGCCACGGCCTGGCGGAAACGTTGCCCGGGAGTGTTCATGGAGTGCTCCTGATGGTGGGATTTGTTAATTGCTCGTCATTCAAGCAAGTGCTTGGTTGGAGTGTAAGGGCTCTGGAAAAGCCTGGCAATAGTTGATAATCGGATGTTCAAGTTTTCCGCTGGGAGTGATATGTTTCGCATCGTCCTCGCCGGCGGGAACTCGGCGTAAAACCCGTGGTCTAGATCAAGGTCCACGTAACGACCACATAGAACAGTGGGCAAACCAGGGAGCATAACAACGACTATGAGTGATCGGGACATCGATCAACAGTTGGTGGAGCGTGCCCAGCGAGGTGAAAAAAGAGCTTTCGATCTGCTTGTTGCAAAGTATCAGCGACGTCTCGCCAGGCTGTTGTCGCGGTTCATTCGCGACGGTTCGGACATCGAGGATGTGACGCAGGAGGCATTTATCAAGGCGTATCGCGCCCTGCCGTCATTTCGCGGTGAAAGCGCGTTTTACACATGGCTGTACAGGATCGGCATCAATACCGCCAAGAATTTTCTCAGCGCCAACGGGCGACGCCCGGTGGTCAACAGCGAGATAGAGGACGAGGACGGCGAGAGTTTCGACATGGCGTCGCAAATTCCCGACCTGAACACGCCCGAAACCGAGCTGATGAACAAGGAAATTCTGGCGACGGTCAATGCCGCCGTGGAGGCCTTGCCGGAGGAGTTGCGCACCGCCATTTCCCTGCGGGAGATGGAGGGCCTGTCCTACGACGAGATCGCCAGGGTGATGGATTGCCCGATTGGTACCGTGCGTTCGCGGATTTTCCGCGCGCGAGAAGCAATCGCTGCTGAGCTCAGGCCTCTGCTGGATACGGCCAAAAACAGAAGGTGGTAAGTATGAAAGAATCGATATCCGCACTGATGGATGGCGAACTGGACGGGTCAGGGGCCGATAAGGCCATTTCCGCCATCGCCGGGGACAAGGACTTGGATGCTGCCTGGGAACAGTATCATCTGATCGGCGATGCGATGCGCGCCAATCGCCTGGTTTCGCTGGATGTGCGAAGCAGGGTGGCGGCGCGTCTGGCGGATGAGCCGACGGTCCTGGCGCCGAGACGCTGGATGCGTCCGCGCAAGGCGCGCACCGCGGGCGCGGTGGCGTTGGCCGCAAGCGTCAGTTTCGCCGCCGTAGTGGGATGGCAGCAGCTGTCCCATCGCAACGCTCCCGCGTCGGTCGTCGCTGACCGCGGCGTGCCGGTGCAAGTGGCCAAGCCGGTGCAGGCCATGGATCAGGACGATCCCTATGTGCTGGCTCACCAGGAAGTGACCGCTGACCAAAGCGTGATGCGCGTGTCCTATGGAAACGGAGCTCGCCACTGATGCGTGTTGTTCCTCTGATTGGTGTGTTGATGTTGGGGGCCGCGTGCGCGGTCCATGCGGAGGATGACATGCAGTTGTTGCGCAATGTCGGCAACGCCGGCAGGCAGCAGCCTCTGGATGGCACTTATCTGCATCAGATGAATGGCACGCTGGAAACCTTTCGCATCGTACGCCAGGGACAGGGCGACAATGTGCGCGAGAAGCGCACGTCGCTGGATGGCCCGACGCGGGAGGTTGTTCGCAAGGGGCGGGAGCTGACTTGCTTCGCGCCTGACAAGCGCGCCTTGATGGCGTGCAAGATCAGCGCGATGCGTTTGTTCCCGGCCTTGTTGCCCGACGACCTGGAGGATGTCAACCGCTCCTACGTGCTCAAGCGCACCGGTTATGACCGCGTGGCGCAGCGCGACTGCCAATGGCTGGACCTGCAGCCGCGGGATGCGACGCGCTACACCATGCGAATGTGCATCGATCCCTCCACTTATCTGCCTCTGAAAGTCATGACGCTGTCGCCGCGCGGCGACGCGGTCGAGCAGTTCACTTTTACCGAAGTGCAGCTGAGTGGCATCAAGGATAAGCGGGCTTATGTCTCCAAGCTGTCCAAGCGTTTCCTGTTGCGTTCCGGCGCGTCGGGCGGGGCGGCGGAGGCCGCCTCGCAGCAGGGTGAGTTGTCGGGTTTGCCGCAGGGGTTCCGCGTGTTGCGCTCTGTGCAGCGGGTGCTGCCTGGCATGGGCGGCAAGCCGGTGAGGCATGTGGTGTTGTCCGACGGGCTGGTGATGCTGTCGGTGTTCGTGGAGCCGCCGCCTCCCGAGCACGCTCGTCTGGAGCGGGTGGGCAACCTGCATGGCGCCATCAATATGGCGACCAGCTATCAGGGCGATACGCAGTTGACCGCGGTGGGCGACATGCCGCAGACCGCGATGATGGCCTTGCTCAAGGGCTTGCGCGTCAACGGAAAGGGCGACTGAGTCCATGGCCTTGGCGCGTGAGGCGTCAGGTGTTTTGCGCGCGTGCTCGGCATGCTCGCAAGTTGTACGGGCTGGCCACTGCCGCGGAGATTTAGCGACGGTGGCCAGTTTTTCGTGGCGTGTCCGAAAGGCGCGCCGCATGGGAGCGTGAGGGGCGGGGCAAAACGTCGCTTCCCGATTCGATAGTTGCAAAGCCGGCGTTTGCCGGCGCATTCAATCCACAACATACCAAGATGGAGCGCACATGTCGGTCAAAAAACTGATAGTTTCCGCAATGCTGGCGGCATCTGTTCTGGCGGCCCACGTGCCGGCGGCCGCGGCGATGACGGAGTTGCCGGACTTCAGCAGCATTGTCGATAGCGAGGGGAAGGCGGTGGTGAACATCAGCACCACCTCCACGGTCAAGGAGATGGTGTCCGGCGTGCCGGATGGCATGGAGGGAGATCCGTTCTTCGAATTCTTCCGTCGTTTCGCGCCGCCGCAGCAGCGCGAACATCAGGAAAGTTCGTTGGGCTCGGGCTTCATCATTTCGCCGGACGGGTACTTGCTGACCAATGCCCACGTGGTTGCCCGCGCGGACAAGATTACGGTCAAATTCAACGACAAGCGAGAATTCCAGGCGCGGGTCATCGGTTCCGACGCGCGCTCGGATGTGGCATTGCTTAAGATCGACGCCACTAATCTGCCTGTGGTGCGCCTGGGCGATCCCAAGAATCTAAAAGTGGGACAGTGGGTGCTGGCCATCGGCTCGCCGTTCGGCTTCGAGAATACCGCCACTTCCGGCATTGTGTCCGGCAAGAACCGCATGTTGCCGGATGAGAGTTCGGTGCAGTTCATTCAAACCGACGCGGCTGTGAATCCGGGCAACTCCGGCGGGCCGCTATTCAATCTGAAGGGCGAAGTGGTGGGCATCAACTCCCAGATATACAGCCGTTCCGGCGGCTTCATGGGCATTTCCTTCGCTATTCCCATCGACACCGCGATGAATGTGGCCGAACAGCTGAAAACCAAGGGCAAGGTGACGCGCAGCCGCATCGGCGTGGTGGTGCAAGAGCTGAGCAAGGAGCTTGCCGCGTCCTTCGGCCTGGCCAAGCCCAGCGGCGTGCTGATCAACGCGCTCGACCCCAAGGGGCCGGCGCAGAGGGCGGGCTTGAAGGCGGGCGATATCGTGCTGCGCATCAATGGCCAGCCGGTGGAGAATGGCGGCGACATGCAGCGTCTGATCAGCGACATGCCGCCGGGCAAGGCTATCGCGCTGGATGTCTGGCGCAGCCGCGCGCAAGCGCGCGTCAGCGTGGTGCCGGAGGAGCTGAAAGAGGAAGACCCTCGCATCGCCAAGCGCGAGTACCGCAAGCCGGACGCGGAGAGCGAGCAGAGCCTGGCCCAGATCGGCCTGCGGCTGCAGGAACTGAATCCGTTGCAGCTCAGGCAGGCTGGCGTCGACTATGGCCTCTTGGTTCGTGCGGCCAACGGCGTGGCGATGCGCGCCGGCATTCAGCCGGGCGACATCATTGTCGGCATCGGCGGCGACGCGCTGAAGAGCTTCGCGCAATTGAAAGGCGCTTTCGCCCAGGCCAAGAAGGGCAGCGCCGTCGCGCTGCAGGTGATGCGCCAGGGCGTGACGATGTTCGTGCCGTTGACCCCGGATGAGTCCAAGTGAAGCTGACGCTGTACTTCCGCGAGTATTGCAGCCTGTGCCACCAGATGCTGGCGGAGCTCTCGCCTTGGCGCGAGCGCCACGGCTTCGAGCTGGAGGTGGTGGATGTGGACGCCGATCCTGCGCTGGAGGCCCGCTTCAACGAGCTGGTGCCGGTGTTGATGGATGGAGAGGCGGAAATCTGCCACTGGCATCTGGATGCTGCGAAGTTGGCTGCACACTTGGGCGAAATCGGCTAAAATCCGCGCCAGTGTGAGTTAAACTGGGGGCGCGCGCGCCCCCGCTTGCTGATCGGCTTCCGGCTGCCGTCGGACCCGAAGCGGGTCCCCCGGAAGGGCTATCCGTCAGCAGCCCCGGGCACGCTTGCGTGCCCTTATCTTTTGCTGGAAACCGATGAAGAACATCCGAAATTTTTCGATCATTGCCCACATCGACCACGGTAAGTCCACCCTGGCCGATCGTTTCATCCAGTTTTGCGGCGGCCTCGAGCTGCGCGAAATGAGCGCCCAGGTGCTGGACTCGATGGATATCGAGAAGGAGCGCGGCATCACGATCAAGGCGCAGACCGCTGCGCTGCAGTACAAGGCCCGCGATGGCCAGATATACCATCTGAACCTGATCGACACTCCGGGGCACGTGGACTTCAGCTACGAAGTGTCGCGCTCGCTGTCCGCCTGCGAGGGCGCGCTGTTGGTGGTGGATGCGTCGCAAGGCGTGGAAGCCCAGACCGTGGCCAACTGCTACACCGCCATCGACCTGGGCGTGGAAGTGGTGCCGGTGCTGAACAAGATCGACCTGCCGGCCGCTGATCCGGAACGCATCTCGCAAGAGATCGAAGACATCATCGGCATCGAGGCCATCGAAGCGGTGCGCGCCTCGGCCAAGTCCGGCATCGGCATCGAGGACATCCTGGAAGAGGTGGTCAACAAGATTCCGCCGCCGAAGGGCGATCCGGACGGCCCGCTGAAGGCGCTGATCGTCGACTCCTGGTTCGACAACTACGTCGGCGTGGTGATGCTGGTGCGCGTGATCGACGGCTCGCTGAAGCCGAAGGACAAGATCAAGTTCATGGCCACCGGCGCCGAGCATCTGTGCGAGCAGGTGGGCGTGTTCACGCCCAAATCGGTGCAGCGTCAAAGCTTGAACGCGGGCGAAGTGGGGTTCATCATCGCCGGCATCAAGGAGCTGAAATCCGCCAAGGTGGGCGATACCATCACGCTGGTGTCCAAGCCGGCGGCCGAGGCGCTGCCCGGCTTCAAGGATGTGCAGTCGCAGGTGTTCGCCGGCTTGTACCCGGTGGAAAGCCACGATTACGAAGCGCTGCGCGACGCGCTGGAAAAACTGCAGCTGAACGACGCCTCGCTGAAATACGAGCCGGAAGTGTCGCAGGCGCTGGGCTTCGGCTTCCGCTGCGGCTTCCTGGGCCTTCTGCACCTGGAAATCGTGCAGGAGCGTCTGGAGCGCGAATTCGACATGGACCTGATCACCACCGCGCCGACGGTGAACTATGAAGTGGTGATGAGGGACGGCACGGTGGAAGTGGTGTCCAATCCGTCGCGGATGCCGGAAGCCGGCAAGTACGACGAGCTGCGCGAGCCCATCATCACCTCCACCATTCTGGTGCCGCAGGATTACGTCGGCTCGGTGATGACGCTGTGCAACCAGAAGCGCGGCGTGCAGCGCAATATGCAGTACATGGGCCGCCAAGTGATGCTGACCTACGATCTGCCGATGAACGAAGTGGTGATGGACTTTTTCGACAAGCTGAAGTCCACCAGCCGCGGCTACGCCTCGCTGGACTACGAGTTCAAGGAATTCCAGAGCGCCGATCTGGTCAAGCTGGATGTGCTGGTCAACGGCGAGAAGGTCGACGCCTTGAGCCTGATCGTGCACCGCGCGTCCAGCATCTACCGCGGCCGCGAACTGGTGTCCAAAATGCGCGAGCTGATTCCGCGCCAGATGTTCGACATCGCGGTGCAGGCGGCCATCGGCGGCCACATCATCGCCCGCGAGACGGTGAAGGCGCTGCGCAAGAACGTGCTGGCCAAGTGCTACGGCGGCGACATCACGCGCAAAAAGAAGCTGCTGGAAAAACAAAAGGCGGGCAAGAAGCGGATGAAGCAAGTCGGCAACGTGGAAATTCCGCAAGAAGCCTTCCTCGCCATTCTTCAAGTAGGGGACAAATAAGTGGGTGCAAACTTGTTCTGGGTGTTCGTGGCCGCGGTCGTGGTCGGCGGGTTGCTGATTCTGCTTGGCGGCAAGAAGCAGGAAGGCGCCAAGGACTGGCCGCAGTCGGTGCAGTGGGGGTATCTGGCGCTGGTGATCGGCGGCTTCGGCCTCTTGTCCGATTACATGAGCTTCACCGCGGTGATGCTGGTGTTCGTGGCGATCACCGGCGTGGTGTGGGCGCTGGACAAGTGGCTGCTGGCCAAAAAGCGCGCAGCCGTAGGCGCCGAGACCGGCCATTTCGTCGATTATTCTCGCGGCTTCTTCCCGGTGATCCTGGTGGTGTTCGTGCTGCGCTCCTTCTTGGTGGAACCCTTCCAGATCCCGTCCAGCTCGATGCGGCCGGGCCTGGTAGTGGGCGATTTCATTCTGGTCAACAAGTTTGCCTATGGCGTTCGCGTGCCGGTGGCCAATAATGTATTGATTCCGGTAGGCAAGGTGCAGCATGGCGATGTGGTGGTGTTCAACTATCCGCCCAATCCCAAGATCAACTACATCAAGCGCGTGATCGGTTTGCCGGGCGATACCGTCGAGTACCGCAACAAGCGCCTGACCATCAACGGCAAGCCGTTGACCGACGTGGCGGACGGCACGTACGACTATATCGAGCAGGGCCTGGCGCAGATCACCGCGCAGCGTTTCCGCGAGGGGCATGGCGGCAAGGATTACCAGGTGCTGAACAATGTCGAAGCGCCGGTGCTGGCGCTGAGCCAGGTGCAGGACTTCCCCTATCGAGACAATTGCCGCTACGATGACAATGGCTTTGTTTGCAAGGTGCCGCAGGGCCATTACTTCATGATGGGCGATAACCGCGACAACAGCTCCGACGGCCGTTACTGGGGCTTCGTCGACGACAGGCTGATGGTGGGCAAGGCCTTCATGATCTGGATGAATTTCTCCAACCTGTCCCGAATCGGCACCAAGATACAGTAACGACAAACAGGCCACGAACGGCCATGACCGGGAGACGCGCATGAAAAAGCAAAAAGGCTTGTCGGTAGTCGCGGTTTTATTGGTACTGGCCTTCGTAGGCTTTTGTCTGATGCTGGTGTTCAAGGTGGTGCCGGTTTATTCCGAATACGGCGACGTGCGCAATGCGTTGAAGGCGCTGTCTGCGGAAACCAACGTCGGCGAGCAGACGCTCCGGCGCGACTTCGACAGCAAGGCCAATGTCGCAGGCATCGTCTCCGTCAAGGGCGAGAACCTGTTCGTGGTGGCCGGCAACGGCAGCAATTACCTGCGCGCCCAGTATCAGCGCGAAGTGCCTTTGTTCGGCAATGTCAGCCTGCTTTTCCATTTCGATACCCAGGCGGGTCAACCGCCTGCGCAATAACCATACCGTGACCCAGATAGACAACCGTTTCCGGCGCCTGTCCCAGGCGCTGGATTATTCATTTCAAAAGCCGGAGCTGTTGCGCCAGGCGCTGACGCACCGCAGCTACAGCAGCGCCAACAACGAGCGCTTCGAGTTCGTCGGCGACAGCATCCTCAATTACACTGTGGCGCGCATGCTGTTCGACCAGTTTCCGCAACTGAGCGAGGGCGAGCTGTCGCGACTGCGCGCCAACCTGGTCAACCAGAACACGCTGGCGGAGATCGCCCATGAGCTGAAGCTGGGCGACTACCTCTATTTGGGCGAGGGCGAGCTCAAGAGCGGCGGCTTCAATCGGCCATCCATCCTGGCCGACGCGCTGGAGGCGACCTTCGCCGCCGTCAGCTTCGACGCCGATTTCGCCGCCGCCGAGCAGGTGGTGCGCCGCCAGTACAGCCAGCGCGTCGCCAACATCGACACCACGCGCCAGGCCAAGGACGCCAAGACCCGCTTGCAGGAAGCGCTGCAGGCGCGCAAGCTGGCCTTGCCGAAGTACCGCATCCAGTCGCAGAGCGGCGAAGCGCATGAACAATGGTTCAAGGTGGAGTGCGATCTGGGCGAGCTGGCCCTGATCTCCACCGGCGAAGGCGGCAGCCGCCGCGCCGCCGAGCAGCAGGCCGCCGAGGCGGCGCTGACCCTGCTGGAACAGAAACTCGCAGCAAGCAAGAAAAGATCATGACCGATACTCCATTCCATTGCGGCTTCGTCGCCATCGTCGGCCGTCCCAACGTGGGCAAGTCCACGCTGATGAACCACCTGATCGGCCAGAAGATCAGCATCACCTCCAAAAAATCGCAGACCACGCGCCATCGCGTCACCGGCATCCATACCGAAGACACGGCGCAGTTCGTCTTCGTCGACACTCCCGGATTCCAGACCTACCACAAGGGCGCGCTCAACGAGGCGCTCAACAAGAGCGTCAAGGACTCGCTGGGCAGCGTGGACTGCGTGTTGTTCCTGCTGGAGGCGATGCGTTTTACCGCCGCCGACCGCGAGGTGATGGCGTTGTTGCCGAAAAAGACCCCGGTCATCCTGGTGGTGAACAAGCTGGACAAGGCCAAGGACAAGCTGACGCTGCAGGCCTTCATCAATGAGGTGACCGCCGAGTTCGAATTCGCCGGCGTGGAAGTGGTCAGCGCCAAGCATGGCCAGCGCCTGGCCGAGCTGCTGGATCAGGTGCGACCGCATCTGCCGGAATCCATGCCGCTGTATCCGGAAGACATGATCACCGACAAGAACGAGCGCTTCCTGGCGGCCGAGATCGTGCGCGAAAAGCTGTTCCGCTATCTGGGCGAAGAGCTGCCGTACGAGATGAACGTGGAAGTGGAAATGTTTGAGATGGATGGCGCGCTGCGCCGCATCCACATCGCGGTGCTGGTGGACAAGGAACATCAGAAGCCCATCGTGATCGGCCGGGCCGGCGAGAAATTGAAGAAAATCTCCACCGAGGCCCGCCTCGACATGGAAAAACTGTTCGACGGCAAGGTATTCCTGCAAGTGTGGGTGAAGGTGAAGTCCGGCTGGGCCGACGACGTCCGTTTCCTGCGAGAGTTCGGTCTGGACTGATGACGGTATTGGACAGGCCGCCGACGCAGGCTTGCTGGGCGGCGAATCTTTCCGGAGAGGGCGCGGCGGCGGAGCTGTCGCGCTGCGCGCTGCGTCTGGCGGAAAGCCAGCCCGGCTGTCTGGGCGTGACCGTGGGGGACCGGGTCACGTATTGGGACAGCGTGGAGGCGATCGCGGCCTGGCGCTCGCGGGTGGAGTTGCTGGCGCGGCAGCGCCTGGGGCGCGGTGGCGATGAGGCCGTTTCCATCCAGGTCAGCCGGCGCCTGCCAGAGAGCGCGCCGGCATGAGCCAGCCGGGACGGGTGGACAAGCAGCCTGCTTACATTCTGCATACCCAGCCATACCGGGAAACCAGCTTGCTGCTGGAAGTGCTGACCCGCGATCATGGCCGTTTCAGCCTGGTGGCGCGCAGCGCGCGCCGTCCGCGTTCGGATCTGCGCGGCGTGCTGCTGCCGTTTCAGCCGCTGACTGTGTCCTGGTTCGGCAAGAGCGAGCTGCGGACGCTGCATTCGGCCGATTGGGATGGCGGCGTGCGGGCGTTGTCGGGCATGCCGCTGGTTTGCGGATTCTACTTGAATGAATTGATGATGAAGCTCACGGCGCGGGACGATCCCGAACCGCGGGCTTTTTCCGTTTATGACCACGCGGTGCGCGAGCTGTCGCGCGGCGTGCCTTTGTCCGCCGCCTTGCGCCGCTATGAGTTGAAGCTGTCGCAGGTGCTGGGCTATGCGCCGGCGCTGAACCGGGATGGGCGGGGCGACGCTATCGACCCGCAGCGGCATTATCTGTGCCGAGACGCAGCGCAGCCGGAGCCGGACGACTATCCGGACCAGATGTTGAACGGCCGGGCGACCCGCATGACCGGCGAGGCGCTGCTGGCCATCCATGAAGATGATTTCAGCCTGCCGGCCACGCGCGGGCAGGCGCGGCAGCTGAGCCGGGTGTGGTTGTCCGCGCTATTGGGCGACGAGCCTTTGGCTTCGCGCCAATTATTGCAGGCCATCCAGTCCCTGTCGGATTGATGGCGAATGAGAAAATGGAAATGAAGGGGAAGAACATGATTCTGTTGGGCGTAAACATCGATCACGTCGCCACGCTGCGCCAGGCGCGCGGCACCCGTTATCCCAGTCCGGTGGAGGCTGCGCTGGTGGCGGAGTCCAGCGGCGCCGACCTGATCACCCTGCACCTGCGCGAAGACCGCCGCCACATCCAGGACGCCGACGTGAAGGCGATGCGCCCGGTGCTGAAGACCCGGATGAACCTGGAAATGGCGATGACGCCGGAAATGCTGGCGCATGCGCTGGAAGTCGCGCCGGAAGACGTGTGCCTGGTGCCGGAAAAGCGCGAGGAGGTCACCACCGAGGGCGGCCTGAACGTGCGCGGCCACTACGCCGACGTCAGCCACTACACCGCCAAGCTGATCGAAGCCGGCATCCGCGTGTCCATCTTCATCGATCCCGACCGCGAACAGATCCAGAAGGCGTTTGATGCCGGCGCGCGCGTGATCGAGCTGCACACCGGCGCTTACGCCGACGCGCCGCACGCTCAGGAGAGAGACGCCGAGCTGGTCCGCATCCGCGACGCCGCCGAATTCGGCGCCAGCCTCGGCATGGTGGTCAACGCCGGCCACGGTCTCAACTACCATAATGTCAAGCCCATCGCGGCCATCCCGCAGATCGCCGAGCTGAACATCGGCCACGCCATCGTCGCCCATGCGCTGTTCGTCGGCTTCCCGCAGGCGGTGCGCGAGATGAAGGCGTTGATGGTGGCAGGCCGCCAGGGGCTGTGATGATTCGCGGCATCGGCACCGACCTGGTCGAAATCGAGCGGATGGCTGAGCTCGTCCAGCGTTGGGGCGCCAAGGCCGGACGCCGCATTTTGACGGCGGCGGAGCAGGGCGAGTTAGAGGCGCATGCCGATCCCGCCCGTTTTCTCGCCAAGCGTTTCGCGGCCAAGGAAGCGTTCGCCAAGGCATTGGGCACCGGCGTGGTCGCGCCGGCGCTGTTGACGGCGATAGGCGTCGGCCATGATGAACTCGGCAAGCCATTGCTGGTCTTGTCGGATGAGCTGGCCGCTTTTGCCGCCGCGCGCGGCGTAAGCCGCATGCATGTTTCCATCAGCGACGAGCGCGGCCACGCCTTGGCCTTCGTCGTGCTTGAATCGTAGTACGGAGGCCCGCGGCCAGCCTTGGCAGGCGTCGCGGGGCAAAGAAGGGCGCTTCGCCATTTCTCCATGCCGGCATTGTCGCCGGCCACCATGGTCGAGGATGACACCATGACCCAAACGACTTTGAATATCCCGCGCGGGCCGGTGATGGTTGACATCGCTGGCTTCTCGCTGACCGAGCCGGAACGCGCGCGGCTGTCGCATCCGCTGGTGGGCGGCATTATTCTGTTCCGCCGCAATTTCCAGAACATCGAGCAACTGCGCGCCTTGACCGCCGACATCCGCGCCTTGCGCTCGCCGCATCTGCTGATCGCCGTCGATCATGAGGGCGGGCGCGTGCAGCGCTTCCTGGACGGCTTCACCCGCCTGCCGCCGATGAAGGTGCTGGGCGACGCCTGGGACGCGGACCGCGAGCAAGCGCGGAAGCTGGCCGAAACCGTGGGCTATGTGCTGGCGGCCGAGTTGTCCGCCTGCGGCGTCGATCTGTCCTTCACCCCGGTGCTGGACCTTGACTGGGAGCGCTGCGCCGTGATCGGCAACCGCGCTTTCCATCGCGATCCGGAGGCGGTGGCGGAACTGGCCGAGGCGCTGCAGCAGGGTTTGGGCCGCGGCGGCATGATGAGCTGCGGCAAGCATTACCCCGGCCACGGCTATGTGGAAGGCGACAGCCACCACCTGATGCCGCGGGACGACCGCAGCCTGGCTCAGATCGAACGCGACGATCTGGTGCCGTTCGCGCGGCTGGCCGACGCCGGCATGGGCGCGGTAATGCCGGCCCATGTGCTGTACCCGGCGGTGGACAGCCAGCCGGCGGGCTTCTCCAAGATCTGGCTGACCGACATCCTGCGCGGCAAGATCGGATTCGACGGCGTGATCTTCTCCGACGCGCTGGACATGGCCGGCGCGGCCGGCGCGGGCACTTATGTGCAGCGCGCCGACGCGGCGCTGGCGGCCGGTTGCGACATGGTGCTGGTCTGCAACCAGCCGGCAGAGGCTGACACGATGCTGGCCGCGCTGACGCCGCCCCAGCAGCCCAAATTGGCCGAGCGCCTGGAGCGCATGGCGGGCAAGAGCCGCGCCGAGGATTGGCAGCGGCTGATCGCCGCGCCGGACTTCGCCGCCGCCCAGGCCGTGGTGAAGCAATTGGCGATGCCCAAGGACGCGCTGACCGGCCCGCAGGTAGGCGAGGCGCCCTAAGATGCTGCCCGCCAGCTTGCGCGAGCTGGACGCCATCCGCGACGAATGCCGGATGATGGTGAATGGACGGGCTGCGCTGTCGGCCGGCGCCTCCGCCTTGCCCGCGCCCGGCATCGATGTGGCTGCCGACGTCGCCATCCTGCTGCAGCTGATCCCGGCGATCAATCAGCGCTTCGGCGTGGCGCCGGAGCAGATCGCCGGCTACGACGCGGCGCGCAAGCAGATGCTGTATCAGCTGATCCGCCGCGCCGGCGGCGCGCTGTTGGGGCTGGAAGTCACCCGGACGCTGTTGGCCGCTGTCGCCAAGCGCGCAGCCGGCCGCTGGGCCGGCAAGCAGGCGCTGAAGCTGGTGCCGGTATTGGGTTGGGCGGCCAACGCCGCCATCGGCTTCGCCGCCATGCGCTATGTCGGCAACAGCCATATCGACGATTGTTACGCCGTCTGCCGGCGCATGCTGGAACAGGGCGGCGTTAAGCAGTGAATTGCCACTATTTTGAAATGAAAGAAATTGACTGGAAGAAAGTCTTAGCTCAGCTCTTCGCGGCCACCGTGAATCAGCAGACTCTGGAAGAGGCGTCGGCGTTGATGATTTCCGTTAGCAAGGCAGATCTGGAATATCACGAGGAATGCCTCTCGGTATTTGTTCAAGCTTTGAGGGCGAGCGAAACTGACGCCGACTTTGTGATCTCATGCATCAATAAGAGCGGGTACTGGGTTGGTTCTGCTCAGGAGGCCAAGGATTTGTTACAGGAGTTCCGTAGCATTTATATCCGTGAATTCTGGAAAGCAACGGGGAGCACGGCATAGGGTATCAACAACAAGGGCGAGTTAGCTCGCCCTTGTTGTACCAAACAGGAGCAAAAGCATGCAAGTCGGCGCATTGATCATCGGCGACGAACTGCTGTCCGGCAAGCGGCAGGACAAGCATATGCAGGCCTTGATCCGCATCCTGGCCGCGCGCGGCATGAAGCTGGCCTGGGCCGAATATTTGGGAGACGATCCCGCCCGCATCGAAGCGGCCTTGCGCCGCGCTTTCGCCGGCGGCGATCTGGTGTTCAGCTTCGGCGGCATCGGCGCCACCCCGGACGACCATACCCGCGCTTGCGCCGCCCGCGCGCTGGGCGTGCCGCTGGCGCTGCATCCGGAGGCCAAAGCCTTGCTGGAGGCGCGCTTCGGGCCCGACGCGTATCCGCACCGCATCCAGATGGGCCAGTTTCCTCAAGGCGCCGCCATCATTCCCAATCCGGTCAACCAGATCGCCGGCTTCTCCTGCGGCAGCGTCCATTTCCTGCCGGGTTTTCCCAGCATGGCCTGGCCGATGGCGGAGTGGACGCTGGATACTCATTGCCGCCATCTGTTCAGCGATGAGCCCGATATCGAGGAAAGCTGCATCGCCGTCAATGCCCGCGAAGGAGACTTGATCGGCCTGATGCAGGACTTCACCTGCCGCTATCCTGCGCTCAAGCTGTCCAGCCTCCCCAATTTCGGCAACGAGGCGATTCCGCAGATGCATATCGAGTTTGGCTTTTCCGGTTTGCCGGCCTTGGTGGAGATTGCCATCGCCGAATGGGTGAAGGCGTTGCAAGGGCTGGGGTATGAAGTGAGGGTGAAAGCCTCGGTCATGAAATAGCGCGCGCAGCGTCCGTCTGGGTTTTCCTGCCGATAGGGGGGCTTCAGGGTTGGAAACCCTCCGCTGAGCCATGGGATAGCGTCGCGGTTTTCCTTCGGCCGATCAAGCCGGCATCCCATATTCGGCGTTAAGGGCTGAACTCTTTCCGCCGCCGCCAGGTCGGAATGAAACCCCTATCGTTCTTTAAAGAGAAAAGACATGAGTGCCATCACTTATCGCGCCGCCCATCCTGATGATGTGGCCATCTGCATCGTCATTCGCGGGCAAACCCGCGAGAATGCCATTTCAGAAACCAGTCTGAATGAATTGGGCATCACGCGTGACAGCTGGGCGCAAAGCGTGCGGGCCGGGACGTTGCCCGGCGTCGTGGCCGAGGCGGAAGGCAGCATCGTCGGATATTGTTTCGGCGATTCGCATAGCGGCGAGGTTGTGGTCTTGGCCCTGCTGCCGGATTTTGAAGGCATTGGCGTGGGCAGGGCCCTATTGACGCGGGTAATGGCCATCTTGCGCGATGCCGGCCATCGGCGGCTGTTTCTGGGCTGCAACAGTGATCCGCAGGTGCGCTCTCATGGTTTTTATCGCCGCTTGGGGTGGGTGTCAACCGGCGAGGTCGACCAGTACGGGGATGAAATGCTGGAGTTTGTGTTCCCGGCTGTCGGAGCTTGAGCGCCCTGTCGAGCAGTTTCGCATGCGTTAGCGACGTGGGAGCGGGCGAAGGTCATGACGGCGCCTGGCTGTAGCGCGAATGAAAACAGGCTGGCGATTTGCCGGCCTGTTTCTTGGAGGCGGCGCCGGCAGAATCAGCGGGCCGGCGTGCAGTTGGGTCCTTCCCATTTGCCGTCGCTGTTGAGGGTGACGCCCGGGTCCTGCATCCGGCAGTCCGGCAGTTTGGGCTTGATCTCTGCCGGAATCACGATGACGGTGGCGGCCGGCGCGACAGGTTGCTGGGCGGCCGGATGCGACATGTTCTGCATGTTCGCCCGCATGTCCTGATCGCGCTTGTCAGCCTGCTTCATCATGCAGTTGGCGTAGGTGTCGGTGCCGGGCTTGAAGCCGTAGCCAGAGCAAGCGCGCTGGTCCATCGCGCGGATTTCTTCGGGGCTGGCGCAGGCGGCGAGGATGGGCGCGCCTATGGCGGCGGCGATCAGCAGCGGGACGAGTTTCATCGTTTCATTTCTCCATGCGGTTGCGGCGGGCAGCGCGGGTTTGCTTGCGCTCATCTCCTATCTATAGAACCGGGAAGATTTTTTCCAAGCCTTGGCCGCGCGCGTCGCTTGCGCCCTTTGTTTTCAATTGGCATAATCCGGCTTCTCTTCCCATTTGCGTAAAGGAGAATCCAATGAGCCGCGATATTCAATTTCAAGGGCGTGCCGGCTGAACCGTTGCCCCGGTTGTTTCATTTTCTGACAGTGACTTCGTTGTAAGCGGCGCCGCTCGGCGGCCGTTCCCCGGCATGTTCCCTTCCACCGCGTCCACGCGGTGACCAAGCCTGTTTGTCAGGCGCGTTTCCCCTATTCATTTCCGAATGCTTGATCGAGCCCAAGTTGCGTCTGGCGCGATCGGCTTGCGAGCGTTCGCGGGAGTTTCCATGTTGAATTTCGATTTTCCGCGTCTGGCCGCCATCGGCCTTACGCCGGCATTGCTGCAACAAGCGCTGGCCCAGGCGGGCGACGGCGATCTGCAACTGGCGCGCGTATGCCGCGTGCAGCGCGACTGCGCGTGGGTACATGACGGCGAGGACGAGCATCTGGCCCATGCCTTGCCCGGCATCCACGCCGAACTGGCGGTGGGCGACTGGGCGCTGTGCCAGCCGCGGGAGCATGAGCCCTGGCGCCTGCTGGAGCGGCTGGAGCCCTTCAACCAACTGGTCCGCGTCAATGACGAAGGCGCGCGCCAGGCCTACGCCAGCAACGTCGACACCGCCCTGTTGGTGATGGGGCTGGACGGTGATTACAACCCGCGGCGGCTGGAGCGCTATCTGGGTTTGGCCGCGGCGGCGGGCGTGGCGCCGGTGGTGGCGCTGAGCAAGGCCGATTTGTGTCCGGACGCGGAAGCCAGGCTGGCCGAGCTGGAGCAACGGCTGCGGCCGCTGCCGCCCATCCTGTTGCTGAACGGCACCGATCCGGCGTGCCGCGAGGTGTTGCGGCCCTGGCTGGGGATGGGGCAGACGCTGGTGCTGCTGGGCTCGTCCGGCGCGGGCAAGTCCACGCTCAGCAACACGCTGCTGGGGGAGGAGACGCAGGCGGTGGGCGGGGTGAGGGCGGATGACAGCCGCGGCCGCCATACCACCACCGCGCGGACCTTGCTGAAGTGCCCCGACGGCGCCTGCATCATCGATACGCCCGGCGTGCGCACCCTGCAGGCGCCGCCCGACGCGGGCGCGCTGGCGGGCAGTTTCGCCGACATCGAGGCGCTGGCCGGCCGCTGCCAGTTCCGCGACTGCCGCCATCGCGAGGAGCCGGGCTGCGCGGTGAGGGCTGGCGTGGATGGCGACCGGCTGCGCAATTACCACAAACTGCGGCGCGAGATGGAGCGCCACGAGCAGACCGCGCTGCAGCGCCAGCAGCAGCGGCGGGAGTGGAAGGTCCGAAACAAGGCAGCGCGGCGGGGCTAGAGGGGGGGCGGGGCCGGCCGCCGTGCCTGCTGCCGCGAACGGCGAAAGCGAAAACGCCCCGCGCGCGGGGCGTTCGATCCGGCCTCGCTGGACGTTCACGGCTGGGCCGGCGCCGCTGGGCCTTGCGCGCTCTTCAGCACGCGCGGCGGCGCGTTTTTCACGTATTTGTCGAACCAGTTGAGCATTTCATAAACCAGCTGCTCGTTCGATTCGCGCGCGGCGTACCAGTGCGGTTCGTGCGGCAGCATTACCAGGCGGGCGGTGCCGCCGTTGCCGCGCACCGCCTCGTAGAACTTGGCGGCTTGCAGCGGCGTGGTGCCGGGGTTGGCGTCGTCCGCGCCGTGCATGATCAGGATCGGCGTTTTCAGCCTGTCGGCGTAGAAGAAGGTGGATGCCTTGCGGTAGACGTCCGGCGCTTCCCATACCGAGCGGCGCTCGTTCTGGAAGCCGAACGGCGTCAGCGTCTTGTTGTAGGAGCCGCTGGTGGCCGCGCCGGCCCGGAACAGATTGGTATGCGCCAGCAGATTGGCCGTCATCAGCGCGCCATGGCTGTGTCCGGTGACGCCGATGCGCTCGGGGTCTGCTACGCCCAGCCTCACCGCTTCGTCCACCGCGGCCTGGGCATTCATCTTGAGCTGATCCAGGTAGCTGTCGTAAGCGGCTTTGGGGTCGCCGACGATGGGGAACGATGCCTGGTCGATGATGGCGTAGCCGGCTAGCAGCAGGTATTTGTATTGGTAGAGGCGGGTGAAGGTCTGCTGCGAGCCGCTGATCTGGCCGGCGCTGGCGGCGTCGGCATAATCCAGCGGATAGGCGTTGAGTATGGCGGGGACGCGGGCGCCTTCCTGGTAGCCCGGCGGCGTGTAGAGGGTGAACGACAGCTCCATGCCGTCGGCGCGTTTGTACTTGACCAGCCGCTTCTTGATCTGGCGCAGCTCGGGCGTCGGATCGACGATATGGGTGACGGCGGTTTCGGTGGAGGCGAAGGCGGCCTCCCCCTTGGCGGCGGCGATGGGTTGCCGCAACGCGCGCAGGTAGACATTGGGCGCGGCGACGGGGGACTGGCGCCAGGTGAGGAAGCTGTCGCCGCCGGTCAGCGCCACCGGACGCTCCAGCGCGTCCTTGCCGCTGCGGAACAGCCGCTCGGTTTGCAGCGTTTTCAGATTCAGCCGGTCGAGGAAAGGACGGTTGCCATCCGGCGACGCGCCGGCGCCGGTCAGATAGATGGAGTCGCCATCCTGGCGCAGCACGCGGGCGCCGTTGGCCAGCGTGCGCTGGGCGGGGGCGCCGGGGTTCGCGTATTTGTCGTCGTAGGACAGGTCCCACAGCAGCCGCGGCGCTTGCGCCGGATTGTCGAAATTGACGATGCGGGTCTGGCGCCAGTGGCGGTTCTGATCGTATTCGCTGACCAGCGCCACATCGCGCCGCTCGCTCCAGTCTATGCCGCCGAAGCGCTGAGCGGTGCGCAGGAGTTCTGTCGGCTGGGCGGTGAACGGCGCTTTCAGCATCATCACCTTGTCGCGCGCCGGCGCGGCGGTTTTCCAGTCGCCGCCGTCCAGCGCCTCGGCCCAGATCAGCGTGGCGGGCTCATTGGCGCGCCAGGAAAATTCGCGCGGGCCCAAGGGTTCGCCATGCACCGGCACGCGGTCGGCCAGCGGCAGCGAGGCGATGGCGCGGATGGCGACGCGGCCCGGCTTGGAAACGTCCCAAACCTGCACCTCATGCGGGAAGCGCTCGTAGGTGGTGACGTAGGAGTAGGGTTTGGCGATGGAGGACACCAGAACATGCCTGCCGTCCGGCGCGGGCTGCAGCGCGTCGTAGAGGGCGGGCTTGCCGATGGGCGTCAGCTTGCCGCTTTGCGCGTCCACCAGCGTCAGTTGCGATGCGCCGTAGTAGTCGAACAGCGCCTCATCGTGCGGGTTGTTCAGCGTGTCGCGCGTTTCGTAGGTGCTGCTCTCGCCCTGGACGCCGTCGGTTTCTTGCACGCTGGGGCCGTCAGGGCCGACGGATTTGGCCGGAGCGGGCCCTTGCGCGGTCGGCACGGCCTTGACCAGCAGCGTCTTCTGGTCGGGCATCCATTGCAGCTCGTCGTTCAGCATCGGGTTGAGACGGATGCCGGGGATTTTGCGGATTTTGCCGCTGGCGGCATCGCCTATCCATAGCTCCACCGCGTCCTTGGCGGCATTGGCGAAAGCGAAGCGCTTGCCGTCGGCGGACCAGGCCGGCGCGTCGGGGCAGGAGGCGGCCGGCAGCGAAACCGGCGTTTCCTGGCCGCCGGGTATCTTCACCAGCTTGAAGCTTTCCGCGCACGGGGGGATGCCGTAGCCGCCCGGGGTGTCGTGCTTGGCCCGATTGGCCGGTTCCACGCGGGTGCCGGCCAGTTTCAGATAGGGTGCCGCCACGCGGGCGATGGAGGGGTATTCCTGCCAGCCCACCAGCAGCATGGCGTCTCGGGTGGGGTTGATGCTGGGCATGGGTAGCGACGGCGCGCGCATTACCTTGAGAATGTTGGCGGGCGGTTGCTGGTAGCCGGCGGCGAAGGCTGGCGTCAACGGCAGCGAGGCGATGGCCAGGGCTGCCAGCGACGTGCGCGCGGTAGGGGATGGCGTGGACATGGTTTTCCTTATTGTTCGAGCCGGCGCGCGGACATCCGGCAGCGGGCAGGCGGGCGTTCTATGGATGCGAAACGGGAGGCGGCGATGCCGTCCTCCCGTTGGGTGACGCGGATAATCAATGTATCACATGTCATAAGGCGGCGGCGCGCCGCATGGCGCATCAGTCAAGATGGTGAAAATGCCGGACGATGCTGGAAAAGTCCAGCTTGCCGTTGCCTTGCTGCACATGCTCTTCATACAGATTGCGCGCCAGCGCGCCCAGCGGATTGGCGGCGTGGCTTTGCATCGCGGTTTCCTCGGCCAGGCCCAGGTCTTTCAGCATCAATTCGGACATGAAGCCGCCGGCGTAGCCGCGGCTGGCCGGCGCGTTTTCCATCACGCCGGGCCAGGGGTTGTACAGTTCCGTCGCCCAGTTGCGGCCGGAACTCTTGCTGATGATCTCGGACAGCACTTTCGGGTCCAGGCCGTTTTTCACGCCCAGCGCCAGCGCCTCGGCGGTGCCGGCCATCAGGATGCCCAGCAGCATGTTGTTGCAGATCTTGGCGGTTTGCCCCGCGCCAGGGCCGCCGGCATGGAAAATGTTCTTGCCCATCGCCTCCAGCATGGGGCGGGCGCGGGCCAGGTCTTGCGCCGCGCCGCCGACGATGAAGGTGAGGGTCCCGGCGGCCGCGCCGGCGGTCCCGCCGGATACCGGCGCGTCCAGCATGGCGATGCCCTGCATTTGGGCCGCTTCCGCCACTTTGCGCGCGGTGCCGGCGTCTATGGTGCTGCAGTCGATCACCAGCGCGCCTCTGGCCAGCTTGGCGAACAGGCCTTCGTCGCCCAGATACAGGCCGGCCACATGCTTGCCGGCTGGCAGCATGGAAATCACCACGCTGGCCTCTTTGACCGCATCGGCGGCGTTTGTGGCCGCGCGGCCGCCGGCGGAAGCGAGTTTGGCCAGCGCATCGGCGGACAGGTCGAACGCGCTGACCTGGAAACCCTTGTTCAACAGATTGACGGCCATCGGACCGCCCATATTGCCCAGGCCGATGAAGGCGATGTTTTCCATGCTGTTCTCCTCTGTATGCTTGTCGCTGTTATTTCAGGGCGGCCAAGGGATGATCGCCGTCGCGCCATGGCGATTCGAAATGTCCGTCCACCCAGGCCTGGTCTATGTCCTGCAGCTGGCGGCTCCAGCGCGGCTTGCGGTCCTTGTCCACCAGCAGCGCGCGCACGCCTTCGGGGAAGTCGGAGCGGGCGCAGAAGTTCACCGATAGCGCCAGTTCCATGCGCAGCGCCTCGGCCAGCGACATATGCTTGGAGCGGTTCAGAATCTCCCAGCTGACAGCCGCCGAGGTGGGGCAGCCGTGGCGGAAGTTTTTAGCCGCGTCGGCCAGCCAAGGGTCTTCGAACGCGGTTTCCGTCAGCGCGGCGCTGACGGCGGCCAGGTCGCCCTTGTTCATCAGCCTGTGCACGGCCAACAGGTTGCGCTCGACGTTGGATTGCGGGAGCGCATCGCCCAGCTGGCCTTCCAACTGATTGAGCAAGGCGCTGACCAAGGCTGGGCGCGCGTGGGCCTCGCCCCAACTGGCCGCCTGCAAGGCGTCCAGCAGCGCCGGGTAGGCGTCGGCGGCCAGCACGTGGTCGGCTAGGTTGGCGATCAAGGCATCGTGCGCGTTCAAGGGCGCGCCGGTCAGCGCCAGGAACAAGCCCAGGTGGGCCGGCATCCGCTGCAGGAACCAGCTGCCGCCGACGTCCGGATACAGGCCGATGGTGATTTCCGGCATGGCGATGCGGGTGGCCGGCGTGGCCACGCGGTGGCTGGCGCCCGCCATCAGGCCCAGGCCGCCGCCCATGACGATGCCGCCGCCCCAGACGATCAGCGGTTTTTTATAGCGGTGGATGCGGTAGTCGAGCGTGTATTCTTCGGCGAAGAAGGCGACCGCGTGCGGGTTGGGGTAGTGGGGCTCGTCTATCAGCTTGCCGCGCAGGCCGCGCACGTCGCCGCCGGCGCAAAAGGCGCGCTCGCCGGCGCCGCGCAGCACCACGGCGACGATGCCAGCGTCGCGCTCCCAGATGGTGAGCCGCGCGTCCAAGAGCCGGATCATGTCCAGCGTCAGCGCGTTCAGCGATTTCTCGGCGTTGAGGGTGGCGATGGCGATGCGATGGCCGTCGCCGGTAGTCAGTTCGTCAAACAGCACCACGTCATCCATGGTTTGACCTCGTTCAGTGTTGGCGGGCTGGGGAGTCAGGCGTTCTTCCAGTTCGGCGCGCGCTTTTCCAGGAAGGCGCGGGTGCCTTCGCCCTGGTCGTGGGTGTCGAACAGCTTGATGAAGGCCTCGCGTTCCTTGATCAGGTTCCAGGACGGCGGCTGCAGGCGGGCGGCTTGCACCAACTGTTTGCATACGCCCACCGACGACGGCGACTGCTTGGCCACGCCTTCGGCCAACTGGATGGCGGTTGCCAACGCCTCGCCCTTGGCCACCACCTGCTCGACCAGGCCGATGCGCTCGGCAGTGGCGGCGTTGATGCGCTCGCCGCACAGAATCATGCGCTTGGCCCAGCCTTCGCCCACCAGCCAAGGCAGGTTCTGGGTGCCGCCGGCGCAGGGCAAGAGGCCGACGCCGGCTTCCGGCAGCGCCATCTGCGCCTGTTCCTCGGCGATGCGGATGTCGCAGGCCAGCGCGCATTCCAGGCCGCCGCCCATGGCGTAGCCGTTGACGGCGGCGATGCTGACGCCGCGAAAAGCTGACAGTGCCTCAAAGGCTTCGCCGAACAGCATGGTCATCTCGGTGGCCACCTTCTTGTCGCCATCGGCGAACAGGTTTAGGTCCGCGCCGGCGGAGAAGAACTTCTCGCCTTGGCCGGTGATGACCAGCGCGTAGATGTCGCGGTCGGCGTTGAGGTCGGCCACCAGCTGTTTCAGCGCGGTCAGGCTGGCGCGGTTCCAGGTGTTGGCCGGCGGATTGTCTATGGTCACCACGGCGGTATGGCCGCGTTTTTCCACGTTCAGGTGGGCGTAGCTGTTCATATCAATGCCTTTATGAATTCTATTTCGAAGCGGCTGAGGCAAGCCGACGCAACGCCGCCTCAGGGATGCTGCCGGCGCTGGCTCAGCGCAGCGTTTCCAGCGCGCCGTCCTGCAGCAGCTTGCGGCCGACTATCAGGCGCATCACTTCGTTGGTGCCTTCCAGAATCTGGTGCACGCGCAGGTCGCGCACATGGCGTTCCAGCGGGAAGTCCTGCAGGTAGCCGTAGCCGCCGAACAGCTGCAGCGCGTTGTTGGCGATATTGAAGCTCAGATCGGTGGCCAGACGCTTTGCCATCGCGCAATAGGCGGTGGCGTCGGGGCTGGCGTTGTCCAGTTTCCAGGCGGCCAGGCGCACCATCTGCCGGGCGGCCACCAGCTCGGTCAGCATGTCGGCCAGGCGGAACTGCACGGTTTGCAGCTCGGCGAGCGGATGGCCGAACTGCTGGCGCTCCTGCACATAGCGCTGCGCGGCGTTCAGCGCGGCCTGGGCGGTGCCGACGGCGCAGGTGGCGATGTTGATGCGGCCGCCGTCCAGGCCCTTCATGGCGAAGGCGAAGCCCTGGCCTTCCTCGCCCAGGCGGTTGGCCACCGGAATTTCGACGTTGTCGAAGGTGATGGCGCGGGTGGGCTGGCTGTTCCAGCCCATCTTCTTTTCCTTCTTGCCGTAGCTGACGCCGGGCGCGTCGGCCGGCACCACGAAGGCGGAAATGCCCTTGGGGCCAGGGCCGCCGGTGCGGGCCATCACCACCAGCACCTGGGTGCTGCCGGCGCCGGAGATGAACATCTTGCCGCCGTTCAGCAGGTAGACTTCGCCCTTTTTCTCGGCGCGGGTCTTCAGCGAGGCGGCGTCGGAGCCGGCGCCCGGCTCGGTCAGACAGTAGCTGCCCAGTACTTCGCCGCTCACCATTTTCGGCACCCATTGTTCGGCCAGCTGCTTGCCGCCGAAGCTGGCGATCATCCAGCTGACCATATTGTGGATGGTCAGGTAGGCGGCGGTGGAGGTGCAGCCGGCGGCCAGCTCCTCGAACACGATAGCGGAATCCAGCCGCGACAGGCCCAGGCCGCCGTAGGCTTCCGGCGTGTACAGGCCCAGAAAGCCCATGTCGCCGCTCTGGCGGATCACGTCCAGCGGGAAGATGGACTCGGCGTCCCATTCGGCCGCGCGCGGCGCCAGCGCGCTCTCTGCGAAATCGCGGGCGCTTTGCTGGAAGGCGAGCTGGTCTTCGGTCAGATCGAAATTCATTTCAGTACTCCTGTGCGGGCTTGTCTGGCGGATCGCCGCGCTGGCGGGGCATCCGCTCGGCGCGGCAATCAGCGCAGCGAGATGGTGGTGTGGACCTTGCCCATGCTCGCCTCGTCGTCGAACCAGCGGCTGGTGACGGTCTTGGTCTGGGTGTAGAAGGCCACCACCTGCTTGCCGTAGGGACCCAAGTCGCCCAGCTTGGACGCGCGGCTGCCGGTGAAGCTGAACAGCGGCACCGGCACCGGGATCGGCACGTTGATGCCCACCTGGCCGACGTCGATGTCTTCCTGGAACTTGCGCGCCGCCGCGCCGCTCTGGGTGAAGATGGCGGTGCCGTTGCCGTTGGGGTTGGCGTTGATGATGGCGATGGCTTCGTCCAGCGTGTCGGCGGCCACCAGGCACAGCACCGGGCCGAACACTTCCTGGTCGTAGATGGCCATGCCCGGCTTCACGCCGGAGAAGATGGTGGGGCCGACGAAGTTGCCGTGCTCGAAGCCGGCGACGGTCGCGCCGCGGCCATCCAGCTCCAGCGTGGCGCCTTGCTCCACGCCCTTGGCGATCAGGCCTTCCACCCGGTCGCGCGCGGCGCGGGAGATCAGCGGGCCCAGGTCCAGATTGTCCTTGCCGGCGCCCACTTTCAAGCCTTTGGCCTTGGCCGCCAGATCGGGAATCCAGCTTTGCGCCTCGCCCACCAGCACCGCCACGGTCAAGGCCATGCAGCGCTGGCCGGCCGCGCCGAAGGCCGCGCCGGTCAGTTGGTTCAGCGCCTGCTCTTTATTGGCGTCCGGCAGCACGATGGCGTGGTTCTTGGCGCCCATCATGCACTGGGCGCGCTTGCCGCTGAGGGTGGCGCGCTGGTAGACATGGGTGCCCACCTTGGTGGAGCCGACGAAGGACACCGCCTTGATGTCGGGATGGTCGCAGATGGCGTTGACCACGTCGGCCGCGCCGTGCACCACGTTCAGCACGCCTTTGGGGATGCCGGCCTGCAAGGCCAGCTCCACCAGCCGCATCGTCACCATCGGGTCTTGCTCGGACGGCTTCAGCACGAAGGTGTTGCCGGTGGCGATGGCCATCGGGAACATCCACAGCGGAATCATGGCCGGGAAGTTGAAGGGGGTGATGCCGGCGCACACGCCCAGCGGCTGTTGAACGGTGTAGGTATCCACGCCGCCGGCCACGTTTTCCGCGTACTCGCCCAACTGCAGCGTGCCGATATTGGCCGCGTGCTCCACCACTTCCAGGCCGCGGAACACGTCGCCTTCGGCGTCGGCCAGGGTTTTGCCCTGTTCGGCGGTGAGGATGGCGGCCAGCTCCTTCATGTTTTCGCGGATCAACTGCTGGTATTTCAGGAAGATGCGGGCGCGGGCGCCGATAGGCGTTTTTTTCCAGGTCTTGAACGCTTCCTTGGCGGCGGCCACGGCGGCGTTGACCTCGTCGGCAGTGGCCAGCGGCACGCGCGCCAGCACTTCCTGGGTGGCCGGATTGACGATGTCGCGCCATTCCGTGGTTTGGGAATCGACGAATTCGCCGCCTATCAACAGCTTGACCTTGGGTACCGACTGGCTCATGGCACTGCCTCCTCTATTTTTGGGCTGATGGCGCTGCTCAGTTGTAGCTGTAGAAACCCTTGCCGCTCTTGCGGCCCAGGTGTCCTGCCTGCACCAATTGAACCAGCAGCGGGCAGGCGCGGTATTTACTGTCGCGGAATTCGCGATGCAGGATGTCCATGATCGACAGGCAGGTGTCCAGGCCGATCAGGTCGGCCAGAGCCAGCGGGCCGATCGGGTGGTTCATGCCCAGCTTCATCACCGTGTCGATGTCTTCGGCGGTGGCCAGGTTTTCGAACAGCGCGAAGGCGGCCTCGTTGATCATCGGCATCAGGATGCGGTTGGAGACGAAGCCGGCGCCGTCCTTCACCGTCACCGGAGTCTTGCCGACGGCCTGGGAGAGATGGAACACCGTGTTGTAGGCCTCGTCGCCGGTCTGCAGCGCGCGGATGATTTCCACCAGCTGCATCACCGGCACCGGGTTCATGAAGTGCATGCCCACCACCCGTTCTGGATGGCTGACCCAGCTGGCGATGCGGGTGAGGGAGATGGACGAGGTATTGGAGGCCAACACGCATTTTTCGCCGACGGCGGCATCCAGCTCGCGGAAAATCTTTTCCTTGACCTCGGCGTTCTCGGTGGCGGCTTCCACCACCACGTCGCAAGCGGCGAGATCGGCCAGCAGGGTGGTGGCGCGGATGTGGGCGACAATGCCGGGAATGTTGGCCTCGGCGATCAGCTCTTTTTTGGCCATCCGCTGCAGGCTGATGTTGATATTGGCCATGCCTTTGACCAGCGCCGCGTCGTTGACGTCGGCTAGCACCACGTCGAAGCCGCTCATCGCGAAAACCTGGGCGATGCCGTTGCCCATCGTGCCGGCGCCCACCACGCCGATTTTCTGGCTCATTTGTTTCTCCTGGACTGTTTGCTCTACTTTCGATCACGATAACTTGACGTTTACGTCAACGTCAACAGACAATGCGATAAAAGCGGGCGACTGTGGCGCGCGTGGCCGCCGCCGGAAATAGAGAGGGACAAACGCATGGGCGAACAGGTTTTCAACATCACAGAACTCGCGCAGGAATTCGACATCACCACCCGCGCCATCCGCTTCTACGAGGACCAGGGCCTGCTGGAGCCGGAGCGGGCGGGACAGCGCCGCATCTACAACCGGCGCGACCGCGTGCGGCTGATGCTGATTCTGCGCGGCAAGCGCATCGGCCTCTCGCTGCAGGAGATACGCGAGCTGTTCGCGTTGTACGACGCGGCGCGCGACGACGCGCCGCAATTGCAGGAGTTCATCCGCATCCTGGCGCGCAAGGAGCAGCAGCTCTTGGCGCAGATGGAGGACATCAAGGTGGTGCTGACCGAAATCGGCCAGTTGCGCGGCCAGTGCGAAAAATCGCTGGGCAAGCGCGCCAACGGCCACAACCAAGCAAAGGAGCTGTGATGCAGCAACAGGAAATCGTGATCGTGGGCATGGCCCGCACCGCCATGGGCGGCTTCCAGGGCGCGTTGGCCGGCTTGACCGCCAGCCAGTTGGGCGCGGCAGCCATCCGCGCGGCGGTGGAGCGCGCCGGCGTGGCCGCCGGCGACGTGGACGAGGTGATCATGGGTTGCGTGCTGCCGGCTGGCCAAGGCCAGGCGCCGGCGCGCCAGGCGGCGCTGGGCGGCGGCTTGCCGCAGGCCACGCCGTGCACCACCATCAACAAGATGTGCGGCTCCGGCATGAAGGCCATCATGATGGCGCATGACCAGTTGCTGGCCGGCAACGGCGATGTGCTGCTGGCCGGCGGCATGGAGAGCATGAGCAACGCGCCCTACCTGATGACGAAGGCGCGCGGCGGCCTGCGCCTGGGACACGGCGAGATCAAGGATCACATGTTCCTCGACGGCCTGGAGGATGCGTACCAGAAGGGCACGCTGATGGGCGTGTTTGCCGAGCAGTGCGCCGAGAAGTACGGCTTCAGCCGCCAGGACCAGGACGAATTCGCCATCGCCTCGCTGACCCGCGCGCAGCGGGCGATCCAGGGCGGCTTGTTCAAGGATGAAATCGCGGCGGTGACGGTGCCGGGCCGCGGCGGCGCTACCGTGGTGGATACCGACGAGCAGCCGCTGAAGGCCAATCTGGACAAGATTCCGACGCTGAAGCCGGCGTTCAAGAAGGACGGCACCGTGACGCCGGCCAACTCCAGCTCCATTTCCGACGGCGCCGCCGCGCTGGTGTTGATGACGGCGGCCGAAGCGGCTAAGCGCGGCCTGAAGCCCATCGCCCGCGTGGTGGGCCACAGCAGCTACGCCCATGAGCCGGGCTGGTTCACCACCGCCCCGGTGCACGCCATCGAGAAGCTGCTGGCCAAGACCGGCTGGAAGGCCGGCGAGGTGGACCTGTACGAGATCAACGAAGCCTTCGCGGTGGTGACGATGGCGGCGATGCACGACCTGAAGCTGCCGCATGACAAGGTGAATGTGCACGGCGGCGCTTGCGCGCTGGGCCACCCGATCGGCGCGTCCGGCGCCCGCATCGTGATCTCGCTGCTGTCGGCGCTGAAGCAGCGCGGCGGCAAGCGCGGCGTGGCCAGCCTGTGCATCGGCGGCGGAGAAGCCACCGCGCTGGCGGTCGAGCTGATCTAAGCGCTTCCCTCGCTGGCAATCGGGCCGCCGGGCATTCTCGCGGCCCGATTGTTTTGCGGCTTGCCTTGTCGTCGGCGATGGCGGATTTTGATAGAGTCGCACCATGCTGGCGCGTCGCCGCCGGCTGCTTTATCATCGCCCGCCTTTAGTGCCACAACGAAAGCCGCCATGAACGATAGCCTTGAAGCATTGCCGCCCGAAATCCAGCTGGACGATTACCTGGCCGAGCATAACGCCACCATCGTCACCACCGAGGGCAGCCATGCGGTATCGGTGCATGGCGAACTGGAGCTGGATGGCCATCGCATTCCTTACCACCTGGTGCCGGACGAGGGCTTCCTCGGCAAGAGCGGCAAATGGCGCAAGCTGTCGCCGGAAGACAGGCTGGCGCTGGTCAAGGAACGCTGGAACGAGGCCGCGCGCCTGAAGCTGGAGGCCTTGCTGGCGGCTTGCGCGCGCGAGGTGTTCGCGGTGGACGGCATCGACCCGCTGCGCGCGCTCAGCGCCTTCATGGCCAAGTACGAGCGCGCCAAAGTGCGCTGCACCATCGCGCTGGACCGGGTGGCCGCCGCCCGCGGCCGGCAGACCGCCGACAAGGCCGCCGCCAAGACCCGCGACGCGGTCAACTTGTCGCGCTACCCGGAATCCTTCGCCACCGCCTACGCGATGCAGCGCCACTTCATCGCGGTGCTGGGGCCGACCAACTCCGGCAAGACCCACGCGGCGATGGAGCACCTGCAAAAGGCCAAGAGCGGCGTTTATCTCGCGCCCTTGCGTTTGCTGGCGCTGGAGAACTACACCCGTCTGCAGGAGGCCGGCGTGGCGGTCAGCCTGATCACCGGCGAGCAGCGCAAGCTGCATCCGGACGCTACCCACGTCGCCAGCACGGTGGAAATGCTGAATCCCGAGCGGCAGGTGGAAGTAGCGGTGATCGACGAAATCCAGCTCTTGGACGACCCGGACCGCGGCGCGGCTTGGACTGCCGCCGTGTGCGGCGTGCCGGCGCAGACCATCTATCTGGTGGGCGCGCCGGAATCGCGGGAGGCGATAGAATCGCTGGTGGCGCGCGTGGGCGGCACGCTGGAAGTGCGCACGCTGGAGCGCAAGACTGCGCTGCAGATGGACAAGGCGCCGCTGCTGTCTCTGAAGAATCTGAAACCGGGGGACGTGCTGATCGCCTTCTCGCGGCGCGAAGTGCTGAACTGGCGCGACAAGGTGATCGAGCAGGGGCTGAGCGTGTCGGCCATCTACGGCAATCTGTCGCCGGAAGTGCGCCAGGCGCAGGCCGAGCGCTTCGTCGCCGGCGAAACCCAGGTGGTGGTGGCCACCGACGCCATCGGCATGGGGCTGAACACCCCGGCGCGGCGCATCATCTTCACTACCGCCAGCAAATGGGATGGCTACGCGGAGGGCATCATCGCCGCGCCGCTGGCCAAGCAGATCGCAGGCCGGGCCGGGCGCTTCGGCAAGCATGAAACCGGCTTTGTGGCTGGTTTCGACGGCCTCACCCACAAGACCATAGGCGCTTTGCTGCGCCAAAAAGCCGAACCGTTGCCCAATAACGGCTTCTTCGTCGCGCCCAGCCTCAAGTATCTGGAAGCCATCTCGCAGGCGACCGGCGAGGCCAAGCTCAAGGCTTTGCTGGGCCTGTTCGCCAAGCACATCAATGTGCACGACGAATTCTTCCTGCCGGCGAATCTGTCCGATCAGATGGAAAAGGCCGCGTGGCTGGATGCGCTGCCCTTGAGCCTGGCCGACCGTTATACCTTCAGCCTGTGTCCGATATCCACCAAGATTCCGATGCTGGAAAACGCGCTGCATGATTGGGCCGAACAGCATGCCCGCCGCAAGGCCGCGCCGCTGTTGCGCATGATGGGCACCGGCGGCCGCAACGAACTGCAGTACCTGGAAGACAGTTGCAAGCTGTACGCGGCCTATGCCTGGTTAGGGTATCGCCTGCCGGAAACCTTCCCGGATGGCGAAATGGCGCAACTCTTGATGCAGAGCACTTCGGAGCGCATCGACTCGCTGTTGCAGGTGCAAAATGCGCAGAAGCGCAAGGGCAAGCGCGGGGACGCGCCGCCGCGGCGCAAGCCGAAAGCGGGATCGGAGCGCCGCCGCAGCCGTTGATGCCGGAGGCGGCGGGCGTTTGGCCCTTGGTAGAAAACAAAAGCCCGCCTGAGCGGGGCTTTTGTTTTGTTGGGAGCGCTCAGGCAGTCGTGGAGATATTGGTGCTGGATACGCTGGGCTGCAGCAAGGACTGATTGGCCTGATATTGAGATACCGCCAACTGGCCGCTGCTGTTGCGGCGCTGGGCCTGCTCGACGCCCTGTGTGGCCTGCCTGGCGGGCGCGGTTGCGGTTTGGGCCGGAGTCGGCGCGGGAGCGGGCGCTTGAGCCGGCTGCTGCAGGGCGTTGGCTCCGGCTTGGCTTGTCTTTTGCGCGGCGGGAGCGGCCTGGGCGCTGACGCTGTTGTTGACGGCGCCGGCGGCTGCGTTGTTGGCTTCAGCGGGCGTCTGGTTGCCGTTGACTGCGGGAGCGGCGGCCGCGGCTGTCTCGGGCCGCGGAGCGGTCGCCAGCGCAGCCGCGGTGTTTTGCGCGGCAGGCGTCGGCGTAGGGGCAGCCGGCTGCGCGTTTTGCCGCGAGGCCTGTTGCGCCTGGTTGTTGGTCAACTGCTGCTGCAGCTGCTGTTCGACGCGGGCGGCGTCCGGGTTTTGGCGGACGGCGGCCTGGGTCTGAGGCGCGCTGGTGGCCTGCTGGGTGGCGGAGTGGCCGTTTTCCAGAGATGAGTGGACCTGCCGGGTGTTTAGCCCGGCATAAAGCGGTTGCGCGGCGGTATAGCCAACGCTCGCGATATTTGCCATGGCCATAGTCCCAATGTTCCTATATCGCTGATATTAGAACATTTTTTTGTTTTTGGTAAGTTTTATTCCTGTCTACTCGAACAGTACCAACTGCAACATGCGCTCGGCCATCTCATCCACGCCCAACTCGCCGTCTCGGCGATACCATTGCACGGTCCAGTGCAGGCTGCCGAGCAGCGTTCTTCTCAGCAGGCGGGTGTCTTGCTTGATCATGCCGGCTGCCGCGGCATCGTCCAACACCTGTTGCCACAGCGCTTCGTACCGGTCCCGCAACACCACCAGCGCGGGTTTGGCGGCGGCCGATACGCTGCGCCACTCGTACAGCATCACCTCCAGCGCTGCCTGATTGTCGCCCAGCAGGGAGTTCAGGTGGACGCGGAACAGCGCGGCCAGTTTGTCGCGCGGGGCGGCGGCTTGCGCCAGGGCGGCGGCTAATTGCTCGGTGGTGCTGGCGATGCCCAACGCCATCACCGCGACCAGGATCTCTTCTTTGGTGCGGAAGTGGTAGAACAGGCTGCCGGACTGCATGCCTACCGCGTTGCCCAGGTCGCGCACCGTGGTGCGCTCGTAGCCTTGGTCGCGGAATAGCGAGGCGGCGGCGCGGATCAGCTCCATGCGCCGGCTGTTTTCTTCTGGGGGGCGGGTGGGTTCCACTGCGCTCATGTCAGTCCTGTGTGATGGGGACGAGGGTGGGAAGCAGGCGTTGCGCGGCTTGCCACGCCATGTCCGGCTGCATTTTTTCCAGGCAGTCGGTATGGCCGTAGGGGCAGTTGCGCTCGAAACAGGGGCTGCAGTCCAGATTCAACGATACGATTTCGGCGCGTTTCGACAGCGGGGGCGTAAAGTCCGGGCTGGAGGAGCCATACAGCGCCACCAGCGGCTTGTCCAACGCGGCGGCGACGTGCATCAGGCCTGAGTCGTTGCACACCGCGAGCTTAGCCAAGCCCATCAGGTCGATCGCCTCGTCCAGTCCAGTGGCGCCGCAAAGATTGACCGCCGCGCCTTCCGCCAGGCGGGCGATGTCGTCGCCTATCGGCTTATCTTTGGACGAACCGAACAGCCATACCGAGTAGCCGGCGTTCCGGAAGCGCTGGGCCAGCGCCGCGAAGTGGCGGGCGGGCCAGCGTTTGGCCGGGCCGTATTCGGCGCCGGGACAGAAAGCGACGATGGGACGGGAAAGGTCCAGCCCCAGCTTGGCTGCCGCCTGGCGCTGCACCGCCGGCGTGGCGCTCAGTTGCGGGTTTGGAATAGGGCGCGGCAAGGGCTGGCCGCGGTCTTCCGCCAGCGCGCAGAAGCGCTCCACCATCATCGGCAGTTCTTGCTCGTCCAGTTCGCGGGCGTCGTTGAGCAGGCCGTAGCGCGATTCGCCGAGAAAGCCGGTGCGCAGCGGGATGCCGGCGAACAGCGGAATCAACGCCGATTTCAGCGAGTTGGGCAGCACTATCACCTGATCGAAGCGCTCGCGCGCCAGATGGCGGGCCACCTTCCAGCGTTCGACCAGACGCAGCGCGCCGTGGCCGAAGGGGTTGAGGTGGGATTGGGCCACTTCCGGCATCCGCGCCAGCAGCGGCAGGGTCCAGGCCGGCGCGAACACATGCAGCTCCAGTCCGGGGTGGCGCTGGTGCAGGCGACGGTACAGCGGCTGGGCCATCACGCTGTCACCGACCCAGGAGGGGCCGATGACCAGGATTTTCTTCTTCATGCGGTATTTCCGGTTCCAAACCCAAGCCGCCTGTCTGGTTCAGCGCGGCTTGGGTTTGGCGGCGGCAAGCAAAAAGGTGTGGCCCTGGCCACACCCTTTGCCCTCGAGGCCGGCGGCGGTCTCAGTGATGGTGGCCGGCCGGGCCGACCAGCTTGTACTTGGTGCCGCAGTAGGGACAGAGGGCTTCGCCGGTCTTGTGCACCGGCAGGTAGACGCGCGGATGCGAGTTCCATGCCTTCATGTCCGGCATCGGGCAGTGCAGCGGCAGGTCGTGCTGGGTGACTTCGATATAGCGTTCGGTATTTTCTTTCTGTTCTGCCATGGTCATTCCTTGTTGCGGCAAGCGGGTGTCCGAAATGCATGTGCCAGCAGGCCGGCGGGAACCGGTCGCTGCTGGCGCGCAGTGCGGATATTACCCGTTTTATTTCACGTATGTGAGCCAGTGTTCGTGTTCGGCGTCCAGGCCCTTGACGATGTTGAAGTAGCGCTTCTGGATCTCGGCTGTGATCGGGCCGCGGCTGCCGGCGCCGATCGGGCGGCGGTCCAGCTCGCGGATCGGGGTCACTTCGGCGGCGGTGCCGGTGAAGAAGGCTTCGTCGGCGCTGTAGACTTCGTCGCGAGTGATGCGCTTTTCGATCAGTTGCAGGCCCATTTCCTGGGCGATCTGCACCACGGTGTCGCGGGTGATGCCTTCCAGCGCGCTGGTCAGGTCCGGAGTATAAAGCTTGCCCTTGCGGACGATGAAGATGTTTTCGCCGGAGCCTTCGGCGACGAAGCCGTCCACGTCCAGCAGCAGCGCTTCGTCATAACCGTCCGCCGTGGCTTCGTTGTTGGCCAGGATGGAGTTCATGTAGTTGCCGTTGGCCTTGGCCTTGCACATGGTGATGTTGACATGGTGGCGGGTGAAGGAGCTGGTCTTCACGCGGATGCCTTTTTCCAGGCCCTCCTCGCCCAGGTAGGCGCCCCACGGCCAGGCGGCCACGATCACCTGCACATCGTTCTTCATCGGCGCCACGCCCAGCTTGCCGGAGCCGTAAAAGGCCATTGGGCGGAAGTAGCAGGATTTCAGGCCATTGGCTTTGACCACGTCCAGATGGGCCTGATTGATCTGCTCCGGGCTGAACGGCAGCGCCATGCCCAGGATCTTGGCGGAGCGGAACAGGCGTTCGGTATGGTCTTGCAGGCGGAAGATGGCCGGGCCTTTCGGGGTTTCATAGGCGCGCACGCCTTCGAACACGCCCATGCCGTAGTGCAGGGTGTGGGTCAGCACGTGGGTGGTGGCGTCGCGCCAGTCCACCAGTTTGCCGTCATACCAGATATATCCGTCGCGATCAGCCATCGACATCTCGGTCATCTCCTGTGTTGTGCTTGGTGTGGCGGCGGGTCGCCTGGGGCGCCCGCGCCGTGTTGATGGACCAGTGTATACCGTGGCCCGCGGCTTTGTGAACCCGCGCTCAGGAAAAATCGAGCGCTTGCTCGAAAACCTGTCCCCACAGTTCGCGGCCTCGCGCGTAGGCGTTCAGCAGCGACTGGTCGACGTCCACGGTTTTCCTGTCGTTGAGCCGCGCCGCGTGTTGCAGGCGGCGGTAATGCCGGTAGGCTGCGCGGGCGTCTTCGGCCAACTGCCGGTCTATCAGGCCGGCTTCGGCCGCCACCGCCAGCAGCGCGATGTTGCCGGTGTTGCCGGTGAAGGCGGGCAAGCGATGGGCATGGGCCAAGATCAGATATTGAACGATGAACTCGATGTCGATGATGCCGCCGCGGGCATTCTTCACGTCGCCCTCGTGCGCGGGGTGGCTGTCCAGCATCCGCTGCCGCATCGCCAGCACCTCGCCGCGCAGCTTGGCCGGATCGCGTTCCAGCGTGAGGATGGCGTGGCGTTCGGCCTCGAATTGCGCGCCGATGCCGGCATCGCCGGCGACGAAGCGGGCGCGGGTCAGCGCCTGGTGTTCCCATGCCCAGGCCTGGCTTTCCTGGTATTGGCGGAAGGCGGAAACGGAGCTGACCAAGAGGCCGCTGGCGCCGTTGGGCCGCAGCCGCAGGTCGATGTCGTACAGCACGCCGGCAGCGGTGGCGCTGGTCAGCCAGGTGGACAGCTTGCGCGCCAGTCGCGAGTACAGCTCTGGCGCGTCCGGGTGCTCGTCATCGTAAAGGAAGATGATGTCGAGGTCCGACGCGTAGCCCAGCTCCTTGCCGCCCAGTTTGCCGTAGCCTATCACCGCGAAGCGCGGGGTTTCGCAGTGGCGGGACGGAATATCCCGCCAGGCGTGGCGGACGGCGGCGGCCAGCACAAGATCGGCCAGCCGCGACAGTTCGTCGGACAGCGCCTCCAGCGTCCACATGCCGGCCAGGTCCTGTGCCACCAGGCGGAAGGTTTGCGCGTGCTGGAAGTGGCGCAAGGCATCCATCTTGGCTTCGACGTCGCCGTCGGCCTGGGCCAGTTGCGCTTCCAGCTGGGAGGCGAGCGCGGGCCAGTCTGGGGGGGCGTACAGCACTCGCGCGTCCAGCAATTCATCCAGCAGGATGGGGTGGCGGTTGAGATAGGCGGATACCCAGGCGCTGGACGAATACAGCGAGGCCAGCCGCTGCAGCGTCTGCGGGTATTCGGTGAGCAGCGCCAGGTAGGAGGCGCGCCGGCTGATCGTTTCCATCAGGACGATGATACGGGCCAGCGTGTCGTCTGCATTGGAGAAGCGCGCGGCCACTTCTATCAGGGCCGGCATCAGCGCGTCCAGCTTCTTGCGGCCGGCCTGCGGCATCTGCAGATAGCGCTGGCTTTGGGCGAGGCTGGTGAGCTGGCGCGAGACGGCTTGCGGGTCGGCGTAGCCCAGTTCGGCCAGCTTGGCTTCGGGACTCTGTTCGGCCACATCCAGCCAGAGTTCGGCCAACGGGTGGCTGGCGCTGTCCTCGCTGGGCAGGATGAACACTTGTTCGAAATGGCGGCTGACCTTGCGTCGCGTCTCGTCCAGGGCGTCGAGGAAGGCCGGCCAGTCCGGGTAGCCCATGCTGGCGGCGATCTTCTGCCGCGTGTCCGGCGCTTCCGGCAGGGTCTGGGTTTGCTGATCGTCCAGATACTGCAGCCTGTGCTCCAGATTGCGCAGGAAGGCGTAGGCTGATTGCAGCTCTTCCACGGCGGCCGGCTCCAGCAGCCGCAGCGCGGCCAGCCTGTCCAGCGTGGCGCGGGTGCCGCGCAGCTGCAGCGTGCGGTCGCGGCCGCCGCGGATCAACTGGAACACCTGGGCGATGAACTCAGCCTCGCGGATGCCGCCGGGTCCCAGCTTGATGTTGTCGGCCATGTCGCGCCGGGCCACTTCGCGGCGGATCTGCGCGTGCAGTTCGCGCATCGCGCCGTAGGCGTTGTAGTCCAGATACTTGCGATAGACGAAGGGGCGGACCAGCTGAGCCAGTCCGTCGGCGTCGCCGGTGAGGGCCTTGGCCTTGATCCAGGCATAGCGCTCCCATTCCCGGCCTTGGGAGAGCAGGTAGTTTTCCAGCGCGGCGAAGCTCATCACCAGCGGGCCGGAGTCGCCGTAAGGGCGCAGCCGCATGTCGACGCGGAATACCTGGCCGTCGGCGGTGGCGTCGTTGAGCAGGGCGATCAGCCGTTTGCCGAGCTGGGTGAAGTACTCGTGGTTGCTGGTTTTGCGCGCGCCGTCGGTTTCGCCGCCCTCCGGGTAGATGAAGATCAGATCGATGTCCGAGCTGGCGTTGAGCTCGCCGCCGCCCAGCTTGCCCATGCCGATGACGATCAACTGCTGAGGCTCGCCGCTGTCTTCGCCTATCGGCTGGCCGTACTGCGCCAGCGAGGCGGCGGCGCAGGCCAGGGATTGGCGGATGGCGAATTCCGCCAGCTGGCTGACCGTGGACACCACCTCGTCCAGCGCGGCCATCCCTTCCAGATCGCGGCAGATCAACCGCGCCATCACCGCCTGGCGCAGGCGGCGCAGCGCCGGGGCCAGCGTCTCAGGCGCGGCCAGTTCTGGCCAGTCGGCGAAGGCCTGCATATCCTCAAGGGTGAACGGCTGGCCCAGGCGCCGCTCCAGCCGTTCTCGTTCTTCGGGCCGCGCGGCCAGGAGCCGCGACAGATATTGGGAAAACTCGCAACTGCGGGCAATGGCAGCGCTCGGGTTTGCTGGCATAATAGCTCCGGACGGCTTGGCGCGGCATACCGCGCCGGGGGCGGCTGCGGCCGGTTTCGCGCCGTGTTTTTCCTAACGCCATTGTAACGGTTTGCCATTGTTGAAAAAGCCCTCGTCGCCGTTGTCCCATATCCACGTCCTGCGCGTGCTCAAGCGCAGCCTGCTGGTGATGGCCGTATCGCTGTTCACGGCCAGCGCGCTGGTGTTCGCCGCGTTTTCCGCCTTCACCTTCTGGCTGCTGCCCAATCTCGATCAATATCGGCCCCGGCTGGAGCAGAGCCTGTCCGGCGCGCTGGGACACCGGGTCAGCATCGGCCGTCTCAGCGGACGTTGGCTGGATGTGGCCCCCCAATTCGAGCTGTCCGGCGTCTCCATCGCCAATCCGGTATCCGGCCAGGCGCTGACGCTCAGCCGGGTCACGGTGCAGCCTTCGTGGACCTCGCTATGGGCCTGGGAGCCGCGCCTGGCGGTGCGGGTGGACGGACCGTCCGTTGAGCTGCGCCGCAGCGCGGCCGGAATCATCTATCTGAATGGCTTCGATCTCACCAGCGCGCCTTCCGGCGACAACGCGCTGGGCAATTGGCTGCTGCGGCAGCCCTCCCTGGAAATCCTGAACGCCAGGCTGAGCTGGCAGGACGAGAGGCTGGGCCTGCCCAGGCTGGATCTGCAGCGCGGGCAATTGACGCTGGAGCGACAGCTGCTGGGCCACCGCTTGCAATTGTCCGGCGTGCCGGCGGCCTCGTTGGGCAAGGGCTTCCAGTTGGGCGCGAACTGGCGCGGCGATGACATCAACGGCTGGCAGCAGTGGTCGGGCTCGGTCAAGGTGGCGCTCAACGGCGCCCGGGCGGACATTTGGTCGCGCTATATGCGGGAGCTGGGCGTGCTGCATAGAGGAGAGGGCGACGGCACGCTGGAGATATCGTTCTCGGACGGCAGCGTCAGCAGCCTGCAAGCCGATGTCAGCGTCCGCGACGCCGCCTACACGCCGCCCAGTTCACGCGAGCTGGCGCTGCCGCAGTTGCAAGGCAAGCTGCAACTGGACCGGCAATTCAACGGCAGTTACAAAATAGCGGCCAGCGACCTGACTCTGGCCAGCGCCACCGGGCTCGCTTTCGACAAGTCGTCGATCAAGGGGCAGTGGCGGCCGGGCGCCAAGGGCGGCGGAGAGTTGACGCTGGACAATGTCAACGTGGGCCATCTCACGCCTTTCATCCATGCGCTGGGCGTGGACGCCAATCCCCTGTTCGCGCGCTTCTCCCCCAGCGGCGCGCTGCACGAGGTGACGGTGGCCTGGCAGGGGCCTGTCGAAGCGCCGACCAGCTTCAAGGCGAAAAGCCGTTTCGAAGCGTTGGGATGGCAACCGTTCGGCGACCTGCCCGGCGTGTCCGGGGTGTCCGGGCGCATCGAGTTCAGCGAAGCCGGTGGCCGGCTGGCGCTGGATACCGGCAAGGCTGAAGTCAATTATCCGGCGGTATTCGCCCAGGCTCTGCCTTTCGACCGTCTGTCCGCCGATGTGGAGTGGTCGCAACGGGATGGAAAACTGGGCATCGATTTTCATAAAGTGGCCTTCGCCAACGCGGACTTGAGCGGCGAATTGCATGGCGGCTATCGCCATGCCGGAAGCGGGTCCGGCAGCGTGGACCTGAGCGCTTCGGTGGCGCAGCTGAAGGCGGCGAGAGTGGCGGCTTACCTGCCGCGTCATGTCGGCGAGCACACCGCCGGCTGGCTGAGGCAGGGTTTGCAGGATGGCATCGCCCGCAATGTGAAAATGAAGCTGGCCGGCGATCTGGATCAGTTTCCCTTCGCCGGCGGCAAAGGCGGCGAATTCCTGGTGGAGGCCGACATCGAGAAGGCCAGGCTGCTGTTCCAGCCCGGCTGGCCGACGATAGACGACATCGACGCCAAGCTTCGCTTCCGCAATGAGGGCATGCAGGTGCTGGCGCAAAAGGCGAGCACCGCGGGCGTGCCCTTGCGCGACGTGTCGGTAGGCATAGACGAGCTGGGGGCCGACGTGCCCTGGCTGAAGATAGACGGCCGGGTGGACGACAGGCTGGATCGCATGCTGGCCTACACGGCCAAGAGCCCGGTGGACGGTTGGCTGGGCGGCTTCACCGGCCGCGCGCGCGCCACCGGGGCGGCTGCCTTGCAGTTGAAGCTGGAGGTGCCGCTGTCCGGCAATGAGAATGTGAAGGTGCGCGGCGATCTGGATTTTCATGGCAACCAGCTGAAATTGGGCGGCTTGCCGTTGCCCGAACTGAACGCGGTGCAGGGGCGCCTGACTTTCACCGAGCGCGGAGTGGACAGCAAGGGATTGCAGTTGAAAGCTTTCGGCGGGCCTTTCCGTCTGGCCGCGCGCACCGGGGCCGACAAGCGCATGCGATTCGAGGTGGCCGGGGAGGCGGACGGCAAGGCCGTCTTGCGGCAATACCTGCCGCCGCTGGCGGCGCTGGCCGGAGGGCATGCCCGTTTCGAAGGGCAGTTCGCGGTGCGCGACGGTCTGGAGAGTTTGGCGTTGACGTCCAGCCTGAAGGGATTGTCGCTGGATGCGCCCAAGCCTTTCGGCAAGGCCGCGGACGATTCGATGCCGCTGCAGCTGCAATTGAAGCCCGCGCCGGCGCGCTTCCCCGGCGCGATGCGGCTGGAGTTTCAGCTGGCCGAACAGATGGCCGGGCAGTTGCGGCTGGGACCGGACGGGGAGTTGCAGGCCGGCGCGTTGGGCATAGGCCGCCGCGCGGGGGAATTGCCGGCGAATGGCCTGGCGTTGAGGCTGCAGTTGCCGCGCATCGATCTGGATGAGTGGCTGCCATGGAGCGCTCGGTTAAATGGAGGCATGGCGCAGCCGCAAAGCGGAATGCCGCTGCTGATAGACATCGACACGCCGGAACTGTCGGCCGCCGGCTTCACGCTGCATCAGGTAAGCGCCAAGATGGCGAACCGCGGCTCGGGCGGGCAGTGGGGCGCGCAATTGCGCTCGCGCGAGGCCGCGGGGGAATTGGATTATTTGGCGGAAGGCGCCGGCCAGCTGCATGCCAACCTGAGCAGGTTGGCCTTGAATTGGCCGCTGCGGGCGGAGGGGAGTTCGACGCCGTCCGCTTTGAAACAGCAACTGCCGGCGATGAAAGTGCATATCGGCGAGTTGTTGTTGCGGAACCGCAGCATCGGCCAGCTGGACATGATGGCGCGCCGCGACGGCAGCGTCTGGCGGATGGACCCGTTGAAACTGGTCGCGCCGGAGGGCACGCTTGCCGGCAGCATGCTGGTGGACGAGAAGGGCGAGGGGCAGGTGGATAGCCATTTCACGTTGGATGTGAGCAATGCGGGCAAGCTGATGGCTCGTTTCGGCCAGGGGGATGTGTTCCGCAACGGCCAGGGGCGCTTGTCCGGCCAACTGAGCTGGCCCGGCGGATTGAGCGATCTGGACGCGGCCCATTTGTCAGGCCAGATGGAGCTGGATTTCAAGAGCGGCCGCTTCGCCAAGGTGGACCCGGGCGCGGCGCGGCTGTTGGGCGCGCTCAGCCTGCAGTCTTTGCCGCGGCGCATTCGTCTGGATTTCACCGACGTCTTCAGCGACGGCTTCGCCTTTGATACCCTGCAAGGCAAGGCCAGCGTGAATGACGGCGTATTCAGGTCGGACAAGGTGGAAATGAAGAGTCCGTCGGCCGAAGTCAACATCGCCGGCAGCGTGGATCTGGCCAAGGAAACCCAGGCGCTGAAAGTGAAAGTGGTGCCCCATGTGGCGGAAAGCGTGGCGCTGGCCGCCGGCGCCGCGCTGCTCAATCCCGTGGTGGGCATCGCCACGCTCGCGGCGCAGAAGGTGCTGCAGGATCCCGTGGGCAAGATATTGTCGCTGGAATACGAAGTGAGCGGATCGTTGAAGGACCCGCAGGTGAAGCGGGTGAATGTCGGCGATCCGGTCAGGATCAAGGGGAGAAAACCATGAAGCAGAAGTTCATTGCCGCATCGGTGCAAATGGTGTCAGGTTGCGGCGTGGAGGCCAATCTGGCCAAGGCTGACCAGCTATTGGCTGAAGCCTCGGCGCGGGGCGCGAGCCTGGCCGTGCTGCCCGAGTACTTTTGCCTGATGGGGGCGAAGGAAACCGACAAGGTCGCCGTGCGCGAGGCCTACGGCGACGGCCCCATCCAGCAGGCGCTGGCTGGGATGGCGCGACGCCATGGGCTTTGGCTGCTGGGCGGCACCGTGCCGCTGGCGTGCGAGGAGCCAGGCAAGGTGCTCAACAGCAGCCTGCTCTACAATCCGCAGGGAGAAGTGGCGGCGCGCTATGACAAGATCCACCTGTTTGGCTTTACCGGGCAGGGAGAAAGCTATTGCGAATCCAACACCATCCAGGCGGGCGTGACGCCGACCAAGGCGGACACGCCGCTGGCCGACATCGCTTTCGGCATCTGCTACGACCTGCGTTTCCCCGAGTTGTTCAGGATGCTGGCTCCGTTCGATCTGTTGATCCTGCCGGCGGCGTTCACCGCCACCACAGGCGAAGCGCACTGGGAGCCGTTGCTGCGAGCCCGGGCGATAGAAAATCAGTGTTACCTGATCGCCTCCGCTCAGGGCGGCAGGCATGAAAACGGCCGCCAGACCCATGGCCACTCGATGATCATCGATCCCTGGGGGCGCATCCTCGCCGAACTGCCCGGCGGCGAGGGCGTGATCACCGCCGAGATCGACCCCGAATTGACGCACTCGGTGCGCGACCGCCTGCCGGCGCTGGCGCACCGGGTCATACGCTGAAAGAGCCACCATGCAAGACGCCTTCACCACAGCTGACGAGCTGCTGCTCAAACCCTACGGCCTGGACGAGGCCGCGCTGGAGCGCACCTTGTCCCATATGCGCCATCACGCCATCGATTACGCCGATCTCTACTTCCAGTACACGCGCAACGAGGGCTGGCACCTGGAGGAGGGCATCGTCAAATCCGGCAGCTTCAGCATCGACCAGGGCGTGGGCGTGCGCGCCGTCGCCGGCGACAAGACCGCCTTCGCCTATTCCGACGCCATCAATCAGGACGCGCTGACCCGCGCGGCCGAGGCGGTGCGCGCCATCGGCAACGCCGGCGGCGACGGCAGCGCCGGCGCGGTGGAGAAGTGCAAGCCGCAGTCTTTGTACCCGTCCATCGACCCCTGTCACAGCCTGGAGGCTGCCGCCAAGGTGGCGCTGCTGGAAAAAGTGGAGAAGCTGGCCAAGGCGATCGACCCGCGCGTGATCCAGGTGATGGCCGGGCTCGCCATGGAGTACGACGTGGTCTATGTGGCACGCCATGATGGCGTGCGGGCAGCCGATGTGCGGCCGCTGGTGCGGATGTCGGTGTCGGTGATCGCCGAGCAGAACGGCCGGCGCGAGCAGGGCGCGGCCGGAGGCGGCGGCCGATTTGATCTGGCTTATTTCGATGACGCGGTGGTGGAGCGCTACGTGCGGGAGGCGGTCAAGCAGGCGCTGGTGAACCTGGACTCCCGCCCGGCGCCGGCGGGTCAGATGACCGTGGTGCTGGGTCCGGGCTGGCCTGGCGTGCTGCTGCACGAGGCAATCGGCCACGGGCTGGAAGGCGACTTCAACCGCAAGGGCACTTCGGCGTTTTCCGGCAAACTGGGGCAGCGAGTGGCCGCGCCGGGGGTGACCGTGGTGGATGACGGCGTGATGGGCGGCCGACGCGGCGCGCTGGCGATAGACGACGAGGGCAACGCCACCCAGAGAACGGTGCTGATCGAAGACGGCATCCTCAAGGGCTATATGCAGGACGCGATGAATTCGCGCTTGATGCAGGTGGCGCCCACGGGCAACGGCCGCCGCGAGTCCTATGCCAGCATCCCGATGCCTCGCATGACGAATACCTATATGTTGGCGGGGCAGCGCGATCCGCAGGAAATCATCGCCTCGGTCAAGGATGGCCTGTACGCGGTGAATTTCGGCGGCGGCCAGGTGGACATCACCAGCGGCAAGTTCGTGTTCTCGGCGTCGGAGGCCTGGCGCATCGAGAACGGCAAGCTGACCTACCCGGTCAAGGGAGCCACGCTGATAGGCAGCGGCCCCGAGGTGTTGAACTACGTGTCCATGATGGGCAATGACCTGGCGCTTGACCAGGGCGTGGGCGTATGCGGCAAGGAGGGGCAGAGCGTGCCGGTGGGCGTGGGCCAGCCCACGCTGCGCATAGACGGCGGCCTGACCGTGGGCGGCACCGGCGGCTGATCATCCTTTTTAAGGCCGGGCATGGGCCCGGCCTTTTTCATGCCGTCAAGGTTGTATGCCTTGCGCTTCCAGCGCCAGCGCCAGCCTTTCCAGTCCGATGCCGAAGCCGGCGCCTTCCTGGTAGGCGCCGCCGCCGACTACCTGTTTCTGCGCGCCCAATTCCGGCACGCGCATTTCAAAGCCTGCTCCACCCAGATAGTAGCTGAGGCCGCGCTTGGCCGCGCCATCCAGCTCGTAACGCAGGCCCAGGTTGTCCAGAAAGCCGCGGCACAGCGTCAGGCTGCGCTCAAACGCCGCGCTTGGATCCGGCCCCAGGCTTTCAAAACCAAGTTGGGTGAATTCCCGATAGCGGCCGGCTTGCGGCCGCTCGTAGCGGTAACAGCGCGCGATGTAGAAGAATCCCGCCTCGCGCCTGCCGTTCAAAAACTCCCGGCTTCTTTCCTGGAGCAGCGCGGTGGCTTCCGGTATCAGGCAGCAGGCGCGGCCCTTGCGGTCGGGGAAAGCCCACATTTGCTCCAATATTTCGCTGCCGCCGGCCTTGGCGACGAAAGTATCCTGGCTCCATAGGGCGGGCAGGATGGCCTCTTCCGCGCCAGCGTCAATGAAGCCAGCTCCGGAAGCGGTTTTCCAGCCGGCGTTGGAGGGCGGCCTCGCGGCCTTGGACGATGCGGGTGCCTCGGATCATGGTCATGATGCTTGCCTTTCAGAATTCGCGCGGAGCGCGCGGCAAAGAAAAAGGCGCCTTGCGGCGCCTGTCTGGGGTGGTGGCTGGCTGGAACGCGGCTAGCCGCCGTATTCCAAATCCGCGCACGTCACGCCGGCGCCTCTGGGCTGGCCGTGATGGTGATGGTGGCGGAGTTGGAAGAGTTTCATGTCTTCAGCATGCCGTTTGTCTAGCCCGGATGTCAAGCCGCGCGCCGCTCCTCTGCTTAGAGCCAGGCTGGAGCAGGGGGATATTGGCTAGCTGATCCTGATCAAGGGTGTTGATGCTTTTGGCATTTTACTTTGTCGCGGCGGCCTGCAGCAGCAGGGCGCGTTTCAACTAAACAAGACGAGATTACGCGATGAACAAGATGCACAACATGATTCTGGCAGCTAGCGCGTGCGCGTTGGCATTGGGCATGTCTTCGGCCGCGGGAGCGGCTACCATTACGCCGCCGGGCGCTGGCGGGGCGGCCATTCCATTCTCGGCGGTGGGGCCGGCCGTGGTCAGCAAGTCAGGCATAGACGTCGATTGCACCGCGGTGTTCAGCGGCACCGTGGACGGCGCGGGCCATGTCCTGATCACCAGCGCCGCATTCAAGGGCATCCCGGTCTGCCGCATGATCAAGGCCAGCGCCACTGCCACCGCCCCGTGGGTGGGAAGGGTGACCGCGGTCAATCAACTGGTGATCGACCAAGTGATGGTCAATGTCAATACACCCATCTTGGGTGGGCAGTGCGGCCCCAGCCTTGTGAACGGGCGGATCGCCGATAGCGGCAGCGAAACCACCATCGAGCTGTCCGCCGCGCCGTTGGCCGGCGGCTGTGCGATCTCGGCCACGTTGGCGACCACGCCATATATGCACGTGACGCCTTGATCCCCCGCTGGAAGCGTCTGGCGCCTGTCAGGCGCCAGAGCCTGCTTCTGCTTGCGGAATCGCGTCATGGGCGCGCCAGCGCTGGCGCGATGCCCGCAGCGCGAAGGTTCGACGGTAGGCGGTGGGCGTCAGGCCGGTCTGGCGGCGGAACAGGCGGCGGAAGGCGCTAGGATCATCGTAACCGCATTGTTCCATGATGCCGGCCAGATCCAGCGTGGTGACCTCCAGCAACAGCTTGGCGCGCTCCACCCGCAACTGGTGCAGGTAGTCCAGCGGCGTCATGTCCGCCACTTCGCGGAAATGGCGCAGCAGGGTGCGGCTGCTGACGGCGGAGGCGGCGGCTACCTGATTCAGGCTGTAGGGGGCGGCGACATGCTGTTCCAGCCAGCGTCGCGCCTTGAACACCACGCTGTCGCGGGTAGGCGTGCTCAGCGCCGGCAGCGTCTGCGCTGATTGTTCGAATCGCGCCGGCAGGTACAACAGGCCATTGGTACAGCGCTGCGCCAATTCGTCTCCGGCAAAATGGCGGACTAGCTCCAGCAGCAGTTCGGTGGCGGAAGCGGGCGCGCCGCTGCAGAAAATGAGCTGATCATGGGTGACTGGCCGGTCCATCAGCAGATGCACCTGCGGATGGCTGCTGGAGAACCAGCCGGCGATCATCCAGGTGATGGTGGCATTGCGGCCGTTCAGAATCCCGGCCCGAGCCAACAACGCGGCGCCGTTGTAATTGGTGGCGATGACGTCGCCGGAGGCGTGCCGTCGCGCGATCAGCCGCAGGGCCTTGTCTGATTGATCCAGCAATTGCTTGAGCTGCGGCACGCTGTCCATGTCCAGACCCGGCACCAGCAGCGCGAAAAGCGCATCGGGAGGCCGCTCTGGCGAGGGGGGCAGCCAGATCGGCAAGGGCAGTTCCTGTCCGTCTTCGTTCAACAGCCGCCAGCTGAACGGCGGTGTTTTGCTGCGAGGGTGGCGCAGATGCCACAGTTTGTTGGCCGCATGCAGCACATCAACGGCTGAAAACAGTGTCCCGGCTAGGCAGCTCGGCAGGTAAAGCAGGTCTATGCAGGCGTTCATATCGGTCAGCCTTGGCGATATCCGCTTTAACCTTGGCGAAACCAGCGCGTAAAATCAAGTTCAAACGCATGTCATTTTTGCCTTGCTATGCCATATGCCTTTTGGGCGTCTTGATATTTGTCAAGTCCGACTGATCGCATGCCTGGCGATATCAGCTCGGCGATTGGCGATTCTCCCTCATTTTCGTCGCATCCGTCCTCCATAGACTGGAATCAAAGCGGTGTTCCGCGGGCTTAATGCCTTGCTCGACGCCGTTCTTCCCACCGCATGGAAACGGAGCCTACGCATGTCCAATCTGCCAGGGGTCATTCCCGCCATCAAGCAACATGAGGAGCAGTTCATCGCCATCCGCCACAGCATCCACGCCCACCCCGAACTGGGCTTCGAGGAAGTGGCCACCGGCAAGCTGGTGGCCGAATCGTTGCGGGCCTGGGGTTATGAGGTGGCCGCGGGTGTAGGAGGCACCGGCGTGGTTGGGCAGCTGCGTTGCGGCTCTGGCAGCCGCCGGCTGGGCATCCGCGCCGACATGGACGCACTGCCGATACATGAGGAAACCGGCCTGCCGTACGCCAGCAAGCAACCCGGCAAGATGCACGCCTGCGGGCATGACGGCCATACCGCCATCCTGTTGGCCGCAGCGCGCCATCTGGCCGAAACCCGCGATTTCGACGGCACGCTGAACCTGATTTTCCAGCCGGCGGAAGAGGGACAGGGCGGCGCCGCGCGGATGATGGCAGATGGCTTGTTCGAGCGCTTTCCCTGCGACGCGGTATTCGCATTGCACAACGGCCCCACGCTGCCGGTGGGCAGCTTCATCGTGCAGCCCGGCGTGCTGGCGGCATCGGCAGACATCGTCTCCATCAAGCTGATTGGCAAGGGAGGGCATGGGGGCATGCCGCATACCTGCGTCGATCCCATCGTGGCGATGGCATCCATCATCCTGTCGCTGCAGACCATCGTGTCGCGCAATCTGCCGCCTGACCAGCCGGCAGTGGTTTCCATTGGTTCGGTCCAGGCTGGCAGCGCCAGCAATGTGATTCCCGACTGCGCGCGGCTGGAGCTGACAGTGCGCACCTATAACCCGGCGATCCAGCAACAGATCGAGAGCCGGCTGAGGGATATGGTGAGCCTGCAGGCGCAAAGCTTCGGCGTGGCGGCGGAGGTCGAGTGGAAACCGGTGACCCGGGTGCTGGTCAACGCCCCGGAGGAAACGCGCATCGCGCGCGAGGTGGCCGAATCCATGGTCGGGCCGCAGGCCATCTTGCCGCTGCCGGCTGGGGCGATGGGCGGAGACGATTTTTCCTGGATGCTGGAACAGGTGCCGGGATGCTACGTGGTGCTGGGAAACGGGGTAGGCAGCAAGGGAGGCTGCATGATCCACAATCCCGGCTACGACTTCAATGACGAAATTCTGAGCCTGGGCGCCAGCTACTGGGCGAATCTGGCTGAAAAGTATCTGCGTTAGCGGCATGGCGTTGCGCCGCGGGGGGCGGCGCAGCGACGACGACAATGAAGAGGAGATGGTCAGATGAAGCGAATCCGTGGATGCGAGCCCCTGCTGTTCATGTTGTTGGCCGGCGCGGGACATGCCGGAGAAATCACGGTCAGCACGCTGCCTTCCGGATTGGGGGAGGGAAGGCAATTCGATCTGGGATCGTGGAAGTTGGAGGCGAAGGGCGCGATGGCGATCGGCAATGTGTATAGGACCGAGAACCCCAACGATATGCTCACCGGCCACGCCAACGCGATGGATACGCAGAACGACGGCGATCTCAATTACCGGCGCGGAGATCTGGTGTCCGAGGCTTGGCAGGGCTATGCGCAGGGCGACTTGCGCCGCGGTGACGGCGGAATGTTCGTCAGCGCCAAGGCTTGGTATGACTACGCCATGATCCACCGCGCGGTGCCGCACGGCCACGCGCCCAACGGATATGCGCCTGGCGCGCCCTTGAATGACAGCCAATTCACCTTGCTGGGCCGCTTCAGCGGCGTGGCGCTGAGCGACGCCTATGCGTATGGCCATTATCTGCTGGGGGATGGGGCCCTGACGCTGCGGCTAGGGCAACAAATCATTCCCTGGATCACTCCCACCACGATACTGGGCGGCATTCAGCAAGTGAACGCGATGGATTTCAACGCCCTGGGCCGTTCCGGCACGGTTCCGGAAATGGTAAACATTCCAACCCCGGCTTTCTACGCCAAGCTTCAGGCGACGCCGAAACTGGCAGTGGATGGCTACTACCAGTTCAAGTTCGCGCCTAATGCCTATCCCGCCTGCGGAGCGTTTTACTCGGGCAGCGACTACGCCCAGCCCGGCTGCAACGCGCTGACGCTGAATGGCACCTTGCTCAGCAAGCTGGCGCGGCGGGCCATTGTCACCACCGACCAGCAATCGCTTGCCAACCCGCTAGATCATATCCAACGCGCGGCGGACGATAAGCCGTATGGCGGCGAATTCGGCTTCAGCCTCAGTTATCTGTTCGAAAATATTGGTCAAGTGGGCCTGTTCTATTCCGATCAGACCAGCATGATGAGTTTCAACCAGATGGTTCGCACCGGTCCCGGCGTATTTCTGCCCGCTGCTGCCAATCAGGGCAAGGTGGCCCCCACCGGGATCGCAGGCCAATTCCGGCGCGCTTACCCGGACCACATCCATATGTACGGCGTCAATTTCCGAACTCGCTTGCCGGATGGCACGGGGATTTACAGCGAGCTCACCTATCGTCCCAATCAGCCAGTGGCCTGGAACGGCGCCGACTTTCTCTACGGGGTGTTGGCCGGAACGGGGCCGTTGGGCTATCTAGCGACGACCCCGGCGGGCTACGTGGCGCGTGGCTACGATACCTTTGGCAGCAGCCAGTTCAACCTGGGGGCGTCCAAGGCGCTGGGACGGCTGTTGGGCGGCGAAGCCAGGCTATCGGCCGAAGCCAGCCTCAAGCATCTGTCCGGCCTGCCCGATGCCTATGTGATGCGCTACGGCAGGGTAGGCTTCGGGCAGGCGCCATCCATCTCGTCGCCTTCCTGTAGCGGGGATGCATTGAACTGCGCGCGGGATGGTTTCGTCACCGCCAACGCCTGGGGGTGGCGAGCCAAGTTCGAGGAGCATTATTACGGCGCGCTGCCGGGTTTGGATCTGATGCCTTCGCTGGCTCTAGGCTACGACGTGAAAGGTTATTCCCACGACGGCCAGTTCATGCAGGGACGACGCAGCGCGTTGTGGCGGCTGCAGGGGGAGTATCGCAAGCGCTACCAGTTCGAGCTGCTGTATCTGAAAACGGCGGGCGGAGATTACAACACTTTGCAGGACCGAAGCCTGTCGATGATCAGCGCCGGTATCAAGTTTTAGCTAGCGAAGCGGTATCAGTCCAATGGAATGGAATGCCTGTTTAGAATATGCATTTTTTGATCCGTGCAAATACTAGGTCAGGACTTTGTCCTGGGTTGCGGCTTCCCTTTGGCGCTATGAACAAAGTATCTGGCGTGTGGTTCCCGTTGTGGAACGGGCGCTATCATCGAAGGAGGCGGCTCATGGCGGGCGTATCCGTTCAGGCGGGGATACCCGCCAATGTTTTTCGCACCGGCGGCCGAGTCCGGCTGGCGGACAGGCGACGCCTGTTCGGCCATGCCGCGATGACCATCTGGCTGACCGGGCTCAGCGGTGCGGGCAAGTCCACCATCGCCTACGAGCTGGAGGCGAGGCTGGTGAACAATGGTTTTTCCGCTGTGGTGCTGGATGGAGACAATCTGCGCCATGGCATCAATCGCAACCTGGGTTTCACCGAAGCGGACAGGAGGGAGAACCTGCGCAGGGCGGCCGAGGTGGCCAGGCTGATGAATGATGCCGGGCTGATCGTGATCTGCTCCTGCATTTCCCCGCTGCGCAGCGACCGCGAGATGGCGCGGGAAATCGTCGGCGAGAGGCATTTCGCCGAGGTTTTCGTCAGCACGCCGCTGGCAGTGTGCGAGCAGCGCGATTGCAAGGGCCTGTACGCGAAGGCTCGTTCGGGGCAAATCGCGAATTTCACCGGGGTTTCCTCTCCATATGAGGCTCCGGAGCAGGCTGGGCTGGCGCTGGATACCAGCGCGCAAAGTGTGGATGAGTGTGTGGACAGCTTGTTCGGCCTAGTGCTGCACTGTTGCAGTCCCGCGGCGATGGAGGGAGTCGGCGATGAGTACCATATCTGATACGGGGCGGCCCTTGCCGGTATTGATGATCCCGCTTCGGCGTTGTGGCAGCCATGCGCTCAGGCTGAGGCTGAATTTCAATCCAGATTTCTACTCGCCGTATCCGCTGCACATCGTTGATTTCATGCCCTTGCTGCCGTTGTATGGGGATTTGTCTGACGACCGCAATTATTTCCAGCTGGTGGTGGATGTAGTGGGTTTGCAGGCCGCCAGCATGGTGAAGTGGCCGGACATGGTATTCGATCCGGTTGAAATTTTCGAGGCTTTGGCCGGCCAGCCCCGCAGCGCGCACCGGATCGCCTGGGAGCTGCTGTTGCGAGCGGGGGAGCGCCATCAGGCGCGGGTGGTGATGGACAAGTCGCTGGATAACGTCCATTACGCAGAAGAGCTGCTAAGCCTGTTTCCCGACATGCGTTTTCTCAACGTTGTGCGGGACCCACGCGCCCAGGTCGCATCGATCAACCGGGCTATCATCCACGATTTCGACACCGTCCTGAACGCGCAGACCTGGCTGGTCGCCTACCAGGCTGCGGACAAGCTGCTGGCTGCCCATCCCGACCGCGTGTTGACCATACGTTACGAGGATTTCCTGACCGATCAGCAGATGGCGTTGCGGCAGGTCTGCGATTTCTTCGGAATTGCCTTCATGCCCCAGATGCTGGACATTCGCAGCTCGACCGAGGCGGCCCAGATCGCGCAGCGCTCCGCGCTGTGGTCATCCAATCATTTTCCCCCCATCATCGCGCACGCGGACAAGTTCAAGCAGCAATTGTCGATGCGCGAGATTGAAATCATAGAAACCGCCTGCCGGCCTTATATGGAGCGTTATGGCTATACGCTGCTGACCGAGGCAGGGTTGCCGCTGACCGACGAGATGGTGGCGGGGGCTGAGGCCTGCTCACGGCAGGCGCGACAGCAGGCTTGGGACGAGTTGAAAATCCACAATTACCGCGATTACATGCTCAGACAGTGCCGGGCGGACTATCTGGCAGGTTTGCGGCAGCGTTTGCTGCGCGAGCCTCTGCAGGAGCGTCAGCGGCATAGCGAGATGACGGATTAGCGCGCAGTCTGTTCCCAGACATCGACTTCTGGCTTGCGAGTTGTCAGGTTCTGGTTGGCCTTTGCTTTTTAATTTCTCTATTGACAGAAATTTCGGAAATAACTATTGTGTCGAGTATGGAACTGACACCTGTAAGCCAACGATTCGTACTGCATTGGGGCGAAATGGGCACCCGCTGGGGTGTCAACCGCACCGTGGCCCAGATACACGCGCTGTTGTTCATCACCGGCCGAGCGATGTGCGCCGAGGAGTTGGCGGAAACACTGAACGTTGCCCGATCCAACGTCAGCAACAGCCTGAAGGAGCTGCAAGGCTGGAAGTTGATCCGCAACGTCCACGTACTGGGCGATAGGCGCGACCACTTTGAAACTTCAGGCGATGTGTGGGAGTTGTTCCGCATCATCGTCGCGGAGCGGCAGCGGCGCGAGATCGAGCCGACGCTGGACGTGCTGCGCGAGTGCATGGAGAGTCCGGACTTCAAGCTGGAAAGCCCGTTGGCGCAGCAGCGCATACGCAATACCTGGCAGTTCATGGATACCTTGACCGCGTGGACGCGGGAAATGTTGCGCTTGTCCACCGCCACGCTGAGCAAGGTGTTGAAAATGGGCGCGGGCATCCAGAAGTTGCTGGGCCGGGGAGGTAAATCGGGAGAGAGCGAATGAATGGCAAGTACCGGATTTTCTACGATGGGGACAGCGCTTTGTGCGCGAGGGAAATGCAGTGGATGCGCAAGTTGGATCACACGGCGCGTCTGGAGTTGATCGACATCCGCCGGCAGCCGGAAAGGCTGGAGCAAGCGGGCCTGGTTCCAGAGGCCGCGCTGGCGCGCATCCATGCCTGCGATGAATCGGGACGGCTGCGCACGGGAGTGGATGCGCTGTTGGGCATGTATGCGCGTTGCGGTTTGTCCCGCTTGGTGGCCATTTTGTCCTGGCCGCCGGTGAAAGGATTGCTGAAGGCGACATATCCCTGGTTCGCGCGCAGCAGGCGGTGTTGGCCGGCGTGCCTGTTGCCGCGGGCGGGAAGAGATTTTTTTAGCCAATAAATTCTGTTTTGACAGAAATTTCAGAATAAGGAGATTGCTGTGGGAGGGTATGTTTTGATCATGGTTCTGATGCCGGTTTTGTGCAGCTTGTTGTGTTGGTGGCTGTTGGCGGAGCCGCTGCGGCAGGTGGCGCGAGCGTTGTGCGAGCGAGGCGAAGGCGCATCGTTCTGGAGTCGGACGTTCCTGTTGCTGGTGCTGGCCACGCCGTTGCTGACGGTATTGTTGTCGGCGCCGAATGAGGCTTCTTCTTCTCTGTGGCTGGATATTCGCGAGGTGTTGAAGTGGTCATTGATAGGCGTGGTGGCTCAGTTGCTGGTCTTGGTGCGGCTGGTGTGGCGCCAGGTGGCGTTCAACCGGTCCAGCCATGGCAAGCCGCTGCCGGCGGCCGCTCAGGAAGGAGGGGCGCAATGAGAGTGCTGTTGTTGGGAGCCCGCGGCTTCATCGGGCAACGGGTCGCCTCCAGACTGCGGTGCCGAGGATATCAGTTGTTGACACCTGCCCGAGCAGAGTTGGACCTGGCGCGGCCCGAACGCGGTTGGGCGGACTGGGTGGACGGCGTGACCGCGATCGTCAATATGGCGGGGGCGCTGCGGGAAGGGCGAGAGGGAGAACTGGAGGCCGTGCATCATTTCGGTCCGGCGAGTCTGGCAGGTTTGGCGAAGAGCCGGAGGGCGCGTCGCTGGGTGCAATTGTCGGCGCTGGGCGCATCGGAAGAGGCTGACACCTTGTTTTTGGCCAGCAAGGGGAGAGGAGACGCGGCGTTGCTCGCCAGCGGTTTGGATGTCGCCGTCGCCCGTCCTTCGCTGGTATATGGCGCGGACGGCGCCAGCAGCCGCCTGCTGCGGGCTTTGTCCCGGCTGCCGCTCTGGCCTTTGCCAGATGGCGGAGCGCAGCGAGTGCGCCCGGTGGCCGCGGATGATGCGGTTGAAGGCTTGTGCAAACTGGTTGAGAGCGACGTTTGCGGCACGGTGGATTTCGTTGGACAGGAGGAAGCCTCCCTGGCCGACTATCTGCGGCAGCTGCGCCGCATGCAGGGCATCCGCACGGCGGCGAAGGTGTGGGCCATGCCAGGCTATCTGGCCGATGGCCTGGCCGCATGCGGCGCGTGCGTGCCGGGCAGCCTGTTCGATCGGGACAGCCTGCGCATGTTGCGCCAGGGCTCGACAGCGGACGCGACGGACTTCGCGGCGCTGCTGGAGCGCAATCCCTTGTCGTTCCGCCAATTCGGAGCGATGGCGTGAGGGCGACACGCAGAACCGTCGAGTGGTCGCTAGCCGCGCTATGGCTGTGGAGCGGGCTGCAACCGCCGCTGACGGCCTGGGACGAGTCGATCGCCATGTTGGCGCGGTTGGAGCTGCCGCATGCCGCGCAGGCGCCGCTGTTTCTGCTGTCTTGCGCGATGGATTTGGGGTTCGCCGCATGGATAGTCTGGCGGCCCACCGCTCTGACCTGGAGGCTGCAGGCATGGGCGGTACTGTTTTACAGCGTTGTGGTGGCGGTGGCTTTGCCTGAAAACTGGCTGCATCCGTTCGCGCCGCTAATGAAAAACCTGCCCATTCTGGCGATGCTGCTGTGGCTGGGCGCCAACCGGGAGGCAAAACCATGAATGCTTATCTGATCGTCAAGACGCTGCATATCTTGTCCGCCACGTTGATGGTGGGTACCGGGCTTGGCTCCGCTTTTTACATGTTCTTCGCCAACCGCGGCGGCAAGGTGCCGGCGCAGGCCGAGGTGGCGCGGCTGGTGGTGCGGGCGGATTGGTGGTTCACCACGCCGGCGGTGATTTTCCAGCCCTTGTCCGGCTTGTGGCTGGCCCATCAGGCCGGGTGGCCGTTGACCCAGTCCTGGATTGCCTGGGCACTGGGCTTGTTTTTATTCTCCGGCGCGTGTTGGTTGCCGGTGGTGTGGCTGCAAATCCGGATGGCGGGCATGGCCCGCGACGCGGCGGAAGCGGGGCAGGCACTGCCCGCGCGCTACTGGCGCTTTGCTAGGATCTGGGAGTGCCTGGGCTACCCGGCCTTCTGTGCGATGCTGGCGGTGTATTTTCTGATGGTGTTGAAGCCGGACTGGTCATGACTCCAAAAACGAAAGCTTGGCCAGCAGCGTATGGCTGCCGGCCCATTCTTTTAGCCGATATTCGCGTCCTAATCCCCTTGCTTGCCTATCAGGAGCCACTGCGGAGTGGATAGGCATGGTTGGAGGTCGCGCTGGGTTCCGGATTTCGCCGGTAGATGTTGTCCAGCGAGAGGGCTGCGGTTTGGTTTCCGCGCTTATTGGGCATTGCAGAGGCATCGCCCAGATCGAACTTCCCCACAATATTGTTCATGCGCAAGGCTTGCTCTTCCAGTAGCTTGGCGGCCGCCGCCGCTTCTTCCACCAAGGCTGCGTTCTGTTGGGTGGCGCCATCCATTTGCGTGACTGCGCTGGTGACTTGCTCAATGCCTCGCGATTGCTCGACGCTGGCTAGGCTGATTTCAGACATGATGCTTTCTACTCGCCGGATGCTGGCAACCACTTGTTCCATGGTTTGCCCTGTCTGAATTCACTTGTAGGGCGCCTTTTTCCACCTTCTGCACACTGGAAGAGATCAATTCCTTGATTTCTTTGGCGGCATTGGCGCATCTCTGGGCCAGATTGCGTACTTCGGCGGCCACTACGGCGAAGCCTCTGCCTTGTTCGCCGGCACGGGCGGCTTCGACTGCTGCATTCAGGGCAAGAATATTGGTTTGGAAGGCGATGCCGTCGATCACGCTGATGATTTCGGAAATACGCCGCGAAGAGTCGCTGATTTCCGCCATGATCGATACCGAGGACTTAACCGCTTCTCCTCCTTCGGTAGCCACGGAAGATGCCTCGACGGCCAGCTTGCTGGCTTCTCTGGCGCTTTCAGTGTTCTGGCGTATGGTACTGGTCAGCTCTTCCATGCTGCTGGCGGTTTCTTCTAGGTTGGATGCTTGCATTTCCGTTCGCTGGCTCAGGTCGTGGTTGCCCAATGCGATTTCGCTGGATGCGGCTGCGATCGTATCGCTGCTTTGGCGAATGGTTCTGATGATGTCGAGCATGGTTTCCACTAGCGAGTTGACTCCAGAACAAAGCACCTCAATCGCGCCGCTCTTGCCATCCATCGGGATGCGCTTGGTCAGGTCGCCATCCTTGGCGCAAGCCACCACGCCTTGCGTCTGCTCCACTGCCAGTTTCATGGCGTTAGCCAGCATTACCTGCTCAGTGATGTCTGTCGCATACTTTACTACCTTGATCACCCGGCCATTCATGTCAAAGATAGGGTTGTACGACGCCTGAATCCAGACTTCCCTCCCGTTTTTGCCAAGGCGCTTGAATTGGCCTTCTTTATGTTCCCCGCGCGCCAGCGCCGCCCAGAACTGCTGGTATTCGCCGCTTTGCGCGTAACTGGGCTCGACAAACATTCTGTGATGCTGCCCGCGCAGCTCCTCGGCGCTGTATCCCATGGCCTGCAGGAAGTTGGAATTGGCTTCGCGTATGGAGCCGTCGAGGTTGAACTCAATGACGGCCATGGCTTTGCCGATGGCGGCGAGCTGGCCTTTGAAATCGGCGTTGCGCGACTTTTGCTGGGTGATGTCGGTGGCGTATTTCACCACTTTGAAAGGTTTGCCGGCTTTGTCGAGGATGGGATTGTAGGATGCCTCGATCCATACCTCGCGACCGCCTTTTCCGATGCGTTTGAACTGTCCGCCGACATGCTCGCCCTTGGCCAGACGTTGCCAAAACTGGCGATATTCGGCGCTTTGGGCGTAACGGGTTTCCACGAACATGCGGTGATGCTGGCCGCGGATTTCGTCGAGGCTGTAGCCCATGGTCTGCAGGAAGTTGGCGTTGGCGTCGCGGATCATGCCGTTCAGGTCGAATTCGATGACGGCCATGGATTTGTTGATCGCCTCCACTTGCGAGACGGCTTCGTGCGCGCGCGCGACGAAATCGTCCTGCGGAGCCTGTTTTTGACGGCTAGGGATCGAATTGTTTCGGCGGGCCATTGAGAGAATTCGTTGCGCGATACCCATTGCAAACCCCTATCTCGGTCGATCGGAACAGGACTTCAACCCTTCGACTTATAGTGCAGGCAGGTGGGATAGGCTAGTAATCTCCAATAGATAAATAGGCCCACTTCGCCGTACGGCGTCGTGGAATTCCGTGCTTTCGGCTAGTTGCGATATTTGGGATGCGGCTGAGGGGATGAAGAAAGCCGCCAACTCTTTTGCGTTGGCGGCTTTGCGGTTGGATCAGATGGCGGCGTTGACGATGTCTTCGCGGGTCAGCAGGAAGACGAAGCCATCGCCGCTTTGTGTTTCCATCCACATGAAAGGAAGGGTGGGGAAGCACTCTTCCAGCATGTCGCGGTTGTGGCCGATTTCCACCAGCAGCACGCCGCGCTCGTTGAGGAATTCCGGCGCCCGGCGCAGGATTTCGCGGGTGGCGTCCAGGCCGTCCTCGCCGGAGCCAAGGGCAATTTCCGGCTCGTGCAGGTATTCCTGCGGCAATTCATCCACCGACTCGGCGTCGACATAGGGTGGGTTGGAGATGATGAGGTCGTATTTTTCCTCGATGCCTTCGAACATGTCGGTGTGGATCAGGTGGACCCGATCCTGCAGGCCGTAGTGCTCGACGTTGATTGCCGCCACTTCCAATGCGTCCAGCGAGATGTCGACGGCGTCGACTTCGGCGTCCGGGTAGTGGCTGGCCAGCTGAATGGCCAGGCAGCCGGAGCCGGTGCACAGGTCCAGCGCGCGGTGCACCAGTTCCGGATGTTCGATCCATGGCGTCAGCGGCTCGCCCAGCAGCTCATAGATGAAGGAACGCGGCACCAGCACGCGCTCGTCGACGTAGAAGTTGAACTCGCCCTGCCAGGCTTCGTTGGTCAGGTAGGCGACTGGCACCTTGTCTTCGGCGCGGCGGCGGATCAGCTCCACCACGGTTTCCACTTCTTCAGGCAACAGTTTGGCGTCCAGGTAAGGCTCCAGCTTGTCGATGGGCAATTGCAGCGCCGACAGAATCAGATAGGCGGCTTCATCATGGGCGTTGCTGGTGCCGTGGCCGTAGGTGAGCTCGGCCTCATTGAAGCGGGAGACGGCGAAGCGCAGCAGATCGCGCGCGGTGGTGAAATGGCTGGCGGCCAATGGGTACATGGGTTTCCTTTCAATGCAGCGGGGACATGGATCCCCCATGTCCCCTTTGGCGGCGGCCGCCTCAAGGCGGCCCGCGCCGTATCAGAACGGCAGCTTGGCGTCGGTGGCAGTGGCCAGCACGCGGCGGAAGTCGCCCTTGATGCGCTCCAGCGCCTCTTCCGTATCGGCCTCGAAGCGCAACACGATCACCGGCGTGGTGTTGGAGGCGCGCGCCAGGCCGAAGCCATCCTTGTATTCGACGCGCAAGCCGTCCAGCGTGTTGATCTCCTCGGCGCCGTCGAACGTGGCCGATTCCTGCAGACGGGAGATCAGCGCGTGATTTTCGCCCTCTTTGGCCATCTTCAGGTTCAGCTCGGGCGTGGAGACGGCGTTGGGCAGCGCGTTCAACAGTTCGCTCGGGTCTTCGACGCGGGACAGCACTTCCAGCAGGCGGGCGCCGGTGTAGATGCCGTCGTCGAAGCCGTACCAGCGCTCCTTGAAGAACACGTGGCCGCTCATCTCGCCGGCCAGCAGGGCGCCGGTTTCCTTGATCTTGGCCTTGATGAAGCTGTGGCCGGTGCGCGCCATCACCGGCACGCCGCCGTTTTTCTTGATCCAGGGCTTCAGCAGGCGGGTGGACTTGACGTCGAAGATCACCTTGGCCTTGGGGTTGCGGTCCAGCACGTCTGCCGCGTACAGCATCAGCTGGCGATCCGGCCAGATGATGTTGCCGTCCTTGGTGACCACGCCCAGACGGTCGCCGTCGCCGTCGAAGGCCAGACCGATTTCGGCGTCGGTCTTTTGCAGCGCCTCGATCAGGTCTTTCAGGTTTTCCGGCTTGGCCGGGTCCGGGTGGTGGTTGGGGAAGTTGCCATCCACGTCGCAGAACAGCTCGCGAACCTTGCAGCCCAGGCGGCGGTAGAGCAGAGGGCCGAAGGCGCCGGCCACGCCGTTGCCGCTGTCCACCACGATGTTCAGCGGGCGCTCCAGCTTGATGTCGGAGGTGATGCGTTCGAAATAGGCCTCGGCGATGTCATGGGTGTCGTAGCCGCCTTCGCCTTCCGCCAGATCGCCGTCGACGATGCGTTGATAGAGTTTCTGGATGTCGTCGCCGGCCAGGGTGTCGCCGGCCAGCATCATTTTGAAACCGTTGTAATCCGGCGGGTTGTGGCTGCCGGTCACCATCACGCCGGACAGCGTGCCCAATTGGTGGGCGGCAAAGTACAGCATCGGGGTGGCGACGCGGCCGACGTCGATCACGTCCAGGCCGGCGGCGCGGATGCCCTCAGCCAGCGCTTCGCTGAGTTCGGGGCCGGACAGGCGGCCATCGCGGCCGATTACGATGGCTTTGACTTTGCGGGCGCGGGCTTCGGAGCCGACGGCCTGGCCGATCTGCCGCGCCACCGCCGCTGTCAGGGTTTTGCCGACGATGCCGCGAATGTCATATGCCTTGAAAATGTCTTTGGATATTTTGTTCATGATGGTTCAGACGCGATATGAGGTTTGGGGGCGGAGGTGCTTCGCCCCGCTGGGAATTCAGGCGCCGAGCTTCTGGCTCAAGGCGATCAGTTGCTGCAGTTTCAGCTTGGCCTTGCCGCTGTCCAAGGCCTCGCGCGCCATGGTAACACCGTCAGCCAGGCTTGGGGCGATGTCGGCGGTGTAAATCGCCGCGCCGGCGTTGAACAGCACGATGTCGCGGGCGGGGCCGCTCTCGCCGTCCAGCACGGACAGCAGGCGGTCCCTGGATTGTTCCGCGGTGGTGGCGCGCAGCGCTTTCAGCTCGCATTCCGCGAGCCCGAACTCGCCCGGCTCCAGTTCGTATTCCAGTATCTCGCCGTTCTTGAGCTCCGCCACCATGCTGGAGCCGGATAGTGTCAATTCGTCCAGGCCGTCGCTGCCATGGACGATCATCACGTGCTTGCTGCCCAGTTGCTTGAGCACGCGCGACTGGATGCCCACAAGGTCGGGGTGGAACACGCCCATCAGCTGGTTGTCGGCGCCGGCCGGGTTGGTCAGCGGGCCCAGGATGTTGAAGATGGTGCGCGCGCCCAGCTCCTTGCGTATCGGCGCCACGTGCTTCATCGCGCTGTGGTGGTTGGGCGCGAACATGAAGCCCAGGCCGATTTCGTCCAGGCATTGCCCCACCTGCTCCGGCGCCAGCTGCAGATTGACGCCGAGCCGCTCCAGCACGTCGGCGCTGCCGGAGCTGGACGACACCGAGCGGCCGCCGTGCTTGGCCACGCGCGCGCCCGCCGCCGCGGCGACAAAGGAGGCGGTGGTGGAGATGTTGAAGGTGTGCGATTTGTCGCCGCCGGTGCCGCAGGTATCGACCAGATGGCGGCGATCGGCCACTGGCACGTGGGTGGCGAATTCGCGCATCACGGTGGCGGCGGCGGCGATTTCCGATACCGATTCCACCTTGACCCGCAAGCCGATCAGGATGGCGGCGGTCTGGGCCTGAGTCAGTTCGCCGCGCATGATCTGGCGCATCAGCGCCAGCATTTCTTCGTAAAACAGTTCGTTGCCGTCGATCAGGCGGTTCAATGCCGCTTGCGGGGAGATCATGGTGGGTTCCTAATCAGCTGTGGCGGGCCAGATCGGCCAGCCTTTGCGTGTCGAGGTCGATTTCGCAGGCCAGGCGCGCGCGTCCGCCGCCGTTGCCGCTGGCGTAGCTGGCCTCCACCCAGCCGCAGTGTTGGCGGCGGTAGTCGCGGTAGGCTTCGCCGGCGCGGCGCAGATCGCGCGCGGCGTGGAAGCGCATGTCGGTGGCGGCGTCCAGCTTGCGCATCGCGGCCAGCGCCTTGTCTTCCTGCGCGGCGAGCATGCGGCTGGCTTCAGCCTGCTTTTGCTGCAGGCAGGCGGCGACGGCGGGGGTGTCGGCCTGGCTGCGTTCGCAGTCCTCCAGCGCGCCGGCCCAAGCGGGGGATGCCAGCATCGCGCCGGCCAGAAAGGCAGCCAGCCGCATCAGGCGAATTCCCGCAGGAAGTTGTCCAGCATGCGGTGGCCATGCTCGGTGAGGATGGATTCCGGGTGGAACTGCACGCCTTCGATGGGCAGTGTCTTGTGCCGCACGCCCATGATTTCGCCGTCGTCAGTCCAGGCGGTGACTTCCAGGCAGTCCGGCAGCGTTTCACGCTCGATCACCAGCGAGTGATAGCGGGTGCAGGTGACCGGATTGGGCAGTCCATGGAACATGCCCTTGTCCAGGTGGCTGACCGGCGACACCTTGCCGTGCATCAATTGCTTGGCGTGGACGACCTTGCCGCTGAAGGCCTGGCCGATGCTCTGGTGGCCCAGGCATACGCCCATGATGGGCAGCTTGCCGGCGAAATGCAGGATGGCGGGCACCGACACGCCGGCCTCGTTGGGCGTGCAGGGGCCGGGGGAGATCACCAGATATTTGGGCTTCAGTTCTTCGATCTGCTGCAGTGAGACTTCATCGTTGCGGAACACCTTCACGTCCTGGCCCAGTTCGCCGAAGTACTGCACCAGGTTGTAGGTGAAGGAGTCGTAGTTGTCGATCATAAGCAACATAAGTCGGCTAACCCTTTGATTTTAATGGTTGCTGCCCGAGGTGTGACCGTTTGTTACTCACAATGTTACTCACTATTGCCGGCGATGGCTCTCCCTCGCCACTCAGTGAATACTTCCTCTGGCCAACGCGATGCTGAGCCAATCTTTATTGGTGCGGGAAATTCGTTCAGCTTGATCTTACGGTAAATCGTGGCAGGGTGGAAACCCGTTAGCCTTCTGATGTCCTTCATCGTGTAGAGCTGTCCAGTGGACATGGCCGGTTCCTTTCAATTCAGTTCATGAGATGACGACATCCGCGGCCAATGAGCAGGGCTGAACGACTGGCCCTTGCTGTGCCGCTCGGGATGGTGGGTGGAGGGCAGGGCGCGCATGCTTGCCGGCACGGCCTGCGGAAACAACAAGGCCGCCAACGTGGGCGACCTTTTCGTGGTCGGGGCGTTCTGTTTCATGCGAGAGCCCCGATGGTCAGGTCGATGACTTCGAGCAGCGCCTCTACGTCGCTGTCGTTGTCGATGGTCAGGTCGCGCGGGTGGCGCGGCAGGGCTATTTCTGTCGTGTGCTCCGCCGACGCCTCGTAGCCCGGCCGGTCGACGTGCCAAACCCAGCCGCCTAGCTGCCGGATCAGATCGGCCTCGGCGGTCGGAATCGGCGCGCTGGCGGCGTAGCGCAGGCCGGACACGACGACCGGCGCCGTTGACGCTTCTATCCGTTCGCGCACCGCGCAGATGAAATAATCCCAGCCGGCCGTCGCGCGCCGGTAGTCGCCCCATTGCTGCTGGAGCCAGCGCGGTGAGCGCGGAACGCGGCGGTCATCTGATTCTGTCCCGAAATCCCGCAAATTCAACCAGTGAAGGAAGCCCGCATCGCTGCACAGGATAAGCGCGAGATAGACACTAGGCTCGTCTTTCATGTTCTGATTTTCGAAGTCATGATCATGGTCGGGGAATGCGGCGGACAGCTCCTCCCGGATCTTGTCCGCGAATCCGATCTTCACGAAGCCGTGCGCGGCGATCAGGTGGTCTGCGATGGTGTCTTTGCCCGATTTCTTCGGGCCGGCGAGGCCGATTAGTTGCATGTGGTTCTCCTGCGAAAGCACGTTAGATTAGAGCCTGCGATATGATGAGCGTTTATTCTGCGGAGCGCGCCGTGACAAAGACAAAGTATCTCTCTCTTGTTGCTGCATATTTCAAGGGGGAGTTTGCCCGGCTGCTGGCGGCGAGAGATGCTGAATTGCTGGGGGAGCTGAAGGAAATGCGAAGCCCCGTTCGAGACGACCAGGGGAGGCTTGTGTTCGATTTCCGGTTTGATCAGCTCTACTTTCTGCTGGCGCGCAGAACCGATATCGGAGATGAAGAACTTCCGAGTGCGCTTGGAAACGGCAAGGATGTGAGAGATTTTTGCCGCCTAATTTCCCGTCCATGGCCAATGAAGGAGTTAGAGCTGCACGGGCTTTCAATAAAGCCGGTTCAGCTGGCGCGCTCCACAGGTGGCACCCTATACCGTATTCATTCAATTCACCCACAGCTGGGTGGCTGATACCGCTCCATCGCAGCGTCGATGGCGGCGTCTACCTCCTCCCTGTCGGTCGCGCGCTCGTGGAATACGGGTATTTCTCTATCCGTCCCACAAATTTCAAGCACAACGCCCCGATCAGTGAAGCATTCCCCGATGTAGGCATCTTGAGTCAGCCACCGATACCGCGCTGCGACACGCTCCAGCTCGGCGATGCGTGCGGCCTGGGCGTCGATGTGGCCGAGCAGCGCCAGGACGGCGGCCGGGTTGGCGGCGGCGATGTACGCGGCATTAGCGACCGACTCTGCCTGGAAATTGCTATTTCCCTCCAGCAGCACCTTGGGGCCAATGTCTGTGTCGATTACCACCTGTGAGCCGTAAACCGTAATCTCGTGCAGTCCATCAGGCTTGCTGCCTCCCGTGCGCCACGGCCCCGGCGTCGCAGCCTCGGCCGCCGCGCGCAGGGCGGCGAGTTGGTCAGGTGTCATCTTTGTTGCTTCCTTAAGGTAGAACTCGTCCATTACTCGGCCCCTTTCCGCGCGGCGGTTTTGCGGCAACTCGCCACTTCTCTACGGCGCAATGCCATCTCTTTGTTGACGTTGATCCCGCCGAAGCCGTCCCCAGGGAAAATCGCCGTGTGGCAATGTGGGCAGGCCGGCACCATCGTCCGAGAGCGCCACGCCTTTTCCACCTTCCTGGCGGCTGTCAAAGAAACGCCTTCTTGCTGCTCCTTCTTCAGCTGCTCGCGTGCACTGCTCAACTTGTTCATTTCTTGGTTGTACCGTTCCACGATTGTGGTGAGCGCCCAATATGCGGAAACCTGGACGCCGCAATCGGAGCACTTCACCACGTCCCCGCGGTCATCCAATTCCAGCCGGTGATGCTTGCAGCCGTCTTCTTTGGTCCAGCGCAATTCTTGTGTTCGGCGAAGCGTCCACTCGCCGATCTGAATGACCTCTCCCATCACTCGCCCCCTTCCTTCGGCTGAGGCGTGGAGGCGAGCGTCGCATCACACTCCGGGCAAAATGTAAGTCCGCATGCTTCGGCTTCATCGCACTGTTTGCACCCGGGGGTTTTGCCGTACACCTCCTCCGGCGCGGGCTGATCTGCCGAGGATTCCTCGGCGGTTGCCGGCGCGGCTTGAAGCATTTCCCGAAGCGCCTGCTTCTGCACCTCGGCGTTTTCCAGCGCCCTGCCAGCGTCGAACCGGCCGCCGACCAGTGCCCAGCTGCTGGCGAAGACTTGAGCCTGCTCCATCACCTTGTTGATCCACTCTTCCGGCGCCGCCGACGTGGTTTGCAGACGGGTGTCAGTCAGTTCGTAATCAACGAAGCGGTCTAAGAGGGCGGCCATGTTCTCTTGATGGTCCCGGATGGGAATCTGCTTGGTCTTGCCCAGCACCACGCCCCAGCAGACGTTTTCAACCTCTTCAGGCCAGCCCTCGGAAGCGAGCGCGCGCCACTCGTCAATGCTGTTTTCCGTTGCCGCGATGGCTTCGACCGCGGTGTTGAACCGTTCAAACCCGGTGTCGTCGTCGTAGGCAAAGAACTGGCCCTGCTTCTCTCCCTCCGGCGCGAAGGGGAGCAGTTCGACCGGATCGAACGGCAGCGGCTCGCCGTTCATCAGCGCGCTGGCCAGGTCCAGCACCTTCGCCGGCGCGTTGTAGCTTCCGAGGATCTGGTAAAGCGCGGCCGCGGCGCGCTGGCGGTCCGGCTGCGTGCCGGGCTCATCGTGCTGTAGGGCGAACCCTTCCAGGTAGCTTTCGCAGTTGCACTCGACGACGTTGGATTCCGGCGCGTCCGGCGTGCACTGGCAGTACTCGGCGTCGAGCTTGTCGATCAGGTGGTTTTCCAGCTCGTCGACCAGCTCGGTGTGGGTCATGGATACGCTGCGGCGCTCGCCGCTGTCGGCGTGGACGAAATCGAAGCGGATCATTGGGCACCCCCGGCCTTGATGGCTGGCCAAGTGTTGCCGAGCGGCGCGTCCGCGCTGCAGACGGAGCCGACGCCCTCCTGTTGATCGGCCGTTGCCTGGCGGTGCGCCAGCTGGGCGACGATGTCGTCGGCCAGCTGCGGATAACGCTCGCGGCAGCTGTCGGCGTAGGCCAGCGCCGCCGGGACGGCGTGTTCGTCGTAGGCGAGGTCCATCACCAGGTAATCGGCGCCGGCGCGATCGCCGCCAGGCTGGTCGCGGCCGTCAGCGCGGGAGACGTGGAATTTCGGGTACAGGCCGGTGGTGCTTTGGTCCATGGGGTTCCCTTTCTGGTTGGTGTTTACGATGCGCACAGGGCAGGCTTGCCCTGTGCGTTCAGCCGGCGATGCGGCTGGTGCTTTGCTCGTAGATCTCGCGAGCGCAAGCGGTGATCTGCTCGACGTCATTCCCACTCAGCGCCAGATTCAGGCGCTCAAATACCTCATTTCCGGTCCTGTCCTCGGGGATTAAACCGCGCTCGCGGGCTTGCTCCAGCAAGGCGTCGTCGCTGGCCTCGCTCAGCAATTCTTCGTGCTCCTCTTCGTCAAGATCGACATACAGCTCGACGGGCTCCTCGCTGAAGGAAAAGGACATCGGGGTGTTCAGCAGCGAGAGATCCAGATTCCGGCGCTTGAACTCGGCTGACAGGTCGCTATCGGACAGGACTTCGAACAACTCGCCTTTGGTGATGGTGATGTCGGGCATGGTCTCAGCCTTCCTCGTTGATCCGGGCGCGGATCGCGCTGTATTTCTCGGTGTGGCCGCAGGGGTTTTCCCAGCCGTTGACGTTCAGCCGGCGGCTGCCGTCATAGCAGAGGGTTTCGAACGGTTCGCCGCGCGGGGCACCGCAGTACATGCAACGCCAGGGCAGGGTTAGCGTCAGGCGATAAAAGCCCTGATGCTCCTCGCAGCCGGGGATTGTGACGGTGCGGGTGTCGGTGCCGATGATGCCGGCCGCGTGGGCGGCGTTGACTGAGGCAATCGCCGCGCCAGTGTCGGGTATCAGTTCCAGGTGGTGCATGGTGGTTTCCTTGTCGGGTGCCGGCGCGGCGGCGAGCATGCGCCCCCATACCTCGCGCTTTGCCCATTCCTCGTGGAGGTTTATTTCTCCAGCACCAGACCAGCAGGACTTGCGGATCATTTCCTCTGTCGGTTTGATCGGGACGAGCTGCCATCCATCCGGCACCGCTTGAACCTGTAAGGATTCCTTACCAGTTGCCGGCGCGGGCTGCGGGTGGGTGTAGAGCGTTTCCGCATCGCACATCGGAGGACGCACATCATGGCGCGTGTAGGTTTCCTTGCCATCGATTGTTTCGCCGGTGGCAACCAAATACACCGCCTCGCCGCTCTGTTCAACGTTTGCCCCAATTCGATACGTTTTTTCAAACAGACTTCTTCCAATTGGGTATTCTTCCCCTTCTACACCACGCATGATCAAATCGTCAGACTGCAACGGAGTTATGCCTTCGCGCGTACTGACATGCGTTTCACCTTTTCGTTGTTGGCGTACATGCACAGTCACTGGCAACTTGACACAAGGCACCCATTCAGAGCCGATATCAGTCAAGTTGGCGATCTGCCCCTGCATCACCGCCTCGCCGCTCTGCTCGGCAGCGCGCACGCCGGCGATCAGCGCAGCGATGGCCTCGATCTGCTGCTCGATGTTGCCGCTGGCCAGAGCCTCGTCTACTGCATCGGCCAACTGTGTCAGGTTACTCATGACTGCTCCTTTGCGGCGGCGATGGCGGTGTATGCATCACGCAGGTATGACAATCGTTCGAACTTGCCACCTGGTTCCAAATCACTCCACGGCGCGATATCTCCGTTTTGGTGCAGACCGGCCACGCCATCGCTTCCTTCAATCAATCCGTCGATATCCTCGAGCAGTCCAGACAGCGCCGCCAGCAGTTGGTCGCGCTGAGCCTCTGCCCTGTCCGCGCGCGCCGTCTCGCTCTGCTGCATGGCCTTGGCCGCCTTGAGCGCGAGGGCCTGAGCGTCGTAGTCTTGCTGCATCTGGTCGCGCTTGGCTCTGGCTTCGTCGCGCTGGAGCTCCAGCTCATCGACTTCGCCGGCCAGTTTGGAGATCAGGTTCACCACGTCATCAACCGACTTGGCGTACACCTCCTGCCCCATGCCATCCTCGCCAGGAACCACATCAACAAGGATGTTAGCCACGCTGCGCATGGCGTCAGGCACGGCTGGCGGCTGGGTGGCGTGGGCGTCAACGATTTGGGAAAGCTGCTCCTCGCTTAGCACAGCGTATCCACCAGAAATACGCACGTACTCCACCGACTTCGCCAGCGCCATCAGCACATCACGCGCCACCGGCTCACCGCTCTGCTCGGTGGCCGGCGACTGCATCTGTTGCCATGCCAGCGCGGCGCGCCAGCCCCATTGGGCAATCTCGCTCGGCTCTTTGCAGTGAGCGATTATGTGTTGATGTATGCCTAGTTCCTGCCAGGCATTCTCGAACGCGGCGTCCGCCAGTTGGGTCAGGGTTTGCATGGTCACTCCTCACTTCCATGTATCCGCTCAAATGCTGCTTGCGGATCGTTTGAGGCCAGTTCGGCCAGTTCAGGCGCGAGAGCATTCATTGCGTCCCAGGCCCAAGCGCGGTGTTTATGCGGGCAGTCGCTGAAATACTGGATGCTGACCAGCTCCTTCAGGCATGCGTGCAGCCGTTCGTCAGTGATAGGCGGCATTTCGGCGCGCGGGACGTACTCGACGCCATCAATCAAAACGGTCGGCATACTCTCTCCTCGCCCTGGTCGGGCAGTTTGGCCGGCTGATCAGGCAGCCAGCTGTCGTAGGGGCAGTCGTTCATGCGGCCTCCTGTTGCTGTTTCAGCGCGCGCGAGCAGTTGGCATCGTGCCACGCCTGGGCGTTCTGGCTGTTCAGCTCGTCCTCATCTGGGATCAGGCCGGGGTCGGACAGGGTGTTCTCGATCCACTCCATCGCGGCGGCCGCGCCTTGGCCGTGCTTCCACTCGATCCACGCGGACTGCATCGTGGTGATGTTGTCGTGAAGTAGCCACTGCTGTTGCTGGGCGGCCAGCTTCGCGCCGGCTACGAGGGCAGTGATTGCAATGGACATGCACTCTAGGCTGACGTTGGAGCGGGCGGCCTCCTCTACTGCTTCGGCCAATTTGATCAGAGGGTTCATGGTCAAAACTCCGTCGAGGCGAACAGCTGGGGGAGCGTCTCGTCGGCGTCGACCAGCTGCTGCAGGCGCTGGCGGAATGTGATGGTCGGGCCGTTGTGGTTGTCGTCAACGTGAAACTGCAGGGAGTCCAGCTGCTGTGCGCTCAGCTCCTGGACGTTCTCGAAATCCTCCGGCATGGCTATTTCGCCGTAGAACTGGATCGCGTCCTCTTTGCTGCGAGCCGCTACCCAATCGCAGTCGTTCATTTCGAAAATACGGATGCCGTTGATGTGGTTCGGGGTCATGCTGGTTTCCTCGCTCATGTCGATGGTGCCGGCCGCGTGGGCCGCGTTGACTGCTGCCAGCGCCGCGCCGGTGTCAGCAGGCTGGCGCTTGTGCTGGCATTCGCCGTCATGACCGCAGAACTTCATGCCGGTGATGATTTGCGAGCAGATGGCACGCGGATGCGGCATGCCGTGGACTGCGCAAGTCGGCCGCTGGTCGGGTATCAGTTCCAGGTGGTGCGGGTTCATGCTGCCTCCCATTTCAGTTTGGTTTGCATTGGGTGTTGGTCGATGCGTGGCCTGGACGGGCAATCCCATGACCCTCCGCCAGCCACGCAGCACGCCAGCCCAGCGGATGCCAGGCCACGCTTGCGGCCTCGATGCCGCTGCATACAGAGCCGAAGCGGATCATGATGAGGTCCCCTTGCAATACGCGCAGCGCCACACGCCCCCGGCCCCGCTGGGTGTTGCCACATACGCGCCGCCGGCCAGAGGACGGCGCTTGTCGCAGCGACTGCATATCCGATACAGGCTCATGCGTGCCTCCATGAAAAAAGGCCCGCGTGGGCCTTGTTTGGTACTGCTGGCGCGCGTTACGCCGCTTTGCCATTCGTGGACTCGATCAAATCCGCTGCCGCGGTCAGTACCGTCAGCAACTCGCCCCGCGTAAGCGCCGGGATGATCTGCCGTAGCGAATTGAGCGAGGCTCGGAAGGCCTCCAGCTCATCGGCCGTCGCCACGAACCGGCCGCGTTTCGAATACCGCTCAGCCAGTTTGGCGTAGGCAGCCGCCGCGATCTCGCTTTCCTGCTTGTACTGCCAGCCGACGAGTGGAGTAAGTTCGACGCCTCTCGTTCGCAGCAGCTCGCCTGCCATGCACAAGGTCACATTCATTTCGTTGAGCCGAAGGAAGCCGTCCGTCGACAGTTCTCCGCGCATCAGCGCTTCGAGGTCGCGTGTAGGCTCATCGAGAATGTCGGTATCGTTTGAAGGGGTGTTGATGCACTTGCCCAGCACCAGCTTCATGCGGGTGAAGCTGGCGGGGCGGTGCTTGCGTTTGCATTGCTTTCTCATGCGGCCCTCCGACTTTCTGCCTCCAGCTTCCAGGCATCGCGCGCCTTAGCCAACTCGGCGTTGCGCAGCTCCAGCTCCGTGACCTTGGCTGCCAGCTCCGCACAATCGCCGGCGAACTGGCGCGCGGCCCGGTTCTGCGTTTGAAGCTGTTCCTCTTGGATGGTGATGGTGGATTGCAGCATCTTGATTCGGCCGTCCGATTGCTCCAGGCGATCAGCTAGGACGGCAATTATCAGCTGCAGGCGCGCGATGGCGATTTCGTAATTCATATTCATCTCCTGGCGCGCTTGCGCCAAAAACGAAGCCCGCCGGGTGGGCGGGCTGTCATGGGGTGGGGTGGGTCATGCGAGGCCGCCGCCGTGCCCAGAGTGGCCGCCGATGGCGATCTTCCCGTACCCGGCCAAGACGGGCGGCTCTTGGCTGGGCGCGGGCTCGGCCTTTTCGGCAGCGATGGCCGCAACAGCGTCCGGCAGATGGGTCAGGCGCTCATATCGGCTGCCAGCCTCCAGCTCACTCCACGGTGCAACATCGCCATTGAGGTGTAAGCCGGCCACGCCGTCGCTCTCGCTCATCAAGCCTTGGATGTCATCGACCAAGCCGGACAGCGCCGCCAGAAGCTGGTCACGCTGATGCGCCACCGTCGAATGTCGGGTGGCTGGCACAAGTCCATGCGACACTTCGGCGTCGGAATAGCCCGCGCAGGCATTCACGCAGGCCCGCGCCCGAATGTAGTCATCCCAGGACAGCCGGGCGATCGCAGCGCTTTCAGGGTGCGGCGTGGCCGGCTCGCAAACTTCGGTGAACGGCGGCCAGGGTTCTTTGCTGTGTGCCATCATGCTGCACGCCCAAATTTGCATTGCTGCTGAATGGATTCTTCGAGGTCTCGAACGCGCTGCGCCTGGGTGGAAATCAGTGCCGCATATGCCTTCTTGACGCCAAGTAGGATCATTTCACGGCCGCGCACCAGGGTTGATGCATAGCCGTTCCTCGATTCAATGCGAGCGATCGCAAGGCTTCTGGAGCTGTTACCAACTTGGATGCTGATTTGATTCTGATGGCCGGAAAGAGAAAGAAGAGAGGCCTCTTCCTTCAGCTTTTTCAGTTCATCCCTTGCCGCATCCAGCTCCTTCAGTAAGCCGCAAATGTCAGCGGTATTCATGCAGCCTCCTTGTGCTGTTGGCTATCCTCCAGGCCGCCCAGCGCATCCACCAGATCGACGATCAGCTCGCCAATCGTGGACGCCATCAGCAGCGCCGTCGCTTCGAACAGGCTTGCGCGGTCGTCGCCGGCCTGGCTGGCTTCGTCTTGCAGGACATCCAGCCACTTGATGCCCTTGATCTGCATCGTGTCGGTCAGCTGGAAGCGGATCTTCTCGTTCCAGATCAGGCCCAGCTTGACCACCTGCTTGCCGGTGGCGATGTGCTGGCGAATCTCGTCGCTGGTCAGGTCGATGCGGCTGACGCGGACCTCGGCGCCGTTCTCGCCGCCGTCCTTCAGCACCGCATCGGCGTCCAGCTCGAAGCCGCCAGGCGCTTCGCCGGCGGCAAGCCAGTCCGTCATCGCGGTATGCGGCGCGATCAGGGTGCGCGGCAGCGCGGCCGGGAACGGTGGCAGCGCCTCGCGCAGCTTGGAGACCAGCGCCTCGGCGCGCGGAGCGCTACCGGTGTCGGCGATCAGCCAGCCGCCGGCAATGAGCGCCGGCACGCGGGACGGCTTCACGAAGGCGCGCGGCAGCAAGTCGTCGGTCACTTGGTCCTTCAGCGCCAGCTTCTCCTTGCGGCCGACCTTGCGCAGTTCCTTGGCTTCGATCTCAGCCACCTTGGTGTCGACGGCCTTGCGGATCACTGCCGGCGGCAGCACCTTGTCCTCTCGCATCAGGCTCACAAGCATGTGCCCGCGGGTCACGAAAACCGGCTCTTCGAGGTGGGCGGCAGGCGGAACCCACCCCTCGCTGAACCAGTCGAGGCCGGCGCAAGGCTGAAACGGGCGCTTGGACAGTGCCTCGCTCAGGCTGATAGCGTCCGGCGTATCGGTGAGCCGGAACAGAGTTGCGTTGTTGAACCAGGTCATGCGGCCTCCTTCAGTCCATTAACCAGCAAAGAAGTATTCGCGGCCTCGGCTGCAATGCCGGCCGCGGCGGCCGAGAGCTTGCGCATGTGCTCGGCGGTCTTGAGCAGGGCGGAAACATCCAGCTCACCGGCCAGCAGCGCGCGGATGACCTGGGCGTTCTCGGCTGTGATCTTGGACAGGTCGATGCCGTGGACGTGGACCACGTTCATTAGGGTCTGGACCGGCTTGGGGATGTTGCGCTCGTTTTCGTACCGGCTGCCGCCGGATTGGGTGACGCCGAGGACGCCCCAGAACTGCTGCTGGTTGAGGCCGGTGCTGCGGCGGATGTCGCGGGGGTTTTGCATGATGGCTCCAGAATTGATGAAGCCCGCGCGAGGCGGGCTTGCTTGATCATGGCGGCGCGTATCCACATGCGCCGGCGGTGGGCTGTTACTGGCATTGCTAGAAGGGAATCCCGTCCTCGTCAAAGTCGTCTATGGGCGGTTGCGATTGTTGTTCGCGGCGGCGGGGCGGCGGGGCCTCACGCGATGGCTGCTCGGTGCCTTCCTGTCGGCCGCCTTGCAGGCTCAGTTCGTTGACGCGCACATCCGGGGACAAGCGCTTGTTGCCGTCCTTGTCCTGCCATTCCCGTAGCAACAGCTGGCCGTACACGGTCACTTGCTGGCCCTTGGCCAGGTAGTTCTTCAGCGATTCGCCGCGCTTGCCCCATATCTGGCAGCTGAACCAATTGGTGGACTTGCGGTCGCCGTAGCCGATGTCGCTGGCCACGCGAAAGGTGAGGATCGGCTCGCCGGCCGGCGTGTAGCGAAGCTCGGCGTCGGCGGCCAGGCGGCCGTCAAAGGTGATGCTGTTCATGGCGTCCTCAATATTGGATGGCGACGTGGCGCACTTGTTTTTTGACGATGGCGCAGACCACTGCCTTGGCTTGGTCTTCGGTCAGCCCGGTGGCCATCAGGTCGTCCAGCGCCTCGCGGTTCACCTTGGCGCGGTGGGCGGTATCTGCTGCGCGCCGGCGTTCTTCTGCGGCCTTGGCTTCGGCCTCTTGCTCTTGCCGGCGCCGCTCGGCCGTGGCGGCTTCTTCGGCAGCCTTGATGCGATCCTCTTCAGCCTTGATCGCTGCCAGCCTGGCGCGCTCCTCGGCCTCGGCCTTCTCGCGGACGGCGCGGGCCTCGGCATCCTTGGCGCGCTGCTCGGCGGCCAGGCGCTCTTGCTTGGCGCGCTCGGCGGCGAGCTTGGCTTCCAGTTCGCGTCGCATGGCCGCTTGGCGGTCGGCTTCTGCCTTCTCCTCGGCTTCGCGTCGCGCCTTCTCTTCGGCCTGCCGGGCAATCTCGGCCTCGCGCTCTCGCTGGGCGCGCAGGTCAGCTTGGCGCTTTTCCTCTGCGACCCGGTCAAACTCGCGATTCATCAGCAGGGCGATTTCGTGGTCAGTTTCGACCTTGAGGGCGAGGGCCGCGGCTTCTTCGGCGGCCTTCTTCTCAACCGCGAGGCGCTCTTGCTCGGCTTCCCAATCGGTCAAGGGTTGGCGGACTTCATCTTTTAGCCGGTCAAGAAAGTCACGCATGTGCTTGCGGCTTTCATCAATCTGTTTCGGCAGTTCCTTCAACTCGGCTACGCGCTCTTTGGCGAGGTCGTCCAGGTAGGTTTTGGCCTTGGCCACGTTGTAGGCAACGCTGGCAATGCTCTTGCGGCTGGTCGCCGTGGACAGATCCGGCGCGATGCTCATAGCCTTGGTGCGGATCTGCTCCAATATCCCATCTAGGGTGGGGCGATGTAGAAAAACCTCCTGAACGGAGGCCTTTTCGATGACTACGAGGTCTTTGATATCTTCGGCTGCCATGTCATGCCGCCTTCCCGTGGGTCAGCTCTTGGATGGTGCCTTCCAGCTCCGACAAGAAGGCATTGACCTCGCCCAGCATTTCAGCGATGAAGTCATCATCGCGGGTGATCCGTTTGCAGAAATAGGCCATGTCTTCAGGCAGCCTGTCGTCGTAGCTGATGAAGTCACACCACTGGCGGCCAGTGCAGGCCATTTGCGCCTGCATCTGGATGAAATACTCTTTCCTCGGCTTTCCGGAGCGAAGCGTCTCTATATGCGTCCAGGTGTTGGGGCATTTGATTTCGATGAGGCCGTCCAGGCCGACAAGTCCGTCCGGCGATGCGCCAAAGTCCGGGATGTCGGGATGGATGACAAGGCCTGTTTCAGCGACTATTTCGCCGGTTTCCAGCATGTAAATGGCACGGGCTTTTGGTTCGATGTCTACGCCGCGCTGCATTGCTGCAGTGGTGAACCGTTCTTCCATCTTGCCGGTCAGACGCTGGCAGATCAGTTCCGCCATGTAGTTTTGACGGCTGGCCGCCGGGCCGGATTTGGTCCGTGCCATGATGTCGGATACTCGGGAGCCGGTGACTTTGCCCAGGCGGGCCGCAAACCATTCTTCGCTACGCTGTTCCATGTCTTACTCCGCAAAAGGGATTTCTTCGGGTTCATCTTGGGGCGAAGCGGCCATCGCGCTTGCTTCAGCCGCGATGGTGCCCAGCCGTTGCATTTCGTCGGTTCCGATAACAGCCCGATCTGCCTTGGCAAGTCCTTGCAGGTGCGCACGCAGCGCATCAACGTTCCCAGTATTCGCAATTGCCTCGGCGGCACGGATTAGCTCGCCGCGGCGCGGGTTTTCGGCCTCGCCTTCAAAAACTCGGCCGGTTGCCGCTGGCGTAACGTCACGCTCAGCGATTCGTTCCGCCTCGTCCTGGTCGTAAATTCCAGCGAAGCCGAATGCGAGGCGGGCGCATTGAATCATGGCCTTGTGGCGCAGCATGCGCTTAGGGTGCGACTTCCATGGACCGACGCCCTCGCGTTTGCACTCGTCCATGAACTCAGTAACAGAGGTGGGCCGGCTCCGGTCCTTGCGGTAAATTTTGCAGGTGCAGCTTTCGGCATCCTGCTCAAACTCCATCCCGTCGAAGTTCTTGTCGCCGTTGATGATGCGGCTCCAGCCATCCACGCCGACGACCGGGACGATTCCGTTATTGCGATCCGGGAAGGCGTAGATTTCCTTGGTCCAGGGGTTTAGGCCGTATTGGTTGGCGACGATCAGCAGCGCGGTCATCTGCGCATCCGTTACAGGGCCTTTGAAGGCTGTCTGCTTGAGCGTGGCCATCAGCTCAGTGCCATCGCCAAGGTTGAAGCGGCTGGCCAGCTGGCCGGTCAGTGTGGTCAGTGCGGCGCTCATGGAAATCCTTTCTGCCCGAGACTCTGCCGGACATAAGAAAGCCCGCTTACGCAGGCTTGTGGATTGCGAACAGGATGTCTTCGACGACGTGGCGCTCGCGCTGCTTTTGGGCTGCGCGCCGGGCATGCTGAGGCGTATCTTTCAGCGACCCGCCTTGCTGGATCATCCGAGACTTCAGAGCGTTGTGCATGCGGTCCAGGGGGATGGTTCGGCTCATGCGGCCTTCCGCATCATGTCTTGCGCGTAGCTGTCGGCCGCAGCGTCCAGCATCTGGATGGTTTTGCGACGAGCGGGGCAATCCGGCATGGAGTAGACCAGCGCCAGCACCTGTGAGGCCATCGCCATGGTGGCCTCGTTGCGGTTGGCCACGTCCGACCAGTCGATACCGTCCGCAGTGTACTGCTCGCGCATCAGCTCGAACTGGTGATCAGCAGCAGCGGCGAGCGTTTCGCCGTGAATGTGGTGTGCAATAGCGCCTTGAACAGGGCAGAAAAGACGAGCGTTCATTTCAGTTGCTCCAGGGCCTGAGCCAAAGTGACTGCGGCGAAGAAGATGGATGTGGCGATGAAGCCGCCGATGGCGTACTTGATCCGCGCCTTCATAGCCGCGACATCCCGGTAGGGAGGTAATCCGGCAGCATGGTGCCTGCGCGATCAAGCGCCTCGCCCTTGCTGCGAGCCAGGACGATCAGGTTGTCTACGCGGCGGCGGGTTCGCGGGAACTGGAAGTTCATGCGGTAGCCGGTAAGCGAGTGGATTGCGTAGCTGCCGGAGTTGGCCGCCTGCAGCGCGCGGCAGTTGACGTTGATCTGCGCGGCAGCCGGCGCAGGGATGGCGTTGGCGATCATGCTGCTTCCTTTCGCTGAAGGGTGGCGCGCGGCTTATAGTTGGCAGCGTTGATTCGCTCCTGGCTGGCGGCGCGGATGATGGCGGAATGCCTGTTTGATGCCTGCACACCCTCAATGCGGAGGGTGGCGCCATTGGTCTTGGCGCGCGGCACGAATTCGACGGTGAAGGTGTGCATGGCGGTTTCCTTGGAAATGGGGTGCTAGTCGGTGTAAGCGATGAACTTGAATCTGCCGTTGCCGAAGTGCTGGAATCTGCCTCCGAACGTCCCATTTACCAGTTTGCGGACTTCATCCGCCGTAGTGCCTGGCGGATAACAACCTTCCTTGATCATTGAGGCGTTGGTATGTGGCTTGCTGTGCCAGTCGATTTTGCTGGTATCCAGAGGCCTGGGCGTCCATGTGCGATATACGCCTGTTTCCTTGTCGACGTTGACCACGAAGTCGTTGAACACCTCGTCGTCCGCTGCCTCCCATCCACAAACAGGGCAATACTCACGAGGTGTAGTGCAGTAATGGCAAGGAGGGGAAATGTGGCAGCTGCAGTTCTCGCGCGGATGTTCTTCAATCACGCCTTGGCAGCCCATGCGCTTGCACGTCTCGCCCTCAAGTTGTCCGTACTCTTCGGCCATAACGGTCTCCAGAAAAAAGAAACCCGGCGCGAGGCCGGGCAAGTGAAGGAGAAACAAGGAGAAGCCTGCGAATCGCAGGGGTGGGGCGACTGGCATGATCCATCATCCAGCCGGGGAGGGCTTGGCCCTCGGCCCCACCGCTGAAATCAGCGGTCCTACCGGCATCAGACTACCCGCGAAGGCTGCCGGCGCTGTTGCACGGGCCTACGGTGATCTGTGGCCCACCCATCTGCGCATATCGGTTGGGGTGCGCAACCGGAAGTTCTCCCGCCGAAGCGGCCCCGGCACAGTGCGGGGTGTCTACTCACTGCATCGCTGAACGTCTTGCGGCTCCTGCCCGGGTGGCGCCCGGTAAGCGCGGCCAGCGCTACACTTGCTCGCACAAGGCGTTCAGCAATGCAGCCGGCTGTCGCCGGCGGCGGCTTAGGCGGCCTTCAGCTGCTTCGGGCGGCAGGATGTCACCTTGTCGCTGCCGTCTTCCTGCACTTTGATGAAGTCGCCCTTGGCGCCCTTGGTGATGTCGATGATCTTGCCTTTACCTTCGCGGCCGTGGATGGTGGTGAAGCTGACCGACTGGCCCTTCGTGAAACCCTGTTCGCTCATGCGATGTCCTTTCGTGTTGAGGCATTGACCTACACGGATGGCGGCTTGAGCCTGGCTTCCTGTGAGACTAACCGCGCAATCCCTATGCGCTCTCCCACCAGACGAAACCGCCATGCGTGTAGGTGGCCGCTTGCGGCGGCCAGTCGTCTGGAAAGGTTCGGCACCAGCCGCCGCTGTCGTTCGTGGACATTTAGGGCCCGTCTTGAACGACAGAGAAGTCATCCAGGCCTATCTTGTTGGCGCCCGTTTAACGACCGGGCCAGTCTCTCAAGCCGTTAAGGCCGCTCTCGCCTTTTTGCTGCTGAGCGTTCTCTCACGCCGTCACGAATCTTTCGACCATCGTCGCGCCGCTATCGGCAATGCGGTGTGCCGTTGCATGTATAAGGCTGGTTGAGTGCGTTCTGCCGTTCGCCACTCGGCTAGTGATCCGGTGCGCCGCAGCGCCATCCGTGGTCCGGTACTCGCCTACCACATCCACCCGTTCGCTTCCTTTGCTCGGTCGCTGGTCGTGGTCTCCAGTGCTGCAAAACTTCATTCCCCCGTTACTCGCCACGGTGGGCTTGGCGTCTCGCTGCTGCCGAGGGTGGTTCTCACGCTCGACTAACTTTCTCTGCGCCTGCGATGGCGCTGTCCCCTCTACCACGTCAGCAAGTTGATACCGGAGGGCTGTACCTTTAGGAGCGCTCACGCGCTTGCACCGGGCCATTTGGCTCCCCGCACTCACTGGCCATTGCTGGCACCGATTCGGCATTGCTGCCGGAGGGCGGTCTGTTGCTTCGTGCTGTTAAGGATCGGTGCACAGTATTGCTGTGCTGATGGGGTAACAATAACCTCATGGGTTACTTTAATCAAGATGTTTTCAGTTACCTGATGGGTTATGTGTTGCTTTTCTCATACGGAGCGACGAAGAGGTAGGAGTGGGGCAGGGTGAGCTGGGTGTAAAATGCCAACGTCAAGTGATGGGTGGAGTTTATTCTCTATGAGGAATATTCTTGTTGTTACCATGTTGAGCGCACTTATTTCTGGATGTGCAGCTGACCAACCGGTTATGCTCGCGCCGGATGGCAAGCCGAAATGGACCTACAGCTCCATAAGCGCAAAAGAAATTAGTAATCGAATAGTCGCGAAATGCTTGGCAGCCAAGATGAGAATTGAGTCTGCCGATGAGCAACTAATCAGCTGCTCTATACCGCCAAATTTTTACAACAAGCTGGCTATCGCCCAAGAGGTATCCACTCCGTATAAGGAGGCCAAGTCCGTTGTGACCGACTTTAAACTCCATGAGTCCGGCAGCGGAATTTTGGGGACGGCTTCTCAAAGAGTCGTTCTGATAGGGCCAAGTGGCGAGGTGTTTGAAGTGGAAATGAGGGACGGCAAGCTACAAGAAGGCCTCCAACGTGTTCTGCAGGACGTGGGGCGCTGAAGGCCATCAACGCGTACGAGCTGCCGGTGAACTGAGGCAGGTGGCAGTAGGCCTGGCGATGAGGCGAAAAAATCACAGGAGGGAAGGGTAATGATGGGTTCTTTCTCTATTTGGCATTGGCTGATGTTCCTTGTGATGCTGGTCATCTTTCAGGTGCCTGCATGGTTGATCGTCCGGAAAGCTGGCTTCCCTGGCGTGTTGAGCATTGTCATGTGGGTTCCGGTACTCAACCTGCTGGCCTTGTGGGTGTTCGCGATGGTGCCTTGGCCTGCAACTCGAAAATAGTGCCGATCTACGCAGCTGACATTGAAAAGGGAATGCGAAGACACGCTATAGCAAGCGCGTAGGAGACGGCGTCACCGCCCACTACAACTCCGCCGAGGAGCTGCAGAGGGCCGATGATCGCGCGTTCGAATCAAGGGTGCGCGGCTTTGGGCTGCTGGTCGGCCTTGTCGGCGGTGGGTGGCTGACCTGGTCGGCGATCATGTCGCATGGCGGCGCCGAGTGGCCGAAGTTCCTGCGCCTGCTGTTCACCCTGGTCGGGGCCGCGGTGAGCTATACTTCCTGAGCATGTACATCGTGTTCGCGATGTTTGTCGCTGTGGTCGGCTGGGTGATCTGGGGTGGGATGAAGTGGCTGTGGAGTGCGGTCTAGGAGGTGACGGCCGTCACACTGGCTGACTATGGACGTTCACGTAGTATGCATTCGTGGAACTTGATGCATTGCACAAAGTCGTACACTTGCAAGCTTGCGGATGTGTAGCTTTCACACTATACGTGTTGGTAAACGTGCAAAGTTAACGTTTAAACGTTTACTATCGTTGAACATGCAACGTAGAATCTAGCGCTTACCGTGCCGCAAAGGCACAACGCGCCCTGACGCGTGACGATCTTTAGACAAACGGAAAGCTCCAACAGGCAAGTGATGTTGGAGCCTTTTTGTTTGTAAGACAATGAAAGGAAGGTGTGCAATGACTAAGCACTTGAGAAACGTTCTCGAAGGCTTTGCTCAGGCCCTTCAGGTATACCCCAGCAGGGACTACGTACAGCCAAAGACAAACGGATTCGCCCAAGACCAAGCGGCATTGCGTGGCGATGCAGTCAAGATCGTCCGTGGTGTAAAACAAAATGCGGACAAAATCTATGTCAAGCAAGGTAACGCAGGCGCGGGCACAAAACGGTGATCTTTCCGTAGCCGTCCAGCACCATGAAACTGACAGCCCACTACTCCCGGTAGATCAGCTTGAACGTCTCAATCAGATAGACCCAAACCTTGTAAGGTGGGTTGTTGATCAGACACAGGCTGAGGCGGAGCATCGGCGCCGCGAGCACTCCAAGACCAATATATTCATTTTTATTGAAAGAATGGGTGGTCTTATCGGTGCAGCGGTCATCGGTCTGTCAGGCATGCTGGGTGGTTCATATGTTTCCCTTCATGGTCAGCCTTGGGCTGGTGCTTCAATTGCAGGTGTAACAATTGGCACCCTCGCGGTGGCTTTCATTACTGGACGGAAGCCGAAATCAGTGGCTCCGCCACCGGGCAGCAACTCTAAAAAATAGCCGGCCACAGCTGAGATCCGCGAGACGGTCTCCTGTCACTTCGACCAGAGAAATGACAAACGCAAGTTAATGACCTTGGAATGTATGCATAATATGTTGATCAACTTTCCGACAACACATTATGACAACCAACGTTTTCGACCGAGGCCCCGTTATCTTAGCAACAGACTCCAGGTGGTCCGCTAGGCTGCCAGGAAACAAAGGAATTTGTTATGTAGACGACACCGGATTCGACAAGCTCTTCGTTGATCGGAATGGGGGATTTGCCTGCAATTTTGCCGGTAGCGCTATTCTCATCGATCAGTGGAAGAACTGGCTCGCAAGCGACATGTCAACAGCGCCGCCTGACGTGTACTACAACGGGATTAGTATTTCAATTTGTCTTGTTGAGCGGGATGGGCAGTTGTCAATCGTAGAAAATCAGGACATTAACCATGAAGATGGGTCGAAGTTCGCTGGGTCTGGTGCATTGAATGCATACGAGTGTTGGAAAATGAACAAATCTGCAACTAAAGCCGTTGAATCGGCCAAAGTTCTAGACCCATGTAGTGGAGGGAACGTAAAATCGGCGGATTTGCCTTCCGGCAGGCACAACGTCGAAAACGTTGCCAATCTTGAAGATGTTGTAGAAAGCCTTGTAAAGAAAGGGTTTGTTATGTATATCGCCAACCCACAACCTATCGAATTCGAAAAAGCTGCAGCCAACGATGCCGATGTGGCAAATCTCAAGGGTGCATTGGCCTCTGGAGCCGCCCAGATCTCCGCTCCGTACGATGCCATGTATCAAGATTGGAGTCCCGAGCAAAAAGCAAGGCTGAAGTCAGCACTGGATGGGCTCAAGGCTCGTCACAGGTAGTTTTGCATTGACCAGCATATCGGTATCAGGCAACACTCATACTAGGCGCTAGGCTGAGCCCACTCGTTCAGATAAAAACACTTGGCGCCCGCAGATCAGCCCGCACACGCGGGCTTTTTTGCGTTCGATTTTGACGTAATGCCATCTTTGAATGGTGCCATGACATCTCTGCCGTAATCGACAATGCGGCATGAATGTAAGAGGTGATCGAATCAGGGCCGAGCGCATGCGCCGCGGCTGGCGCCAAGAAGATCTTGGCCGGCGGGCCGGTTGCAGTCGGTCGATAGTTGCCGACCTGGAAAATGGGCGCAATCACGAGTCTACCAAGCTGCCGGGCATCGCCAAGGCGCTGGGGGTTTCGCTGACGTGGCTGGAGACGGGGAAGGGGCGCAAGACGCCCCTGGCGAGCACGGAGGCCCCTTACGTCTCCGCAGACTCGCTGGAGGATGTAGCTGAGCAGATGCTGAGCAAAGGGCCAGACGAGGTCTGGCGTTTGGTGCAGCTGCTGCTGACCACCGCACGCTGAGAAATCGGCGGCGCGGTTTTCTGCGTCGTTGAAATGTCCTACCTTGAATAGACGAGGAGGGCTTATGACGACAGCTATCGACCAGCTGCCGGAAGTGGCGGCGATATCCAACAACAGAATCAATGCAGCCATCTGCGCCGCGGCAGCGCTGCGCAGCATGCTTGTGCGCGCCAGAACGCGCGATGATCTGGATGCTGCTCTGGCGTTGATCTGCACCATTGCAGGCGGCGCACCAACGCTGCTGGCGACGTTCTACGGAACCAAGGTACCGTCGCTGTACATCAACCACGGCTGGTCCGAGGAATGGCTGCGGCGGTATGTGGAGCAGGGCTATGGAAAGATAGATCCAGTTGCGCGCGCGACTGCTGGTGAGCCGGCTGTTTGGTCGGAAAAGTTGTACGCCCCAGGGCTGACCCAGGCGCAGAGAAAGTTTGTCGCGGACAGTTCGCGGTATGGACTGACGCATGGCCTGACCTACATCGCAGACAAGGGTGGCGGTGTTCGTTATGTGCTCTCAATCGTCGGTCGGCATGTCGAAGCGGACCGTGCGCTGCGTGATCTGCTCGAAATGCTGCTCCCCGATCTGGCCGAAGTCGCGCATAGAGTTTTTGCCTCAAACGCGCGGATTGCGAAAACTAGCAAGATTCAACAAACTGTTATCGATCTGTATTGTAAGCAAGGCTTTAAAAGGGCTGAGGTTGCATCAGCTTTAGGCAAGAGTGTCTTCACCGTTGATTATCACATCGGCAGGCTTATGGACACATACGAGGCGGCCACTGTAGAGCAACTGATGTACAAGATCGGCGCATGCGAATAATGCATAGATTTTAAACTGATTGTTTGTAAATACGTATTTTTACTATGTACAGTTTTTCTTACGATTTCTCGTAATGACCTGACAGATGTCAGGTGGGACAATATGGCCACAAAACAAGAAGATGTCAGTAATGACATATGACAGACGGCTACGATTGAGCACCTGAAACGGAGTTAGGAATGCAGAGCAATTGCAATACCGCTCATGCGCCATGCGTGCATGCAGCAAACTGTCATCATCACAGAGCTGGTTTCGACGCGCGCGGGCCGGTAGTCGCCGAGGTGGCGCTCAGGCGCTATACGGACGGCACGCTAGAGTTCGTGCGGTACGGGGATGTGAGTAGTCTAGATTTGACCCAGGCCAGGTTTGCGGCCTAGAGGGTAGAGTGGGGCGACATCAGTCGCCCTTTTTGTTTTCCTGCTCCATGAAGGCCTTGCGGAGCAGTTCGAACGCGTAGGCTTCGCCCTTTTCGCGCAGGAGCTTCACGAGCTCTTCTTCAGACTGCGCGGTAATCACGACCTGCTCCGGCGCCGGCGCATGTTCACTGTCGTGGCTCCTGTCCATCCAGCCGTATTCCTGGCCGAGTGCATCTTCAAGCCGCCTGGCGACACCTCCGCCAATGCGTTTCTTACCGGCCTTGATCCGACTGATGTAGTTCGGCTCAACCTTAATCAACTTAGCAAGGCGCGCCGTCTCCCCCCTCTTTTCCAAAAAGGGCAGAAGGTTATTGAGTCGGATCTGGAAGATATCAATGCTCATGCCCGAATGGTAGTCATAGCTTACCCATGGGGGTAGACGCCTAAAAGGTTCATTTATTGCATTGATGCTTGCATTATGGTAACCCACAGGGTTATCCTTTCGTCGGTATGGCTCTGATGTGGAGATGGCCTAGTTGTCAAAGAACTCCCGCGTCGCGCTCCAAGGTGGCAGCCGGTCGAGACGCTGCAGCGGGTCTGGCTTGGTGCTGAGTGAAGTATGGCAAAGCGCTAAACCTTTGAAAATGATCACTTTTCAAGGAATTGTTGCGAACCATGTTTTCCGAGATCGATGTGGTTATCTACCAAGTCGTTGCCGACTGGAAGGAAAGGACCGGATTGAAACTGAGGCACTTGGCTGAAGAGCTGGGCATCAACCCCAACTCACTGAGGCGGAAGGTCAATCGGGACAAAGTTTCGCACTGTCCGGCGCGATTTTCTGTTGCGGAGCGCGCCAGGCTGTTCGAGGTCACTGGTGACAAGCGCCTGGTCCCATACCTGCCTCACGCTGCCGCCAACGGCTATGCGTTCGCGGAGGCCGCCTGATGGCGGATCTGAGCGAGCAGGTGCACTTCAGCAGTAAGACGGACGAGTGGCCGACGCCGCAGGAGCTGTTCGACCAGCTGCACGCGGAGTTTGGGTTCACGCTGGACGTCTGCGCCACGGCGGAGAACGCCAAGTGCGAGCGGTTTTTCACGCGGGAACAGGATGGGCTCGCTCAGGACTGGAGCCAGGACGTCGTCTGGATGAATCCGCCGTTCGGCCACCAAATCAAGCTGTGGATGGCCAAGGCGTACCGATCAAGCATCGACGGCGCGCTGGTGGTCTGCCTGGTGCCGGCGCGGACGGATACCCGCTGGTTCCACCGCCACGCGCTGAAAGCCGCGGAGATCCGCGCGCTGGACAAGCGGCTGCGGTTCGATGGGGCAAAGGCTAAGGCGCCGTTCCCGGCCGTGCTGGTGGTCTACAAGCCAGGCGAGAACGGGCAGTGCAAGTTGAGCGCGTACAAGGTGCCGGGCGCCGGCGGCCGGGCGCACGAGATCAAGGGAGGGGAGTGATGAGCGTCGAACAGTTGCAGCAGCAGATCAGTGCGCTGAATGGCGTAGTGGCTGGGCTGCGGGCGGACCTGGGGGCGATGCAGCAGCAGCTTTGCGAACTGATCGCGCAGCTGCCGCAAGCGATCAAGGCCGCGATAGCGAACGAACTCAGGCCGGGCGGAGTGCTTTATCGAGCCAAGCGTGGTGACGACACGCCTCGCGGATAGCCATCTCCATGAGGACGCCGTAGCTCGACTACACCGCCATGTGGATGGGGATTTCTACATCAATGGTGACCACCGATCCGAGCTCGTCGTTATCGGCAGGAATCATTAACTCCACTGCGGCATATCCGTTCGAGTGGTCGTATCTGATTTTGTTGATATAGGTCTTCATACAGCCCCTGCATGCAAATGGGATTTAAGCATATCAGAGGCTGCGCTTCGCAGTCATGCAGGAAAAGAAAAACCCACCGTCAACGGCCTGGCCGGGCCTCGGGTGGGTTCAACTGAATTGGAGAAATTATGGCAACGAATACCGAAGGAGGCAAGCGGAAATGAGCGCCAAAAACTTGCCTTGGCTGCGTCTCTATACCGAGATGGTGGACGACGAAAAACTGCGACTGCTGGCATTCGAGGATCGCTGGCACTACGTCGCACTCTTGTGCCTGAAGGGCTCCGGTTTGCTCGATGACGCATGCTCTGCTGACCTGAAGCAGCGCCGCGTTGCGGTAAAGTTGGGTCTGTCCGTGCGCGAGGTCGAAGAGGTGGCGCGCCGCCTTGCAGAGGTTGAGTTAATTGACCGCGACACGCTCCAGCCCCTTGGCTGGGAGGGCCGGCAATTCCCCTCCGACAAATCCACCGATCGGGTGAAAGCCTTCCGCGAGAGACAGAAAAAACAGGCTGAAACAGGTGATGAAACGGATGAAACGGGCGCGAAACGTTTCAGTAACGGCCTAGATTTAGATTCAGATTTAGATTCAGATACAGAGTTAGAGAAAGACAAAAGCAATACGCCGCCGGCTGACGCCAGCGACGCCAAATCCAAGACCATCACTGCCAGAGACCTGAAAGCAAAGGGAGTTCATCCCCAGCACGCCGCCGACTTCCTGGCTGTCCGCAAAGCCCAGCGCGCTCCGCTGACCGTCACGGCCCTTGAGAACATCGAGCGCGAGGCCGCCAAGGCGAAGCTGACGCTGGCCCAGGCCATCCAGATTGTCGCAGAGCGAGGCTGGCGAGGCTTCAAGGCCGAATGGCTGCAGCGCGACCCTGACCGCACGCCGCCGGCGCCGCGCATCAACCAAACCCCCAAAGACTACGGCAAGAGCGGGAGGCTGTGATGGACGAGCTCAAACCCATTGGCGCACTGCTGGCCGAAATCGTGCCGGCCACTCCGCGGGAGCGCGCAGAAACCTGCGAGCGGCACGGCCAGTTCACCGCACGCAATCCGATAGGCCGCGTCTGGACGCGCTGCCCAACCTGCGCTCAGGAGGCGAAAGACCTGGCCGACGCTGAGCAGCAGGCCCGTGAGAAGGCCCAGGCTGCCGAGCGCCAGCGCGCTGGCTGGCTGACCCTGTGCGGAAACTCGGGCATCCCGCTGCGGTTCCAGGATCGCACCCTGCAGAACTACCGCGCAGCGAATGACGGCCAGCGCATAGCCCTGGAGTTTGCCAAAGCCTATGCCGCTGAGTTTGAGCATGGCCATTCTGGCCGCTGCGCGATCTTCCTTGGCGAGTTTGGGACCGGCAAAACGCACCTGGCCTGCGGCATTGCACTTCGCATCATGCATCGCCACCAGTGCACGGCGGTTTTCACGACGCTGGACGAAATGGCGCGGCGCATCCGCGAGGCCAAGAGTTTCGACGCGGCCATGTCGGAGAGCAAGACGATCCGCCTCTACACAGACCCGGACCTGCTGATTATCGACGAAGTCGGCGTGCAGTCGGGCACCGATACCGAAGCTCGCTCACTGTTCGCCGTTGTGAATGGCCGCTACGAGGCGCGCCGTCCGACTATCTTCCTGAGCAACCTGGATCGCGATGGCGTGGCCGCCAGCATCGGGCCGCGGCTGTACAGTCGGCTGCGCGAGGATGGGTGCGAGGTGTTGGTCTTCGATTGGGATGATTACCGCGCAATGGAGGCCGCATGAGCCGGGAAACGCTCACCATCCAGACCGGCGCCGAGCTCCGGCCGCTCATGGCCCGCGCATATCAGCTGGCGTGCCAGATGCTGAATGAGGCTTCCGACGGCAGGGGCCTGAAGGTAACGATCCAGACCGCCAGTCGGCGCAACCTGAGCCAGAACGCTGCCATGTGGGCCGCGCTGACGGACATCAGCGAGCAACTGGACTGGTATGGCAACAAGCTGACGGCGGAGGAATGGAAAGACCTGCTGACCGCCAGTCTGCGCCGGACCAAGGTGGTGCCGAACATCGACGGCAGCGGGTTCGCGATCCTCGGGCAGCGCACCAGCGACATGAGCGTCCGGGAGATGGGTGAGCTGCTGGAGTTAATCCATGCGTTCGGCGCGGAGAAGGGTGTGAAATTCGGGCTGGGCGCAGCGTATGGGAGGAAGGCGGCATGACAGAGCATCAGCAAGCGGTGGCCGTAGTGCTGCTGACTGCGGCCATAACCCTGGCCGGCGCCTGGGCGCTGGGCCTCGTACACGGGAGAGGGCTATGAGCACTGCAACCCCATCAAAAGTTGTGCCGCGCCCCGGCTCCACGCCCGGCACTGGCCGGCGCGACACTGGGCGCATCGCCAGCAAGGCCATCCGCGACAGCGCCGCGGGCGAGGCCTGCACCCTGCAGATCGCCGGTATCTGCAACGGCCGCACCGACACCACGGTCCTGTGCCATCTGCCGGACGAAAGCCACGGCATGGCGCGCAAGGCTGACGATGTTTCCAGCTGCTACGGCTGCAGCGCCTGCCATGACGCCATCGACGGCCGCGCACCGCACGCCTGGCAGCCGGGCGAGAAGGATTTCTATATGCGCCGCGGGATGGTGCGTACCTGGCGCCGGCTGATGGCCAAGGGATTGATCGTGATAAAGGGGGCTGCATGAGGTGGGAGCGGCAGGGCGAATGCCTGGCATGCGGCGACTGGCGGATTTTCCGCTACGCCCTGGCCGATCCGCCGTTTTACGAGCTGTGGCGCTGGCCGCAGTACCTGGGCCAATACAAGACCTCGGACGGGGCGAAAGCAGAAGCAGCAAGGCTGATGGACGAAAGGGAAATGAATGAAGCTTAATTGCCCGAATTGCAACGACGCCGGCCCGCATGGTGTTCACTCCGCGGCGGCGCAGCGCTACATGTGCAAGGCTTGTGGCCGGACGTTCCGCGCCCGCGCCGCCCAGGCGGCGACTGTGGCCAAGCCGGCGGACGGCAACAAATTCGTCGTCACCTGCGCCGTGTCGGGCTCGCCGGTTCACGCCTCGTTCCTGAAGTCGCTGCAGCAATATTGCCGCGAGAACGGCGCGAGGCTGATCGTCGTGCCGGTGGCATACCGCAACCCGACCAGCAACCTCGAAAAACCTCATGAGTGGTTTGCGCCGGAGCTGGCCCGGTACATGACCGCCGACCGGCTGGAGCTATGCCCCGGCGTCCTGCTGCTGGCCGATGTGCCGACCCAGCCGACCGCGGTTCGCCCGTTGTCCGGCCTGCACACGATGAGCGGCGAAAGTCACGGCATCTTCGCTCACCCCAAGATCGCGCTGGAAAGCGTGCCGGTTGCCATCGGCCGCGCCGCCAAGCTGGTGATGACCACCGGCGCCGTCACCGAACCGGTCTACAGCAAGAGCAAAGCCGGCAAGAAGGGCGAGTTCCACCAAGTGCAGGGCGCCGTTGTGGTGGAGTGGGACGGCCGCACCGCCCATTTCCGCCACCTGAACGCCGCCAAAGACGGCTCGTTCTGTGACCTAGACAAGAAATACAGCGCCAGCAATGCCAAGCGGGCCAGCCATCGCGCCAAGGTGCTGGCCCTGGGCGACCTGCACGGCGATCGACACGACCGGCAGGTGATGGAGGCGACTGTTTTCGGCCCGGACAGCATCGTCAGCGTGCTGCGGCCAGAAACCATCGTCCTGCATGACGTCCTGGATTTCCAAAGCGCCGGCCACCACAACGACTATTTCGACCGATTCCGCCTGCGTCGCGCCGGCAACGATGATGTCTATGGCGAGCTGTGCACCACAGCGGATCTGCTGGGCCGTATCGCCGCCACTGGCGCCCAGGTGGTGCTGGCGGCGTCCAACCACAACGAACACATCTACCGCTGGCTCGAAAACCACCAGAACGCCCAGGACGTGCAAAACGCCATCGTGTACCACGAAACCAAGCTGGCCATGCTCAACGCCATGGCGGCCGGGGGCGAGCTTGACCCGCTGGAATACTGGGTCCGCAAGCTGCTGCCCGACAGCAGCAACATCCGATTCCTGCGGCGCAATGAGTCGTTCATGGTCGATGGCGTGGAATACGGCCAGCACGGCGACAAGGGCATCAACGGCGCGCGCGGCAGCCTGCACGGTATGACCAAGGCCGGCGCCAAGCTGGTGATTGGCCATTCGCACACGCCGGGCATCGCCGACGGCGTCTATCAGGTCGGCACGTCCTCGCTGCTGCAGATGGGGTACAACACCGGGCTGTCTGGCTGGCGGCACACGCATTGCGTCCAGTACACATCGGGCAAGCGCAGCCTGCTGCATGTGGTCAATGGGAAGTGGAGGGCGGCGGCGTGAGGCTAGTCATTGTTGAATCACCATATGCGGGCGACGTCGAGCGCAATCTGCGCTACCTGAGCGAGGCCATGCGAGATTGCCTCCTGCGCGGCGAAGCTCCGTTCGCGAGTCATGCGCTATACGCGCAAGCCGGCGTGCTGGATGACGCGAAACTGGACGAAAGGAGACTTGGTATCGAGGCTGGTCTCGCATGGGGTCGGCTGGCTGATAAAACCGTCGTGTATGCCGACCTCGGCATATCAAGCGGCATGGTGTACGGAATTGACCGCGCTGCGCAGGAGGGGCGACCGGTTGAATATCGGAGTCTTCCAGGATGGAGGGCTGCAGCGTGAGGCAGAGCATCCAAGCCCTGGGCCGGCTGAAGACCGGCGCAATGAACAAGACCGAGGCGGCATATGCCCAGCACCTGGAGGCGCAGAAGGTCGCCGGGCGGGTGGCCTGGTTCAAGTTCGAGGGGCTGAAGTTCCGGCTGGCGGATAGTACGTTTTACACGCCGGATTTCGCGGTGATGTTGGCCAGCGGAGAGATGGAGGCGCATGAGGTCAAGGGCTTCTGGCAAGACGACGCGCGCGCCAAGATCAAGATCGCAGCGGACATGTACCCGTTCAAGTTTGTGGCAATCAAAGCCCGCTCCAAGAAAGATGGCGGCGGCTGGGCGGTGGAAGAATTTTGAGGCAAGGGGCAGTGCAATGGTGATGAACGAACTGGAAAACGACGACAAGCTGAAGGCGATAATCGCGCTGGAGCAGTGGGGGAAGTGGCAGCGCCAGGGAAACGGCAAGGACCGCTCGCCAGGGCTGGAAGGCAAGTTCCGCACGAACCGTTGCCCGGCCTGTTTCGAGGACGACAACCCGTGCGAGGCCTGCCGATATCTCAAGGGCGCCAGCGAGGTGCTGGACCTGCGCCTGGTGCTGGCTGTGGAGCGCGCCATCAGCTACGGCACGATGCGGGGGTCGATGGGTGGCGGCCGGGCCAGGGTGACGAATGGCTGCAGCGTGAACGAGCGCGACATCCTGCTGAACCACTACCGCGGCAAGGTCGACGCCGCCGGCACGTTCAAGCTGCCTGATCTCCGATTCAAGCGCGACCGGTTGGGCATGCACGCCGCACGGTACGACGCAATTGTGGCGAAGCTGACACAAGAGGTCTGGAATCGCGCCAAGCGAAATATGAGAACTTGACGTGTAATATGAGACGATATAACATCACATTTACAACTTGATTGACCGTCGAACGGTTTGAGATGCCACTCTTGCGGGTGGTTTGTCACGTCCGGCGGAAATGAATAAGCCCCACGGTTTCGCCGCGGGGCTTTTGTTTTGGTTGGCTAGTCGTTCTGGGGCAACTTTAGTTTTGCCCAAAGGAGTTGAACGCGCTTTCGTGCCAGCGCTTCGCTGATTTCAAGATGACTGGCGATCATCGAGTAAGGAAAATCATCAATGAAGCGTAACTTAAACAGCTCTGCATCTTTTTTGCTCAGCCTGTCGAGGCGCCCCTTCAGTGCATCCAAATAAAGGGGGGCAAGGCCGTCATTATCTTGGTCGCTCATGCTTCCCACCATTCGAAGAAATTTCAAAAATACAGCCAGGCCATCGCCGCCGACACCGTAACCACCAGTAGCGGCTAAACCTGGCAACACGGACGCCGGCCCTCCCGCGTGAGCGCCCCGCAAAACCGGCACCTATTCTGTCATAGCCTCGCTGGTCCGCTTTTTTGATAGCCTCCAGGCCTCGCGATTGCGTAGTTTGTATTGCAGGTGGGCTGCCGGGTCGGCATGTAGACGTTCGCGCCATGCCTGCTTGACTCTGCGGTTGTACGAGACGTAGGCCGGGCATGTCCGATACAACTCGCGCATCTCCGCCGCGCGGCGCCGGTTGTAGTCTGGATCGCGTAGTAGTCGGCGGTGATAGTCCTCTAGCCACAACCGCCGGTCATGAGCGGCTTGGCAGGTTTCGCTGCAGCAGAGGCGAGCGTGAACCCAAACGAATGGAGAGTGGCAGACTATGCAAACACGGGTGTGTCGGCATGTGGCGCACTCGTACGCCGCGTCGCGGCGCCCAGCGTTGCTCTTGCAATAGGGCAGCCGCCACTGCTGGATGTCCTCGAAACGCCCGCAGTCGCATTGGCATCGCCACATGTACCCCTTGTAGAGCTTATGCAGGCGGACGATAACGGTCAGCCGGCCGAAGCGACGGCCGGACAGGTCAATCGGCGGCGGCATCAGAGCATGCTAGGAGGGGTAAAAGTGCCTCATACGCAGCCCGGACGCGAGACACTGCTCGGGACACTGCCGCCGGCCCGGTTAGGCCGACAGCCGCAGCCGCCTCGCGCATATTCACCCCGCCGAGGATCGCCAGGCGCGCGGCCTCGGCGGCCTTGCCGGACAGTCCGAGAACGTCCGGGCCGGCGATGATGTCGAATTGAGCAGGGGTCATGACTACCCTCGGCCTGGCGCGTGGCTAAACGATTGGCCGGCATCATCCTCAGCCATGGCCTCGGAAATCAGATCATCGGCCACAGCATCACGTGCGCCGCCGTTTTTCAGGTGGGCCTGATACCACGCGACAATGAGCGCTGCCACATTGTCCTCTGGACCATTGCGCAACACCTCAACAGGCATACGACTGGCTACGCATACCCGCTCGATTGTCGGCCAATCGAAACTGACGTGACCATCACTATCGCGCGCTAGGCGCAGATCGGAGAAATCGACGTTGTCGGGGATGGCCACTCTGGCCAATTGCTGTTGCATATGCGCCTCCGCTGCCTGAGACAGCCAGTCAGATAGTTTCATGCCAGCCGCGCGGCTGGCCCAGACCCAGCGGCTCTTAGCGGCCCTGGGGACAAACAGGTGGATGGGTATCTCGTCCATGATGTGAAAAACCCCGGCTGGACCGGGGCTCCCTTGTTTTAGGCGTTGTGCCATTCGCCTCGATCCCAGACATCATTCGCGATTGCCTTGATCTCTTCGAGCATCGAGTCCTCGCGCTCGTAGTCATCGATATCGAGGCCTTCCACGCGGGCCTTGCTGCCGCCGTTTTCAATCACGACATCGATGTATTTTACTTCAGGGTATGCGGCCGCCAGGCGCTCTTGCACCTCAACGCGGTAGTTCTCGACAGCCGGGTCTTGTTCTGCGCCAGCGCCAAACGAGCCTTGGCCAATGTTGTCGGTGCCGATGATGTAGGTGATGGTGATGTTTTTCATGATGTTGCTCCTAGTCAGGAATCGGGGAGCCGCCCCGGCGGCGGACTGCGTTGCTTGCCGTCCATGAGTTCAATATAGGCTTGTTGATAAAAATGGTCAACAAGAAAATGCAGAATAATTACCCATTGTGGTTTTTACCTAACGCCCCGCACTCCGCGGGGCTTTTTCATTCCCGAGGCCCGCATGCGGCTACACCACACAACCATCGTCTACGAGGCTGCGCCCTGGGGCCGTGGCGCTGAGCTGGTGCTGATCACCGGCACGCGCTGTCGAGTTGTCGCACACCGCGGCCACGAAATCACAGTGCGGCTCTACAGCAACAACCAGATCGTCACATTCACCCGGCGCGCGCTCGCCAACATGATCGAGAGATAGCCATGACCCAGCCCATCACCGCCCGCGTTCAGTTCGACGGTGTGGCCGCAGAGGAGCGGATCAACGCCCTGGTGGCCGAGTACGCCGGCCAGTCGATCAGCCCGCACCGGATGGAGGCGATCCGGCGGCGCGCTGTGGCCATTGCGACGGAGTGCATGGACGTAGAGATCGTGCCGACGGGCCAGGCCGAGATGTCGTCAGCGCATCAGTGACATAGCGCCGAGTAGCAGGGCGATGGTCCCAGCGACCTGCCCGGCGATCCGGCAATACCGCTTGCGCTCTCGCCGCGACATGCCCGTGTAGAGCGTCAGATAGAGATTGGTGGCAACGGCAGCCAGGACCGTCACGGCGCCGGCGAGTAGGAGTACTACCAGGAATCCATGCAACTGTGCGATGGCCTGCTTGATCGGGGACAGGAAATCAATCTGCGTGGGCATGGTTGACTAGCTGCCGCGCGGGTCTGGGGCAGGGCATCTGCCATCGCGGACGAAATAACCCCTCTCGGCGCATTTGATGGCTGCCGCATCTGCTGCAGCATTGGTCAGTAGTATGCCGGCCACAGTCGGCAGCCCTACCAGCAGCGCAACGATATAGATAGCACGGAGCGGCATCCCGATCTCCAATCATGTCAATGGTATGGATTGTATCAGGATGCTGCCAGGTGGTGCGGGATTAACCCCATGCGCATTACAGCTGTTGCGCGGCCTCGATGGCAGCAATCAGGCACTCCAGCGCAAACTGCTCGCAGTAGCTCAGCCGGACATCCTGTGGTGCGCCATTGACGATGCGCCGGCCCGCGACTATGTACCTGATTCGACGGTCGGTTACGCCCAGGCGATCAGCAATCCATTTCTGAGATTTGCCGGTGCTGGTGATGCGCTCGATGAGTTGCAGGGCGTATTCGTGCGCTGGGTTGTAGTTTGCTGCGTTCGGGGTCACTAAATAGTCCTAGTCTAATGTGTCGTTGATGGACTCGATCCAGCCATCCGGGGCCGAGATAATGGGCCGCCTCCGGCGGACGACCGCAACTGTTGCAACCGGCGCGCGCCGGCAGGTTTGGTCAAACAGGGCGGGGCATTTGGCCAGCAGGCCGTCAAACAGTCGGGTGTTGTCCTGCAGTGGCAGATATTGGCGGTAGCGCGCCCATAGGGTAATGACAGCCTGCTCAACGCCATCATGATCGATCCCGTTGGCGGGGTGGTGGATCACCAGCCGGCGCCCGCATGGTGAATAATTATAACGCGGCTGGATGATCGTCGCCCCGCCGCCGTGGCTGGCGTGGTGGATCAGGATGTTGTTCGGTTTCATGACGGCCTCACACGCTGGCGCGCAGGTAGTTGGCGATGGTAACCAGGGCGTCGCGGCCCATGTCGCGGGAGTGGAACTTGCCGTCAGCGGCATCAAACCACAGTTTGGAGGTGCCGCAGATATCGCGCAACATGCGGCGTGCCTCGCAGTTGCTGATGGATTGGCCGTTGATGCTGGCGCTGCTGATGTTGCCGGTTTTGTAGTAGCTCACGCGCAGGCCGGTTGCGGCGCAGAACAGCTCCTCCAGGTCGTTGAAGTACACGCGACGCATGTCGGCCTTCTCCCAGAGCTTGCCGCCCAGCTTAACCAGCGCCTCAACAGACATTTTCGCAGCTGCCCAGGCCATGCGCAGGGACTCGCTTATGTACTCGACTGCGCGGCCTCCGAAATTGGCGGCGGCTGCGCGAGCGGTCTTCCAGGCTTCGATCATGATTTGCTTGGTGTTCATGGCGGTTCTCCGGGGTTCGCCTTCTCGATGTGAGCGGCTTATGAGTTCACTATATAGGATCAATGTTCCTAATTCAATGTGGAAAACACGCAATTCAACGGAATAATGTTCCGTTTTGCATTTGCGCAACAGCCGCAACACAAAATCGCCTCAGCAATGGGGCGTTTCTGTTTTTGGGCTGGGGGAAATCATGACCACCATCGCATTCGACGGCAAGACCATGGCTGCGGACGGCCGCTCCACGGCGGACAACATCATCATCACCGACGAAGCGGTGAAACTGCATCGCATCGAAACCAACCGCTGGAGCCAGCGTCCGGCGATTGTCGGGATCAGCGGCGAGGCCACGGCGGGAAGTGCAGTGCTGTCCTGGCTGAGAGGAGAAGGCCATCCTGACGCATCCCGCGACTGGTGCGCTCTGATCTGGGATGGAGAGACAGCGCGCACCGTGACGGCCGATTGCCTGACGCCGGAAATCTGGCCTGGTCCGATTGCCATCGGCTCGGGCAAGCTCCCTGCGCTGGCTGCCATGCGAGCCGGCGTCGATGCGCCCCGAGCCGTGGAGGTGGCGATCACCATGGATGTGCACAGCGGCGGGATGGTTAGCTCGATATCACTGTAACAGACACAACGAGGTGAACCATGGCCCACTGCGGAGCCAAAACCCGCAGCGGGAAACCGTGCGCGGGCGCTGCAATGAAAAACGGTCGCTGCAGGATGCATGGCGGCAGGTCAACCGGTCCGGTCGGACACAAAAACCACGTCACGCCAGGCAGCATCTACAGCAAATACATGACACCGGAGGAGCAGGCTGAGGCCGCTGCGCTGGAGCTGGGCAGCGTGGATGAGGAGCTGCGGCTCACTCGCATCCGCCTGGCGCGTGCGCTGAAACAGGAGCAGGAGCGTGCCGACACGCTGGAGCTGGAGAGCGAGAAGATTGAGCCGGCGTTTTTCGAGGGCGCAAAAGAGGGTGCAACCCGGACAACGACGACAAGCAAGGTCCGCGACTACACGTCGCTGATAGACAGGCTGACCGGGCGCATCGAGTCGCTGGAAAAGACCCGCGCCGAGCTGATGCGCGCCGCCGGCCGGGATCTGGACGACGATATCAAGCGGCTGGAGATCGAGAAACGGCGCAAGGAGCTGGCAGACCCGAACGACGAAGCGCCGACGCCGGTTCAGATCGTGGTAGAGGTGAAGGACGCCAGAAAGCGCAGCGACGATGCCGAGCCTTAATGTTCCACAATCGCAATTTCTGGCGATGCCCAACAAATTCCGCGCCTACGTTGCCGGCTTCGGCTCGGGCAAGACTTGGGTTGGATGCGGCGGCCTGATGCAGCACTTCTGGGAATATCCCCGGATAAACGCCGGGTATTTCGCGCCGACCTACCCGCAGATCCGCGACATCTTCTACCCGACTGTCGAGGAAGTGGCATTCGACTGGGGCTTGCGCGTCGAGATCAACGAGTCGAACAAGGAAGTTCACGTTTACGAGGGACACAAGTTCCGCGGCACGACCATCTGCAGGTCGATGGAGAAGCCGGAAACAATCGTTGGCTTCAAGATCGGCAAGGCGCTCTGCGACGAGTTGGACGTGATGAAGGCCGAGAAGGCGCGGGCGGCGTGGCGCAAGATCATCGCCCGGATGCGCTACAAGGTGGACAACCTCAAGAACGGCGTGGACGTGACGACGACGCCCGAGGGCTTCAAGTTCGTCTACGAACAGTTCGTGAAGCAGGTGGCGGAAAAGCCTGAGCTAGCCACGCTATACGGGCTGATTCAGGCCTCGACATTCGATAACGAGGCCAATCTGCCCGACGACTACATCCCGTCGCTGATTCAGTCCTACCCGCCGCAGCTGATTCTGGCTTACCTCAAGGGCCAGTTCTGCAACCTGACCAGCGGCAGCGTCTACCCGTGTTTCGACCGGCGGCTGAACCACTCCGACGCCGAGATGATGGTCGGCGAGCCACTTCACATCGGCATGGACTTCAACGTCCTGAAAATGGCCGCAGTCGTCTATGTCATCCGCGACGGCTGCCCTATCGCGGTAGATGAGCTGGTGGACGTGCGGGATACGCCGGAGATGGCGCGCATGATCAGCGAGCGCTGGAGGCGCACCGGCCACGCCATCACGATCTACCCAGACGCCAGCGGCCAGAACACGAGCAGCAAGAGCGCCAGTGAGTCCGACCTGTCGATACTGCGGCAGGCCGGATTCGCCCTGAGCGTTACCGGATCGAATCCGCTGGTGAAAGACCGCGTCCTGTCGACGAACGCCATGCTGCTGAACGCGGAGGGTGCGCGGCGGATGAAGGTCAACACCCGCCGCTGCCCGAAATTCACGGAGGGGCTGGAGCAGCAGGCCTATGGCCCGAACGGCGAGCCGGACAAGTCCAGCGGCGTCGATCACGTCAACGACGCCGGGACTTATCCCATTGTCAGGCTGTGGCCGATCGCTAAGCGCACTGCCACCCAATCCAAACTCAACATGTAGCCCGCCGTCGAGCGGGCTTTTTACTACCCGCAGGAGGCAGCATGTCCGACGTCAGCACCCAATCGCCGGCCATCAAGGCTATGGCCGAGGACTGGCCGATCATCGACGCGCTGATGGGCGGCACGAAAGCCATGCGCGCCGCCGGCGAGAAATTCATGCCGCGCTGGCCTCTGGAGGACAGGCAGGAGTACGACTCGCGCCTGAAAACCGCCACGCTCTACCCGGCGCTGTCGGAGACCGTGGAGCAGATGATTGGCCGCGTTTTCGGCGACCAGATCAGCCGCAAGGACGTGCCGAAGCGGATCGAGGAAGAGGTACTGCTGAATGTGGATCGAGAGGGCCGCAGCCTCGACGTGTTCGCCGCCGCCTGGTTCGGCGAGGCGCTGCAGCGCGGCGTGTCCTACCTGCTGGTTAACTACCCTCGCGTCGAGGGCGCCCGCACGATGGCGGACGAGAAAGCCGCCGGCGCGCGCCCGTACTGGTGCCACATCTCGCCCAAATCTGTCCTGGGCTGGAAAACCGACAAGTCAGGCGGTAGCGAACGCCTGGTCCAGTTCCGCTACCTCGAGCAGATCGAGGAACCAGACGGCGAGTTCGGGGTGAAGGCCGTCAAACAAATCGTGGTGCTGGAGCCTGGCCGCTGTCGGCTGTACCGAGAGACGGATGCCGGCTGGTCTCAGCACGACGAGTTCGAGATGACCGCCGGCAGCGGGCCGCTGAAGGATATCCCGTTGATCCCGTTGTACGCCAAGCGTACGGGCTTCTTGACCGGCAAGCCACCGCTGCTGGAGCTGGCGCACCTGAACGTCAAGCACTGGCTGTCGCAGTCCGATCAGGACACGATCCTGCACACGGCGCGCGTTCCGATCCTGGCGCGCATTGGCGCGGAGCCGCAGTACGACCAAGAGGGCCGCAAGCGCGACGACATGCAGATCGGTAAGAGCCTGATCGACCTGCCGCTGAACGGCGACATGAAGTACGTCGAGCATACCGGCGCGGCCATCACCGCCGGCAAGGAGTCGCTGGCCGACCTAGAGGAGCAGATGAAAGTTGCCGGCGCCAAGTTGCTCACCCGCTCGGTGCTGGCGATGACCGACAGCCAGGCGCGCGGGGAGTCGCTGAAGGAAATCAGCCAGCTGCGAGCCATGGCAAACGCGCTGGAGGACTCGATAGCCAAGGCGCTCGACTACACCGCCATGTGGATGGGCCTGGGCGACAATGGCGGCGAGGTGGAGATCAGCGGCAACATTGACGCCGATTTTGACCCGTCCGCATCCATGGATGTGCTGGTCAAGATGGGGCTTTCTCCGGAAACGATGTTCAGCGAGGCCAAGCGCCGCGGGCTGATTTCCGAGTCGCTGACCTGGGCGGATGAGCTGGAGCGCCGCGCCGGCCAGCCGCCGCTGGGGGCGATGTAATGGCGACGGCCAATGAGCTGCAGCTGCTGCAGTTGATCGCGCATCAGATCGACCTGGGCCGCTACAGCTCGCACGTCGTCCGCAAGATCATGGCGCTGCTCAACCGGGCGGATGCTGACTTGTTCGCCCGGCTGCAACTGGCGTTGGCCGATCTGGACGCGGACACGTTCACAGTCCAGCGGCTGGACGCGATATTGCGCTCAGTCCGCCAGCTCAATCGCGCGGCCTACGAGCAGGCGCGGATCACGCTGGAGGGTGAGCTGTCCGGGCTGGTGGCGTCCGAGGTGGAGTGGCAGCACGATCTGTTCCGTGGCCTGCTGCCGGTACAGGTCAGCGTCGCCAGCGTCGCGCCGGAGACGGCCTACGCTGCAGCAATGGCCAGGCCAATGCAAGGCCGCCTACTGCGCGAGTGGTTCGACGGTCTGGAGGAAGGTAAAGCGGCTCGACTGCGCGACGCGCTGCGGATGGGGTTTCTTGAGGGCGAACCAGTCGCCAAGATCGTCCAGCGCATCCGCGGTACTCGTGCGATGGGCTACGCGGATGGACTTATCGAGACCGACCGACGCGCGGCGGAGGCCATCGCGCGCACCGCGATCAACCACTACGCAAACTTCAGCCGGCAGCATGTGGCCAACGCCAATGCCGACCTGATCGCCGGCGTGAAGTGGGTTTCGACGCTGGACATGCGGACGTCGAGCATTTGCCGCAGCCGCGATGGCAAGGTGTACCCGGTCAACTCGGGCCCGCGCCCGCCGGCACACATCAACTGCAGGTCTGCGGTAGTGTTCGTCCTGAAATCGTGGCGTGAGCTGGGCATCGACATGGACGAGCTGCCGGAGTCCACGCGCGCCAGTCTCAACGGGCAAGTACCGGAGGGTTTGAGCTACAGCGATTGGCTCCGCCAGCAGCCGGTGGTGACGCAAGACGAAGTGCTGGGGAAGGCCAAGGGGCAACTCTACCGTGACGGCGGCCTGAGTCTGGATCGATTCACGGACGCCAGCGGCCACGAGTACACGCTCGACGAGCTCAGAAAGCGCAACAAAGCGGCATTCGAGGCGGCTGGGTTGGTATAATTGGGGAGTGAGTACTGCGGGGGCCAAAGATGAAGTATCCCGATTTTCGCGGTGTAATTCCTAGAGCAAGAAGCAACCACACCAAATCGCCGTTGGACTATGAGCCGGACGATATCAAAAAAGTCGAGAGGCTTGGTGTTGCCTATTTTCTAGATACACAGATCCTGCCGCAGGATATCCAAGGGGCGAGCCGTGAGGCGTTGGTCAATATTGGCTTCCGATTCGGCCGGGCTGACGATGTATTTATCCAGTGCCAATTACCAACCGGCTGGGACAAGGTTCAGCTTGGCGAATCAAGGCATATCGGTTTGCGAGACCGACAAGGCCGTCTCCGGGCCGCTATCTTCTACAAATTGACTCCCTACGAGAAGCGCGCCAGCATGAAAATGCTAACCAGATTTTCTGTGCAGCCATGCAGACAAGGCGCTTCTGGTCGAGTGTTGTCTGTTGCGGTTATGGATGGTGACAACCCCATTCTCGAAATTGGGGGGTGGGAAGAGCCCGACTATGAGCGATCCGAGGCACTGGAGGCTCGTGGTGTGGCATGGCTGGATGAACACCATCCAGACTGGCGAGACCCATTTGCGTATTGGGACTGCAATGACAAGTAACCCCCCCAGCAGTGTCGCCGAATTTTTTGCCGCTGACGCCGCGCGCCAGATAGCCGAGAACTCGCCATCCGATCCGCGGCGTCGGCCGCTTTGCGACGACTACTGTCCGGCCTGTTCAGGCTCGACATGGTTCTACGCCCAGCAAGGACCGGCCAGTCGAGGCGTGAAAGGCACGGCACGAGTGAAGGTGTGCGTGGCCTGCTTGGCCAACGGCAAGATGACGACCTACTGAGTTGATTTACAGCTTGGGCTGGAAAGCCCGAGTGAATGGTAATAAAATGCCATGTAAATTTTATGGCGAGAGCATCAATGTCAAACCACACTGTCGCAAAACATGTTTCAAAGAGGATATTGAAGTTCACATATCCAATTATAGTATTGCTGCTTTTAAGTCGACTGATCTTCAGGGTCAGCTCTTTTTCCCAAGAGGAGTTAATTGATCAGGGAATTAGATTAACTTTTAACTTGTTATTCTGGGCTGTTTTTATTTTTGGCCTGACCTACATTGTCAATCGAGCCATCTTGGCTACGAAGAAAACCAAGCAAGGCTAACTACGTTTAGACACTGAACCAAGAACCCGCCACATGGCGGGTTTTCTGCTTTCTGGCCCCGGCAACCGCCGGGGTTTTTCATTTCTGCCGCTGAACGGATGTGACGCGGTGCTCTTGGCTGGAAAGCTACAACTCACAGGATGGAAATCCACGCATGAAACTGAAACTCGACGAGAACGGCAACGTTGTGCTGGCCGATGGCAAACCGGTCTACATCCACGACGACGGGAAGGAAATCCCGTTCGACGCGGGGGCGGCGATGCAGAAAATCGCCCAGCTGAACGGCGAGGCCAAATCGCATCGCGAGGCGCGCGAGGCTGCCGAGGTGCTGGCCAAGAAGTTCGAAGGCATCGAAGACCCGGCGGCAGCGCTGAAGGCGCTCCAGACCATCAAGAACCTGGACGACAAGAAGCTGATCGATGCCGGCGAAGCGGAGAAGGTCAAGGCCGAACTGGCCGCGGCCTACGAAGGCCGCCTCAAGGGCAAGGACGAGGAGCTGAGCAAGCTGCAAGGCCAGCTCCACACCGAGCTGATCGGCGGATCTTTCTCCCGCTCCAAGACCATCGCCGAGAAGCTGGCCATTCCGGCCGACATCGCGCAGTCCTTCTTCGGCCAGCGCTTCAAGGTCGAGGACGGCAAGGTCGTCGCCTACGACTCCAACGGCAGCAAGCTGTACAGCCGAGTCAAGCCGGGAGAGTTGGCCGGGTTCGATGAGGCGCTGGAAACGCTGATCGACAGCTATCCGCACAAGGACAGCATCTTGAAAAGCTCCGGCTCGTCCGGTAGTGGATCGGGCGGCAATACCGGCGGCGGCGGCTCCAGCAGCGCCAAGAGTCTGGCCGACTGCAAAACCGACGCCGAGCGCGTCGCGTACCTCCAAGCAAACACAAAATAAGGACACAACATGGCATTTGACCTGCAGGTTTTCAACAAGCAGACCTACCTGACCATCACCGAGACGGTGGCCAACGAGGTCAACAAGTTCAACGAAGCGTCCCAAGGCACCATCGTGCTGCAGAACGCGCCGGCCTCCGGTGATTTCGACATCACCGCCAGCTTCAAGGCCATTTCCGGCTTGGTGCGTCGCCGGAACGTCTACAGCAACGCATCGGTGGAGTCCAAACGTCTGCAACAGCTGCTGAACGCCTCGGTGAAGGTCGCCGCCGGCACGCCGCCGATCGACTACGAGCCGGCCCAATACCAGTGGGTACTGCAGAACCCCGAGCTCGCCGCGCTGAAGATCGGCGAGCAGCTGGCCAAGGCCCGCGTGGCTGACATGCTGGATACCGGCATCCGCGGCGCCGTGGCGGCGCTGTCGGGTAATGCGGCCGTCTCGACCGGCGACGGCACCGAAGATCCTTCGTTCCGCCTGCTCAACAAGGCGTCGTTCAAGTTTGGCGATCGCTCCAGCGCCATCCTGGCGTGGGTGCTGCATTCGTCCACGCTGAGCAAGCTGTACGACAACGCGCTGGCCAACACCGAGCGTCTGTTCTCCTACGACGGCGTGAACGTTCTGCGCGACCCGTTCGGCCGCCTGTTCGTGGTGACCGACTCGGAAGCGCTGGTCGTGCCGGGCGCTGCCAACGCCGATCCGAAGTTCCGTACGCTCGGCCTGGTTGGCAACGGCGTCGTGGTCAGCGGCAACGACGACTTCAACAGCGTCATCGTGCCGAAGGTTGGCACCGAGAACATCGGCGCGACCTATCAGGCCGAGTGGTCCTACAACCTGGGCATCGCCGGCTACACCTGGGACATGGCTAACGGCGGCAAGTCGCCGACCAATACCGCCATCGGCACCGGTTCGAACTGGGACCAGACCGCCACCAGCCACAAGGACACCGCGGGTGTCATCTTGACCACCAAGTAACCGCGAGGGGCTTTGGCCCCTCTGGGAGTTCACATGAGCAAGAAAATCCTCTGGTTCATCGCCGGCCCGGCGACGAAGGAGCAGCGTGAGATTGCCGCGAAAGAGCGGGTGATCATCCGCGACTCCTTGGCCTACTGGCCGGGCGATGCCATCGAGCTGTGCGATGCCGTCGTTGGCGAAGTGCCGGCGGCCTATGCAGAGCGCTTTGAGGTGCTGGAGACGGAGAATGATGCCAAGCCTGCTAGGGGCAAGAAGAAAGGTTCCGCAAATGAGGCTGCTGATCAAGCTGCTGGAAACGATGCCGCGGCTGAGCCCGCCGACGCCGTGGGCAAGGGCGCGTAACCGGGCCGGGAGGAGAGGATGGCGCTAATCGTAGAGAACGGCATGGGACAACCGGACGCGCAGAGCTACATCTCCGTGACCGAGGCCGACGATTACCACGCCGCCATGGGCAACGCCCGCTGGTCGGGTGACGAGGCGGCCAAGTCGGCGGCGCTCCGGCGCGCGGCGCAATATCTCGACGCGCGCTACCAGTTTGCTGGCTGGCGTCAGTCGTCGGCGCAGGCGCTGGAGTGGCCGCGGCAACCGTTTGGTGTGCCGAAGGCGCTCAAAGATGCACAGGCTGAGCTGGCGTTGCGGGCGCTGAGCGGCGAGCTGTTCGCCGATTCGGATGGCCGCGTGCTGGTTTCCAAAACCATAGGGCCGATCAAGAAGGAATACGCTCAGGCCGGCGGAAGCCGCTTCCCGGTCGTTGACGCGCTGCTTCGGCCTCTGCTGGCCGGCGGTGGGCAAGTTCGGCTCAGGAGGGGGTGATGACTGAGGCTGAAGAGATCGCCGCGGATCTGCGCGAAGAAGGCCAGGACGTGAAGATCGAGCGCCGCGTCGCTGGCGGATACGACCCGGAGCAGGGCGGCGAAGCCGAGACCGTGGAGACCGATACCGTACCAGGGGCGGAGTTGGAGTTTGATCTACAGTCCTCCGGCCAGCTCTTCGCCGCAGGCCTGGTGAAGGCCGGCGACAAGCGCATGCTGCTCTCTGTCCCCAAATTCCCGCCAGAGCCAGGGCAGTTCATCACGCTGGCGCGCGGCCGTCGCTACCGAATCGAGGGCGTGAAAGAAGTTGGCCCCAGCGGTGTCCCAATCCTCTATGACCTGCACGTGAGGCGCTGATGGGGCAGTTCTCCGTAGACCTGACCCGCATCGTAGCCAAGGCCAAGGGCAACATGGACATGGTGGCGCGCAAGATCGTGTTCGAGGCTTTCAACAAGGTGGTGCTGAAATCGCCTGTCGATACGGGAGCATTTCGCAACAGTTGGACGGTTGGTTTCGGCGCGCTGCCGGCGGCCTTGCCGCGCACGCCTACGCAATCCGGTATCGACGCCCATGCTGACGTGGCGCGCGTGCTGGCCACCAAGATTGCCGGCGTGAACGCTTGGCTGGTGAACCCGATGCCATACGCGGTCAAGTTGGAGTACGGCTGGTCCAAGCAGGCGCCGGCGGGCATGGTGCGCCTGACGTTGGCCGAAATCTCATCGCACTATGGGAGGTAATTGTGTCTCTGACCACAATTCGTGCGGCGTTCGAAAGGCGTCTTGCCGATTGGGCGAAGGGCCAGGCTCTGCCCGTGGCATGGGAGAACATCGAGTTCACGCCGCCGATGGATGGCCTCTACCTGCGCGCTTTCCTACTACCGGCAGAGGGCGAGACGGTGAACCTGGAGTACGGCACATGCGAAATTGGGCTGTACCAGATCAATGTCTGCGCCCCACAAGGGAAGGGGCCGCGGCAAGCTGAGAAGCTGGCTGAGGCCTTGCAGTCTCTGTATCCACCCGGCGATGTGCTGGCCGGCGCGCGCTTAGTTCGCCAGCCAGCCATTGGCCCGCCGATACCGGACGGCGTGAGCCGGATCGTCCCTGTCACCATTCGATATTCCACCATTTAGCCCGCCTCGCGCGGGCATCATCATTTTGAGGAGGCGACATGCCATCCAATGCAATTTCCGCGCAAGGCTCCAAGCTGAGCATCGAGAGCGCAGGCGACAAGCCTAGCTTTGTCCAGATCAAGGAAATCCAGTCTTACAGTGGTTTCGATGGCAAGGCGTCTGAATTGGACGTCACCACGTTGGATTCCACTGCGAAAGAGAAGCGCAAGGGCCTGAAGGACAATGGCGGCTTCCAGTTCGAACTGAACCGGGTTCTGGATGACCCGGGCCAACTGCTGCTCGACGCGGCCCAGAACGAAGATCAACCGCGGCGCTTCAAGCTTGAGCTGCCCAACGGCAAATCGGCCACCTTCTCCGCGCTGGTCATGTCCTTCGACCTGAAGGGCGGTGTGGATGCGGTTCTGAAGGGCTCGGCCACGTTGAGCATTTCCGGCGCAGTGACCTGGGCGTAAGGGGAAAGCATGGCTCTTGATGTACTGGACGATAACCTGATCGTCGGCGACAAAATCCACTGGTTCGACCTGAAGCACTACGTCACCGGCGCGCTGACTGGTGCGCGGCTGGGCGTCATGTCGGACGAAGCGGAAATCGTGAAGGCGCTGCGTCGCAAGATGCACGACAACGACGTGAAGCGCTTCGCCGAGGCCAAAGCCGCCGGAAAGGATGCTCCGGAGCCGCTGGCTTATGATGAGCGCGAGGCGCTGCTGCTGGACTTGGCCGTGGCGCGATTGGCTGGCTGGGAGGGGCTGGTGCGTGGCGGCGAGCCTCTGCCATTCTCCGCCAGCGAGGCGCGCGCGCTGCTGCAAAAGGCGGCCTGGATTCGGGATGCCATCCTCGCTGAGAGCGGAGAGCTCGCAAATTTCATCAAGCCGCTGCCGACGCCGTCCGAGCCTACGCCGGGCGAGAGTTCCGGCTCGACAAGCGGCTGAAGGATGGCGAGTCGCTGAGGCGCCGCGGCCACGGCAACCCGCTGCAGCTGTCCCCGGAGGTCTCCTACCTGTGGGGCTGGTTCTGCGAGTTGTCCGCCGGGCGGCAGTCGTCCGGCTACGGCCCGCAGCCGCTGAGCTACGGTGACATTGGCGCGTGGGAGAGGCTTCTCGCGCGCCGGCCCCGCGTTTGGGAGGTGATGCTGCTCAAGCAGTTGGACCTCGACTATCTGGAGGTCCAAGCCATGGATGATGGCGCGCTGTTGGCTGAGCAGATGCAGGATGATGAGGCGCGGTCGCGGGCGATTATGGCGTTGCTGGTTGGTGGGTAAGGATTATTTATTACTTTTCTTGTTGTCTATTATTTCTTGTTCATTGATGATCGGCAACGATATTGCAGTTACTATTTTGTTGCCTGCTGATTCAATTTGATTTCGCAAATGACTCATAAGTGGGTAATCATCGCCTTTGTAGTTTGCAAGCTGACGTTTTGAAATAAAAGCCGACAAAAATGCTACGCGTGCGTCGGGTTCAAGATACAGGCAATTGTTATTCCACCACTCGTCGCATTCTTTAACTATGGAGTATGCTTGTTCATCATTAGGGGTGGAATTCATTCGTCTCCACAACCCATATGCTTCCTGATGGGCTTGTAGCCTAGCATCAAAAGCCGCGGTTTTTAATTGATTATTTACTTTGTGCTTTTCAAGGGCTCGGCTAACAAAAAAACCACCGGCAAAGACAAGTGCATTTACTAGGGAGGTTATCGAGGTTTGGATGATGGATGCAATTTGTGGGCTGATTTCCATTGTTTAGTACTAGGTTGTCTGTGAAATTGGCATTTTAGGTATGCACTATTGGCTTGCCAAGTGCTCCCTGTACTCCTTCACCATCTCCTTCGTCACATCCTTCTCGTAGCAGATTGGGGCCTCGCCACCCGGCCGGCTGTACGCGCTGCGGCGCCCGCATGAGCTGCCGTTACGTGCCGTGTTGTACGGACACGGGCAGTTGCCGTAGTAGGACTCGATGGATTCTTTGATGATGGCGCGCTTGATTTGCTGGTCGGACATCGGCTTAGCGTTGGCCACGCCGGCGGCAAGCAAGAGGGCGGAGAGGGCGAGGGTGATTGGCTTGAGCATGGTGTTGACCTGTTGGGCGTGATTCCCAAGCTTCATGCTGGAGCCATCTAGTTGTCAATGTCATAATGGCCGCTCCTTGACCCAACTGGACCATCAAAATGAAGAAAGCTCTCCTGCTCATTGCCGCCCTGGCGCTTTCCGTTCCTGCCGTCTCCTTCGCAGGAAAGCATGGCGGCGGCCACTACGCCAGCGGCAAAGGCTCCTCGCACAAGGGTGGCCACTACAAGAACAAGGCAACGAACGACCACTACCGCAAGCGCCACTGAGGCAAGCGCTGGTGAATGTGAAAAGCCCCGCAATTGCGGGGACTTGTCATTTCCATAACAGAAATGCCGCGGGTCAAGCTGGCCGGATAGATTTGCCTTGGTTGCGCGTAGATGTCCGCGTCATGATCGCGCGTCCTCGCAAACGCTACCCTCCCATCTTCAACAGGTTAGGAGGCTTATATGCTCCGTGTAATAGTGGTGTTTTTATCTATGACCTTGCTTGTCTCTTGCTCCGATCCTGTGACAGATGCAAAAAGTGCAATTTCTAAGCTCGCCCTTGATGGAGATAGTGTACAAGTCCGAGATGCAAATATTTTCAAGAAGAATGGCGTCGCTACGGTCACAGTTTGCGGTGAGTTCAATGCAAGTAATGTCTATGGCGGGAAAGTAGGATGGAAGCGCTTCATCGCATCCTGCCTCAATAAGAATTGCTCAGTAGATACGGAAGAATCTATTGGCAATGCAATAGAGGTGCAGTGGAAGCTCCACTGCCGATAAAAATCTAGAATGCATCATGAAGTAACGAATCCGCTTTAGGCGGATTTTTTATTGGAGCTCCAACATGGACGTGGCAACTCTTGTACTGCATGCTGACGCGACCGGCCTGCGGGATGGCGAGCGCGCGCTCGACAGCTTTCAGCGCAAAGGCGAACAAGCGGAACGCTCCATCCTCAGATTTGCTGATTCGGCAACGCGTGGGTTTTCTCAGGCCAGATCCGCCGCCCTCTCCATGGTGGCCGCTTACGCCAGCATCAACTCCGCAACGGAACTTATTCGACTGGCTGATGCGTGGACAATGATTTCGGCACGCCTGGAGGTTGTGACCGGCTCCACGCAGCGCGCCATCGAAGCGCAGCGCGAGCTGTTCGACATGTCGCAGCGAACACAGACCAATTTCCAGTCGAACGCTGCACTCTTTGCTCGGACCAGCCAAGCAATGTCGGACATGGGCAAGAGTTACGCGGACACAGTCAAGTTGACGCAGGCAGTTGGACAAGGCTTGGTGATTGGTGGCGCGGGGACGCAGGAGTCATCATCCGTAATGCTGCAGCTATCCCAGGCCCTGGGATCGGGTGTTCTGCAGGGAGATGAGTTCCGTTCGCTGATGGAAAATGCGCCATACCTGATGCAGAAACTGGCGGACGCAATCGGCGTGCCGAAGGGGGAACTGAAGAAGCTATCCAGCGAAGGGAAGCTGACTTCCGAGGTAATTGCCAATGCGCTGCTGACTGCGTCGGATAAAATTGCGAAGGATGCTGAGAAGATACCGCAGACAGCTTCTCGTGGCATGCAATACCTGACCAACTCATTTGGAAAGTTCATCGACGATGCTAACCGATCAAGCGGTGCCTCGGCTGCGCTTGGGAATGCCGCAAAGCAACTAGCCGACAACCTTGACGGGGTAGTGACAGCTGCTGAACTTGTGGCCACGGCTGTAGGTGTGAAGTACGCATCCGGGGCCGCAGCAGCGGCTCAGGCAAGTGTTGAGCGCTTCATGGCATCGATACAGGCCGCAAAGGGCGATGCCGAAGCCAGCCAGGCTGCACTGAGGCGCGCTCAAGCGGAGAAAACTGCAGCGATGTTCCAGCTTGACTCTGCGCGCGCAAGCAAGGAAAGGGCTGCTGCTGCATTGGCTTCTGCTGCCACGGATCGAGAGCGCATTGCGTTGATGGCGTCAGTGACTGCTGGCGAGGCTCGGCAGGCTGAGCAGTCCGGCGCCATTGCCGCGGCCAAGGCTAGACTGGCTGCTGCGGAGCAGGCGGCGACAGCTGCAACGTTGGAGCACTCCGCAGCAGAGGCCGCGCGACAGGGGGAGCTGATCAAGACTACAGCATCCTTTGACCGACTAGCCAGAGCTGAAGCTGCGGTCGCCGCGACAGGAGCAGAGGTGGTTGCGGCAAGCCGGTCATTAGTGGTTGAACAACAGCGTGTTGCGGACTCGAATGGCCGGGCTGCTGCTATGGCAAACGCATTGACGATGGCTGACGAGAGGCTGGCAAAGGCTGAGGCAACAGTTGCTGAAGCGGCCACAGTACAGACGGCGGCTGTTGCGCGAGCAGGCGAGGTGTCTGCGGCGGCGACCGCAGCTGCGAACAACCTTGCAGCTGCTCAAGCAAGGTCGAGCATTGTTGCGAGGGGGTTTGGAACAGCAATCGGCGCTCTCGGTGGTCCTGTGGGATTGGCCATTATGGGTTTTGCCCTCCTCGCGACTCAGGTTGACCTGTTTTCCAGTGCTGCGGAAAGGGCTGCTGAAAAAGGTGTAAACGCGATAAATAAGATTCGCGCGGCATTTGCAGAAGGGAATGTAGTCGAGGCCAAAAAACCTCGGGATGAACTCTTTCTGGATTCAGATCAGGCTGACAAGAGGGTAGCAGACCTTGAGGCAAGGCTTGCTTCTTTGAGAGCTCGCGGAGGATTTGGAGGCGGACCACGAGCTGCGCAGATGGGGCAGGATGGCGCCTCCATCTCTGAACTTGAAGAAATGATCGTCCAGGCGAGAAGAAATGCGGCCGCAATTCGAGGTCAAGCAATCAAAGCTGACGCCGCATACAGAGAGGCTAAAGCTGAGAGAGAGCGGATTGACGATCAAAGCGACCCAACCGTCCTGGCCAGATCGGTTACGGGGAAATACCTGTCGGACCTGAAGAATGCAAGTGCTGCGCGGCGGATGGCCTCAGAGATTGATGCGGAGAACAAGGCCTATGCCGAAGCCCTAAAGGGCGCTGCGTCAGCAGAGGAAAAGGCAAGGCTACTGGCTATCCATGAAGAGAACATGGCCGCCATCCGCGACCGGTTTTCGCGCAAGAGCCGCGGCAAGGGCGCGGGAGGGCTATCGCGCGGCGAGAGTGGCATCGCGGGACTGGAGGCTGATATCCGCAGTCTTTCGCAGATGATCGACCAGTACAGCCAGCTGGGTAGCGCCGCGCAGAAGCTGACGGAGGGCGAGAAGCAACTGAATAAGCTGCGAGCGCAGCGCGTAGAGCTCGCCAACAAACCGAATGCCGGTCTGACGGAAAAGGGTCTCGCAGACCGAGGCAAGGAACTGGCCGACCTCGACAAGCAGATCCAGCTGGCACAAAAGAAAGTCAGCCTGGAGAAGTCAGTCCGCGGATTGGAAAACTTCTACTCCGACATGGAGAAGTCGCAATCCGGCATCCGTGCGGCAGATGCATACCTAAAGCGGCTGGATCAGATCGGCATCAAGGTAGACAAGCTGACCGAGGCCGAGAAAGACCTGCTCGACTTGCGCGCTGAGCGTGAGACGTTACAGGCGGCGCCGGCGCCAGCGGACAAGGATGAGTCGAAAGCTAGGCAGCAGCGACTGGCTGCCCTGGACGATCAGATCAATCAGAAGCAAAGGCTGGTCGGACTGGAGTCGGATGGCCGCCGAGGTCTTGCTGCCCGGAAGTACACCGACGAAATCCAGCGTCAGATTGCGGTTATGGGGCTGGGTTCGGCTGCGCGCGAGCGTTACCTGTTTTCCTTGCAGTTGGAGGAGAACCAGATTGCTTCCACCTCGGCGGAGTATCAGCAGCTAATGGCGTTGTACGATGAGCACGTCGCCAGGAGCCGTGATTTCGTGATTGGTTGGGATGCGGCTATGGCCGATTACCTCGATTCCACATCCAACAACGCCAAGGCCGCTGGTGCCGTTTTCAACGCAATGACTTCCAGTATGGAGGCTGGGCTCATTCAGTTTTTCGAAACCGGCAAGCTGGGCTGGAAGGAGTTCACGGTCAGTGTGCTGCGCGAGATCAACAAGATCATGGCGGCGAAGGCGGCAGCCGGACTTTTGAGTTCTGTCGGAGGATGGCTTTCTTCTGGGACGGGGGGCTGGATGGGGGCCGCCGCCGGCATGATAGGAGGCGGTGCAACACAAATCGCCGCCCCTATTGTTGATGGCACCCTCGGGCCGGGCCGAGCATTCGGTGGCCCCGTCTACCCGAATACCTTGCACCCGGTGAACGAGCGCGGCATGCCTGAGTTGCTGATGTATGGAGGGAGCCAGTTCTTGATGATGCCGGGACAGGGCGGACACGTGACGCCGCTGATGCCGGCGACGGGCGGAGGTGGCCGGCCGGCAGATGGTGGCGTGAGGATCGAGCAAACCAACATCTTCAATGGCGACAAACAAGAAAGCCAAGGGAGCGGCGCGGCATCGTTTGAGAGGATGATGGCCGGCTTGGTTCAGCCCATGCGCGCTGTTGCTAAACAAGTGATTCAGGCCGAGATGCGCCCCGGTGGGGATATCTACAGGGGGCTGGGGCGAGGTTAATAGAAGGATATTTAATGGCAGAAACATTCACCTGGCGGCCGGCATTTGGCGCTAGCGCGAGCATCCATCCAGCGGTGACAACTTCGCGCTTCGGAGATGGCTACGCACAGCGCGTTCCGAGCGGGATCAATACCATGCCAGTGAAGCTCTCACTTTCCTTCAACAACCTATCAAGGGAATCTGCGAATGCCCTTGAGTCGTTTTTAGTCCGGCACGGCGGCGTGCGCTGGTTCTGGTATTCGCACGCCGGCCAACCGGTGGCCAAGTTTATCTGTGGAGAATGGCAGCGGATCAATCAGGACAGAGATGCGGACACGATCACGTGCACCTTCGAGCAGGTATTTGATATAGGCAGCTGAGATGCAAATCGAAAAGGACGTGCAAAGCTTCACCCTTGATCCGAGGGTGGAGCTTTTTCAATTGGCCCCGCCGACCGGCACTCAGTATCCGGCACAGTACTTCACGCCGGCCGGCACGGACGCCAATACCAACCCGATCAGCTTCATGGGACAAGAGTACCAACCATGGGCGATCCAGGCTGAGGGCTTCGAGAAGACGGTACAGGGCGGCGCGCCGCGACCGACGTTGTCTATCGCCAATGCGGTGATGGGCGCCAATGGCCCTATCTACGGCATCTTCACTCAGCTGGTTCGACAGTTCAAGGGCCTGACCGGTTGGAAGGTAACGCGCATGGTCACCTACGCCAAGTTTCTGGACGGCGGCTCGCTGGCGGGCTCGCCCGAGTTCCACCAGCAAGAAATCTGGTTCGTTAACCGGCGCACGCAGGATGACGGCACGGTATTGCAGTTCGAGCTTGTGAGCGCACTGGACCTTGAAGGCAAGACCGTGCCGAACACCATGGCAAGCATCTACTGCCCTGCTCAAACGCAGTATCGGAGCGCCGCCTGCGGTTACGCCGGCGTCGCCATGTTCGACGCTGATGGCAAGCCAACTTCCGACCCGAACAAGGATGCATGCGGGAAGCGCTATAGCGACTGCCAGTGCCGAGGAAACCAGACCAACTATCCCGGCATGCTTGGCCTGCGACGATACGGCTGATGCCAGCCGCCAATCTACCCAACCCGCTTCGGCGGGTTTTTCATTTCGGACCTGCCAATGATCAACGAAATGCTACGCCTCGCTGAACTGGCCCACCCGCAAGAGGCCTGCGGCGTGCTGCTAGACTCCGGGCGCATCTACCCGTGCCGGAACATTGCCGGCAACCCGCACGCGCAGTTTGAACTTGATCCGGTGGACTATGCTGCCGCTGAGCAATTGGGCCGAGTCGTTGGCATCTGGCACAGCCACCCCGATGACACGGCGGAGCCGTCGCTTGTGGATCGGGTAATGTGCGAGAGAACAGGGCTGCCTTGGCACATCGTGAGTTGGCCGAACGGCGAGCACACGTTGACCGAGCCCAGCGGCTGGCAGGCTCCCTACGAAGGGCGGCCGTTCTGCTGGGGGATGTTCGACTGCTTCAGCCTGGCACAGGACTGGCATCGGCGCGAGACCGGCATCCTGCTGCCGCGCGCCGCAGCGCGTGAGGACTTCTGGCGACACGGCGAGAATCCTTTTGCAGCCTGGCTGGCTTCGGCGCCGGCCGACGTCGTGACCGACGATATCCAGCGCGGCGACCTGATTTTCATGATGTGCGAGGCTGACGTGATCAACCACGTTGCCGTCTATGTCGGCGACAGCCGAATCCTTCATCAGCTCTACAACCAGCCCAGCCAGATCAGCATCTATGGAGGCTGGTGGCAGCGCTGCGCAGTTACCGTCGTAAGGCCGCGCCATGGGTGAAAAAAGAACGGTGCGGCTTGGAGGCGGGCTGGGTGAGATGTACGTGAAGGAGTTTGCTGCACATGTTGAAAGCGTGGCCGAGGCAATCCGCATGCTCGATGCTAATTGGCCTGGCTTCATTCAGCACTTGCGAGAAAGCGATCCGGAGAAGGTGGTCTACCGCGTCACCGTGGCCGGCCGGGACGTCGAAGAAGACGAGATCGTGCTGGTGAGCAAGGGCGACATCCTCATCATGCCGGTGATCGGCGGGGCGAAAGGCGGTGTTAGAGCCCTGGTTGGCGCGGCGCTTGTTGCCTTTGCTGTCGTCGGCTCTATCTCCATGCCATGGGCGTCCCCATTCCTGAGCGAGGGCGTTGCCAGCGTAATGATGAATGTCGGCGTTGGCCTCATGGTTGGGGCAGCAGTTGAGCTGTTGACGCCGATTCCTCGACAGCCGGACTGGCAAGCGAGGGAAGGCAAGCCGAACTACTGGTTCAACGGCGCGCAGCAAACAAGCGCCCAAGGGCTTCCAATCCCTATCGGTGCCGGAACGGTGCTGATAGGCGGCACGGTAATTTCGGCAGGCATCAGCGTCGAGGACATCGGCACTGGCTCGCTTCCAAGTAATCCACCAGTTCTAATCTAGCCCGCGCATGCGGGCTTTCTTGTTTATGGAGCTTCCATGTCTGCACGAGAAAGCATTTTCGGCGCCAAGGGCGGCGGCGGGGAGCAGCGCACACCGGTAGAGTCGCCGGATTCGGCACAGTCGATCAGCTATGGTCGGATGATGGTCTTGCTGGGCCACGGGGAGGCTGGAGGGCCGGCGGATTTCGCTAACCCGCTGAAGAGCATTTATCTGGACGATACGCCGATCCAGAACGCAGACGGGTCGTTCAACTTCCAGAACATGCAGGTCGCGTTCCGCACCGGGACGCAAACACAGACCGCCATCCAGGGTTTTCCGTCGATTGAAACCGAGATCGGTGTCGGCCTGGAGGTAAAGACATCCAATCCGATCACTCAAACGGTGGCGGATATCAATGCTACCGCGGTCAGGGTGACGGTATCCCTGCCTGGCGGCCTGCGGTCTACTGACCCGAAGACGGGCGATACCGGCGGAGCGACCGTTCAATACGCCATTGATCTGGCGCCGGCAAATGGCAAATTCACCCAAGCAGCCGAAGTAACAATTTCGGCAAAGGTTTCTGCGAACTATCAGCGCAGCACACGTGTTCCGCTTGTTGGCAATGGACCTTGGCTTCTTCGAGTACGTCGCCTCACGCCGGATAGCAATTCGCAATACTTGGTCAACCAGACTGCGTTCACGTCTTTTACTAGCATCATCGACGCGCAGTTGCGGTATCCGAACATGGCCATCTTGGCCTTGAAGTTTGACGCACGACAGTTTAGTCGGATGCCGACGGTGTCTGCGCACTGGCAGCAACTCAAATGCCAAGTGCCAAACAATTACGATCCGATTGCGCGCACATATACCGGGCCGTGGAATGGCGGGTTCAAGCCCGCGGTAACTAGCAATCCTGTTTGGTTTCTTTGGACATACTGCACGGACAGCCGGTTTGGCATCAACATTCCGGCCGGTAGCATGGACAAGTGGGGGATGTATGCCGTCGCGCAGTGGTGCGACCAACTGGTTCCTGATGGGTATGGTGGCTTTGAGCCGCGCTTCCAGTTTCACAACTTCCAACAAGATGTTCAGGACGCCTGGAAAGTCGTTTCAGACATCGTTTCATCGTTCTGCGGCCAGGCCTACTGGTCAGCTGGCGGCATCCGCATCACTGCGGACATGCCGGGCAAGGCGATGGTAAAGCACTTTAATGCCACCAATGTTATTGACGGCAAATTCACCTACTCGTCCACACCTAAAAACGGTCGCTTCACCGCTGCATCGGTGTCGTGGCTGGACCCGGCTGACCGCTACCGGCGCGCCATGGAGTATGTCGAACACGGCTCGGGCATGCTGACTTATGGCCTGCAACAGACCTCAGCGGTATCGATGGGGGCGGTGACGCGCGGCCAGGCGCGGCGGTGCGGTCGATACATCTTGGAGACTGCGCAGAGGTGTACGGAAATGGTCACGTTAAGGGCGGCGGCCTATGCGGCCGACCTGCTGCCGGGCGACCTGTTCTCGACATCGGATTTCCACGTGGCTGGTGCCAGAATGGGCGGGCGTGTTGTCGCCGTGTCTGGTACGTCCGTCCAGCTCGATGCACCTGTCACCTTGCAGTCTGGCGTGAGCTACACCCTTGAGGTGACGGGGCCGGATGGGGTTCCAGTGAGGCGCGGTGTGACAGGTGGTGCCGGAACGCGGGACATGCTAAGCATCGTCACATCGTTCCCGGCTCAGCCAACTCCAGGGGCTACTTGGATTCTTATTGCCACCAACTTGCAGCCGGATCAATGGACATGCGTGTCCATCAAGTCGGTAGACAACGGCGAGTTTGAGGTTGTCGGTTTGCAGTACGATCCGAATAAGTGGAATGCAATTGAAACTGGACTCCGTTTCGATCCCGCGCCAAATAGTAGCCTCCCCGACCCCGGCGTGATGCCGGCAGTGTTGAATGTTCAGCTGCAAGAACTGCCTTATCTCTCGCTGGACGGGGGGAGGCGAGTGAAGTTGCTGATTGATTGGCCGGCCGTGGTGCATCCATATTTGCGCAGCTATCGGGTTGCGTATCGGCAGGATGGCGGGAACTGGATTCAGCTAGCCGACCAGATCAGCAATCATGCCGAGCTGGATGATGTAACGCCAGGGACGTATGAGGTTCGGGTCTCTACGGTTTCTGTTACGGGCGTTGCAGGCAACCCGACGACGAGCAGCCAGACAACGAAGGGCCAGGTTTTGCCGCCACCGGCGCCGACGCTGACTGCGGTTGGCGGGGCGATGAAGATCGATCTTACGTGGTCCTATCCTGCGGGACGGCCCGATATCGCCAGGGCCGAGCTTTTCTACAGCGCGACCGCGGGCGATCCGAACCCGTCAAAGCTTGCTGACCTGGCTTACCCGACCTCTACGTTCAGTTGGCAGGGCCTGCAGCTTGGCGTGACTTATTACTTCTGGCTGCGCGTGTACGACACGTGGGGGAACGCCAGTGGATTTGCTCAGGCCCAGGCGCAAACGGTCAAAGATCCCAGTGTTTTGTTGGATCAACTTAAAAACAGCCTCACGTCGGAGCAGCTGCAGGAGTCGCTTCGCACGCCCATCGAGCAGGCCATAAACGTCCAGGGCAGTGTCAACTCGCTGATCCAGGCGCAAATGGAGCAGATGCTGACCGCAGACGAGATCCGGAGCACTCAGGGCAACCACTACGCGTTCGCCAAACGGCAGCTATCGACGCTGGGCGACAGCCTGCGGCAGGAGGCGAACGAGCGGCTGCTGCTGGCCGCTCGGGTGGATGCAGCCGCCGCCGGCATCATCGAGGAGTCCACGGCGCGCGCCGCGGCTGACTCGGCGCTGACGGAGCGGGTCGGGACGATGCAAACCACGGTCGGGGGCCATACCGCCAGCCTGCAGGAGATCAGCCGGACGGTGGATGGCGTGGTGGCCGAGAAAATCATCAAGCTGAATTCGGCCGGGAAAATCGCCGGCATCGGCTTGCGAACTGATCCGAACGGCAGCGCTGTGGATTTTCTATGCGACAGGCTGGTGGTGTCGCAGCCGGACGGCAACGGCTCGCGCCAGGTGTTCATCTTGTCGTCAATCAACGGTCGCCCGGCGCTGGGCCTGGCTGGCGACCTGATTGCCGACGGATCGCTAGTCGGTCGCCGCGTGCTGGTAGACGGCTCGGTGGACGCTGCTCAAATCAACACGCGGGGGCTGACGATCAGGGACCAGGCCGGCAATGTCGTGGTGGATATGTCTGGCATGGGCGCCGCGTACATCAAGGGGCAACTGACAGTCGATCAGATCGATACTCGGGGCATGACTATCCGAGATCAATTTGGCAGCGCCATCGTTAACATGTACGGGATGGATGCGTCGTACATCCGCAATCTGCAGGTGGATACATTGCAGATCAAGGGGGAGGCGGTCAGCAAGAACGATACCCGGACCGTAACGATGAATGGCTGGCAGGGGAGGGGTTGGAATTACTCATTCCCGTTTTATTGCAGCGACCGTGGCACTTTGCTTGTGTTCGGCGATTCGCCATTCCCATCCATCACATTGAGCGCCCGCGGGAGGCAAACGCCAATTGGAAATGCTAGCGGAAATATTGTTCTTGATGTCTCCGCCGGTGAGACCGTGACAGTAGGCGTTGACAGCCCAGGTGGTTACAACGCAAATGGCCAGATTCGCTATGGAGCAGTTTTGTTTAGGAGGTAGTGAGTGGAGAAAATCAGCATCATCGAGTACGACGACACCGGCCGCATTCTGCAGACGGGCGTCGCATCGCTCGAAAACGTCGAGGTGGAGTACGCCATCGGCAAACTGCTGTTGCAGGGCGAGGCGGACCCGTTGACGCAGTACATCCGTGGTGACGGGGTGGTCGAGGCGCGACCGCCGAACCCCGCGCGACTGGACGGAATGATGCTGCGCGACCTGCCGGCGCCGTGTCTGCTCGTGGTAGATGGCACGCCCTACAGCTGCGACGACGCTGAGTGCGAGCTGTCGTTCTCGCTGCCCGGGCTGCATCACATCCAGGTCGAGGCCTGGCCGATGCAGTCCGCAACGTTCGAGGTGGTGACATGAGACTCCATCATTGCGGGGACCACCGCGCCGCCCGCGCGGCGCAGTACCCGCCCCTGGGCGACCAGTGGGACGTACTGTGGCGCTGGGTGTCCAGCCTGCCGCCGGAGCTGCTCAACGACGAGATGCGACAGATGCTGGATCGCATTCAGGCAATCAAGACAAATTTCCCGAAGCCCCGCCCGATACCATCCGGTGGGGCTGATCAATTGGAGATGTGATGGCAGACGACACCGCCGGCCTGATGGCCAAACTGCAGGAGATGATGCGCATCTGGTACGTCTCAGCGCGCAGCTATTGGGGGGTATTTGACGAGACATCCGACACGGCGACAATCATTGCGGAGGATGGCAGCACTAAACAGGTGCCGAGTTGGAGAGGGTTGATCAACATGCTATCGGCCGCGGTCTCAACCGGGACCTCTCAGACCATCACGGCGGAGAAGACGATGACCGCATCGCTGATTTCCTCCCTGCCGGGCGGAACGTGGGCGTGGTGGTCTACTGTGCGTTCCCCCGCGCTCCAACTCAACTGTCCTGACGACTCGAAATCCTATCTGCTGTGGCGCGCCAGTAAGCCAGGCCGTCGCCATCTGGCGGGGGTGGATGTCCACTCGGGCGGCAGTGACGCCGGCGTGGTCCACGTGTCGTTGCACATGGATGGGCAGGTCAACACGCATCTGTGGCGCGGGGGGGATTATCTGGCCAAGGGCTCGATTTCTGCCGGAGGCATCATTTCCGCGGGGGCGTTTACGAGGGCGTCGCTGCCTGCCGCGAGCTCGTGTCCTGGTGGGATCGCGTTTGTTACGGACGCGCCCGGCGGCGCAACACACGCGTTCAGCAACGGCCAACAATGGCGGATCTACGCCAGCCCAACTGCGATTTAGGAGTGGCCATGGAGAGGCTGTTGATACTGTTGGTAATTGTTCAGCAACTGTTGGATATCGCCAGCACGTGGTATGCCCTGTGTACTGGAGTCGGCCACGAGGCCAACAGCTGGCTTGCCAGGGTGATGGGCCGCATCGGCGTGCTGCCAGCGCTGCTGCTGACTAAGTTGGCGCTGCTGGCTGTGTGCTGGTGGCTGCGGCCGCCGTGGCCGGCATACGCCATCCTCGCGGCGATTTACACCGCGGTGCTGATCAACAACGCAAGAGCAATCCACCAGGGCCGGCAAAACCGGCCCTGATTTATTTGGGGAAGAGATATGCAAGAGCATGAAAAAGGCGTGCTGGCTCTGCTGGTGGTTGGTGCATTGATCGGGCTGGGCAAGCTTCTGGTAAGTCAGGAATCCATCACGGTTCGCCTGGCCGTCGGCCGCGCCATCCTCGGCGGAGCCACATCGACGGTGGCCGGGGTCGCGTTGATGCAGTTCCCGAACCTGCCACTGCCGGCGCTCGTCGGTATCGGCTCCGGTTTGGGCATTCTTGGCGCACAGTACTTGGAGGTTTGGCTCCGGCGCCGGGCGGATACGCTGGCGCGCTAATACGACAACTGCTGGTCTATCCGCTGCGCAATGCATTTCGCCGGCAGGGTTACATCCGGAGAGTCCGCGCGCCGCTCGCACACTGCGGTGTCTGCGCTGCTCTCAACCCATCCTGCCAGCAGGTAGAGGCAGACGGCCAACACCATCCCGTACAGCATGACTGGCAGCGCGCGGTCCATGGCATTCCCCGACTGTGACGATGTCTCGTTTTATGACGCTGGCCGCCGGCCGGCAACTGACCCTTCGGCCCGCCTCGCGCGGGCCGTTTCCATTGGAGATGCAATGAAAACCAACGCCTCGGGCATCCGCCTGATCAAGCAATTCGAGGGGCTGCGCCTGGCCGCCTACCAGGATATGGTGGGGGTCTGGACCATAGGCTACGGCCATACCGGTCCGGATGTGAAGGCCGGCCTGATCATCACCCAGCAACAGGCGGACAAGCTGCTGGCGGCCGATCTGGAAAAATTCGAAACCGGCGTCGGTCAACTGGTGGCCGTGCCGCTGAACGCCAACCAGTTCGCCGCGCTGGTCAGCTTCAGCTACAACCTGGGCCTGGGCAATCTGCGCAGCTCCACGCTGCTGCGCTTGCTGAACCAGGGCGACTTCGCCGGCGCCGCCGCGCAGTTCTCGCGCTGGAACCGGGCGGGCGGCCAGGTGGTGGCCGGGCTGGCGCGCCGCCGTCAGGCTGAGCAGGCACTGTTCAATTCACTGGAGGGGCTGTGATGGACTGGAAACAAATCGTGGGCACGGTGGCCCCGTGGATCGGGACCGCGCTCGGCGGCCCGCTGGGCGGCATGGCCGTCAGCGCGGTGGCGGACGCGATCGGTCTGCCGGAGAAAACCGAGGAGGCGGTCAAACAGGCTCTGGCCGGCGTGACGCCGGAGCAGATGCTGGCCGTCAAACAGGCTGACCAGCAATTCGCGGCGAAAATGCAGGAACTTGGGTTCCAGAACCAGCGGGATCTGGAGGCGATTGCCGCCGGCGACCGGGCCAGCGCACGAGAACGCGAGATCAAAACCGGCGACATCACGCCGCGGCTGCTGGCGGCCGTCGTCGTCGCCGGTTTTTTCGGCATCATGGCGCTGATGATTTTCCAGGAACTGCCGCCCAACGGCCGGGACTCGCTGCTGGTGCTGGTCGGAGCGCTGGGCGCGGCGTTCGGCTCCATCATCCAGTATTACTACGGCAGCTCGGCCGGCAGTGCCGAGAAGGCGCGCACGATCGACGCCATGAAGCGCGGGTCTGGCGCACAGTAAGAAAGCGGCGCGGCCGGGTGTTACAGCAGCGGGCCGCGCCATCGTAGTTCGCAGGAGTAGAAATGCTATGCTTAAAGCATGTGCGTAAATTTCACCCCGCCCACGGTACAGCAGATGCGCCAGCACTTTGGCTATGAGGTCGAAGACGGCCTCTGGAAGCCTGATTGCTGGCAGGGCTATGCTGCACCGATCATCACCCGCAATGGGCTGGAGCTGGCGACCTATGGTTTCGTGCCAAAGCGCCATCTGCCGCCTGGCGTGCGCATTACCACCATGAACGCACGCGCTGAGACGATTGGGGAGAAACCCACGTACAAGGCCGCGTGGCGCAAATGTCAGTTGTGCCTGGTGCCGATGCAGGCCTTCTTCGAGCCCTGCTACGAGACCGGCAAGGCAGTGCGGACGCGGATCGGTCGGGCCAATGGCGAGCCCTTCGCCGTCGCCGGAATGTGGCGGGAGTGGAAAGAGCCAGAAGGCTCGGCCAGCTACGCATTTACGCAGATCACCATCAATGCCGATGAGCATCCGCTGATGAGGCGCATGCACAAGCCCGGCGATGAAAAGCGCTCGCTGGTCATCGTGCCGCCAGACCACTATCAGGAGTGGCTGGCGTGCCAGGAGCCAGAGCTTGCACGGGCATTCCTGGCAGAATTTCCGCCAGAGCTGATGATGGCGACCCCCGACCCATTGAAGAAATCCGCTAGCGGCAAGGAGGCGTAATGGGACGAATCGCGTGTCTTGTGATTTATCTTTTCAATTATTTTGATGTGCGTTCCGGCTCTGATGAGGAGCGGGAATACAAAAGATGCAGACTGGGGATGTGGTTCGGATTGTTCTTGGCAATTACCCTGTGGTTCGTGGCTATTTCATACCTTCCTGCCTGGGGTAATCCACTTGATGCGGCTACGTTTGGCGAGCGAACCGCATCCGTGGTGTTTGCTGGACTGGCATTCGCGTTCAGCGTTCTTAGTTTGTGGTCCGCGTGGAGGCTGTGGCGGGAGGAAGTGTTGCGTCACAGCGGCCGAGATTAGCCAACTGTCAGCAGCTCATCTAGCCGTGTCGTATACCGTGGCGACCTCACATCCTGGCGCATCTGCCAACGCTGGGTCATGTCCTCGGACGCCAGCCGTACCGTGCCGCGGCCGAATTGTCGCGTGATCGTGTCCATGGTTTGCATCAACCGTTGGCGTCGTGGATCTGGTGGTGCTGCGAACAGGTCCGACTGCACGACTCCGCGCGGGCCGATTTCCATCAGAACGATGCCGGCCTTGTGGTACAGGTAGCCGCGCCGGTAGATGACACGCAGGCCGGCAAGCGCCGCGCGCGTGATCTCGATTGTGTCATCTGAGGCCTGGACCAGCGGCATCACGATGTATGGCCGATACTGCGCCACGTCGCTGAATGGGCTGGTGCGGATGCCGACGCCGACCATGCGCGCGGTCGAGCCCTGGGCGCGCAGCTTCTCGGCGGCGCGCGCTGCGTGGTGAGAGATGGACGCGATCAAGGTGTTCAGGTCGCGCACCTTCTTTGAAAACGACCTCGATGCAATGATCTGCTGCTTGCTGGGCGTCACGTCTTCCAGTGCAAGGCAACTGACGCCGTTCAGCTCCTGCACCGTCCGCTCCACGACCACGCTGAACTGCCGCTTGATGCGCCGCGGGTCGGCCCGCTTGAGGTCCAGCGCGCTGAACACACCCATCGCCTGTAGCTGCTCGGATAGCCGGCGCCCAATCCCCCACACATCCCCCACCTCAATCTGCGCCATCATCTGGTCGGCCTCGGCCTGCGTCACAAAGTCCCACTCGAACACGCCGGCCCATTTCGGCTGTTTCTTTGCGATCCGGTTCGCCAGCTTGGCCAGGGTCTTCGACGGTCCCATGCCGACGCACGTCGGGATGCCGACCCGGCGCAGCACAGCCTCGCGCATCCGGTGTCCATGGCTGTCCAGATCCGGCATGCCGGTCATATCGAGGAAGCATTCGTCGATGCTGTAGACCTCTTGATCGGCGGCGAACTCCGAAAGCACCCGCATCATGCGTCGGCTCATGTCGCCGTACAGCGCGTAGTTCGAGCTGAACACCGCCACGCCATGTTCGCGGCAGACATCCGCGATCTCGAAGAAGGGCCCGAACATGCGCAGCCCTGGCAGCGCCTTTGCCTCGGTGCTGGCTGCCACCACGCAGCCGTCGTTGTTGCTCAGGACGACGATAGGCTTACCGATCAGGTCTGGCCGGAACACGCGCTCGCAGCTGGCGTACATGCTGTTGCCGTCCACGAGGGCGAACAGGGTCTTGGCGCTCATTGCCTGAACTTCTTCACTGCGCCGGTCACGACACCCCATACAAGCAGCTCTTGGCCAGAATGCAGGGTAATCGGCGCGTAGGCGGGGTTCTCCGGCATCAGCGCGCAGGAGCCGCCGCGGCTGTGCAGTCGCTTCACGGTGAACTCGCCATCGACCACGGCGACCACGATGTCGCCATGAGCGGGCGCCAGGCCCTTGTCCACGACCAGCAGGTCGCCGTTGTCGATGCCGGCGCCGATCATTGAGTCGCCACGCACGCGAACAATGAACGTCGCCGGCGGGTCGGTCACGAGATAGTCGTGCAGGTTGATGTTGTCGTCGAGGTAGTCGTCGGCGGGCGACGGAAACCCGGCGCGAACGGGCGAGAGAACCAGCGGCAGCGGCTGACCGCCTGGCGTCGGCGTCAGATGCGGAGTAGGGGGCATGGTGGTGCAATATTGAATATGTACAAATTCAAATTACACCACAGGTGAGGGAATATCAAAACGGATTTCAGTATGCCTTAGGCAAGGGCGTGGCCTCTCCCCACAGTCGCGCCCACTCGGCCGAGTACCGGCTCGCAAGAGGCTTCACGTTGCGCAGCAGGAGCACGTTCTCGGCGTTTCGGTTGGCCGCCGCCGCGCTGTAGTTGAAGCTGCCCGTCTCCACGTGCTGGCCGTCGATCACCATGAATTTGTGGTGGAAGATGGCGTAGTTGCCATTCAGGCGCACCGGCACACCCTGATTCGCTAGGAACTGCGCGGCGCTGTAGCCTTTGCGGTTACTCTTCTCGTCGGCGACGACCTGCACCTTCACGCCGCGCTTATGTGCGTTCAGCAGCGACTCGGCGATGGGTTTGCTGGTGAATGAGTAGGCGGCGACCAGGATCGACGACTTAGCATTGTCGATGCCCTGCAGGACAAGCGCCAAGCCGCCACCATTGGGCGAGAACCCGACCTCATAGTCGGCGCCGGCTGGCAGCGGTGCGGCAAAAGAAAACGGCGCTACAAGAGCGCCGGCGATTAGTAGTGCGGATAGTTTCATCAATTGGGCCTGTGTAGTTGGTAGCCATGCTGTCGCCGGCGGCGGTCAATGTCCTTGAGCCGCGCCGTGCTGAATGGTTCCGTCGTCATGCCGCCGTGCCGGCTCCCGCGACCGCCCCAGGCGCGCACGATCACCGGCCTGTCGAACAGATCCAGCTGGATGGCGATAGCGTAGTAGCGGTCGGGGGATAGGTAGAGGCGCATGGCGGATTGCTCCTTGATTTGCAATCAGCATGGCAATTATGCGGGGATTACGCAAATTTACATCGAATAATGCGCAGATTATGTGTCAATTGGGCGACGGGGAGGCGAGTAGGGCGGCAATCTTCCGCACCTTGCCCCGGAAGTCTTCCTTGCCAGCCTCTGGCATGTATTCCCACGGGTAATCAAAATCAGCAGCGAGCTTTCTGGCTGCACCCTCAATGATGCTTTCTGGCACGGCCTGAACCTGTAAGGATTCCTTACCAGTTGCCGGCGCGGCGGTGAGCATGCGAGCCGCTCGCATTGCGAAACCCTGCAGAGCTGTAGGTGCGCAAATGCCCTGCGGCGAGTACAACGCGAGTTCTTTAAGCAGAGAGCGCCATTCTTCCGGCATTGCCGGCATGGGCTGAGGTTGGCGGTACACCGGGGTCGCGAAATCCTCAAAGGGAAGCCCATATATCTGCGCCCATCGCGGAGCTTGCCTGTCATCCTCTTGGCGCAGGCGCTCCATGTGGCGTGGCCGCATATAGCCCACCACTTCGCCGCTCTGCTCGGCGGCAGCCTTCAGCGTGGCCTGGCACAGCCGGCGCATGTCCTTGCGCTCGTCCGCGTCCAGCGACCATTCCATGCTGTCTATGATTGCGTCGATGTCGATCATTGGTTTCTCCGTTCCGGTGAGCATTTGCTCATCTGAGCAAATGGATAAATGAGCAAGTGAGCAAGTGAGCAAGGGGGCAAGGGGGCAAGGGGGCAAGGGGGCAAGGGGGCAAGGGGGCAAATGAGCATTTACCCCTCGTTGTAACGGCGCAGCGGCGGTAGGCCGCGCTCTTCAAGCACGCGATTGAAGCCCTCCGTACCGAGGTCTTGCAGGCTGGACGGCCGTTCCGCCTTGGCGAGGTCTGAAAGCCGGCGGTGATCGTCGGGATGGACTTTGATCTTGATGCACACATAGACCGGCAGCGGCCTTTCTTCTTTGGCCGGCGCTTCCGCCTCGCCGGCGCCCAAGAAATCCTTCAGGCTGGTCTTGCTCATCGCGTCTTCTCCTTGATCCACTGCCACAGCGCGCGAATCTCGGCCGCAGCCTTGCCGCGCGGGTCAAACTCCGTCACCGACTGGCCGGTAGCGATGGCGCGCGAGAAGGCGATGCGCTCGCCAATCTCCACCGGCGCCACCTCGCCGAAGTCGGTCAGCGCCTGGCGCGCGTCGGCGACCTCCGGCACGCGAGAAGGGCAGGCGGACAGAACGAACAGCGGCTGCTTGCCGGCGGCCGTGACAATTTTCACGGCATTTCCTACCGCGGCCAGGTCGAAAGCTGTCGGACGAACGGGAATCAAGATGATGTCGGCGACGCGTGCGATGGCAGCCGCATCGGGGGAGGAGTGCGGCGGCCCGTCGATGATGGCCAGGCTGAAACCTCTGCCACTACCGGCCTTGAGTGCGGCTTGCAGCTGCGATGGCGGCGTCTTGAGAACGACCGGGGAATCTGCAGCACGCCTTTCCGCCCAGCACGAAGCAGAGGCCTGCGCATCATCTCGGTCGAAGATGATGACTGAGGTGGAATCCTCTGCGGCGGCGACGCCCAGGTGAACGGCCAAGGTGGACTTACCCGAGCCGCCTTTTTGCGAGAATGTGGCGATGGTTTTCACGTTTTCTCCAGGCATGAAAAAACCCGCCGAAGCGGGTTGGGTTGGTTAGGATTCAGACCGTCGTCGGTCAAGGTAATCGGCATAGTCCTGCATCATCTTTCGGCGTTTATCCAAGTGCTTGGCATGGTTGTAGGCGGCCTTCACCTTGTTGCGCTCCATGTGGGCAAGCTGGATCTCGATCACGCGTTCGTCGTAGCCAAGCTCGTGCAGCATGGTTGATGCCGTTGATCTGAAGCCGTGGCCGGAGATGATGTTCTTGAAGCCTATGCTGGCTATGACGGTGTTGATCGTTGTGGGGCTGATACCGTCGGCAGGATTGCGGGCGTTGGGGAAAATCTTATTCCTGTTGCCGCTGATGAGCTTCATCTTCTCCAGAATGGCCAGCGCTTGCGCGGAGAGGGGGACGATATGGTCCGTGGACATCTTCATCTTCTCGCCAGGAATGCGCCAGAGTCTGTTTTTCCAATCGATATCGCACCATTCGGCAGAGCGGATTTCGGCTGTTCTGACGAAAGTCAGCAGCATGAGCTGGGCCGCCGGCTGCGCGATTCCGTAGCCCTTGTAGGCATCCAGCGCCTTTAGAAAATTCGGGATAGAGTCCACCGCAAGCGGAGGATGATGGCGAACGACAACCCGCTTCACTAGCTGGCCCAGCGGCGCCGTTGGGTCGCTGGCACAGCGAAGCGTAGTCACTCCGTAGCGAAAGACTGCGCCTGACCACTGGCGAAGATTCCTCGCAACAGCCACTGCGCCTCGATCAATGACCGGCTGGATGACAGAGAGCATGATGGCCGGGGTAATTTCTGAAATGGGAAGATCGCCAATCTTGGGGAAGGCGTTCAACCTGAGCGTCTTCTCCACCTGAGATCTATACCCATCCGTCCAGTGAGCTTGTGCTGAAATCCATTCATTTGCCACCTGGCTAAACGATGTGCCGGTCGAGGCGATCTGATTCGCTTTCTCGATCCTCTTGGCCATATTGGGGTTGATTCCACGCTCTACCAGCGCGCGAGCATCCTCAAGCAGCCTCCTTGCCTCGGCCAAGCCAACGGCCGGGTATTCCCCAATCGTGAACATGCTTGGCTTTCCGTCGAAACGGAAGCGATAGCGCCAAAACTTCTGGCCGGAGGGGCGCACCTCCAGGGCCAGACCCTTTGCATCAGCGATTCGGTAGACTTTGTCAGTTGGCTTTGCCTGCCTGGCCTTGGTGTCGGAGAGCATTGTGAGTAACGGGATTGGGATTTGTCGTTACTCACAATCTTACTCACAATTCATCGCGATGTGATGAGAATTGTGGCGATTGGGTGCGACAACTAGAGACTGGAGAATGCTTGAGAAATGCAGCTGTCGCGCTACTATGCGACAGCCAGCGATGGCACTATTGATTATCGATCATCAATAGCATGATTGGCTTAATTCCTTGATTTTGCTGGATTCGTAGTATTGGCCGGCTATTTGATACCCCCATTGGTGCCCCCGGTTTTATTGGCTGGCGATGGGCATGGCACAGAGGTTGGGTTGCCAACACTATACCCCATAGTCTCCCGACACCGTCACCCCCGGCCACGGTTTTCATGAGCCGCTCCGCGCCGAGTTTTGGTTGGCGAGGGCAGGATGGGAACGCCGAGAAATTCGACGAGCGGTTGGGGTGATGCTGTCAGATCCGCCAGAGTGTGGCGCGACAGCTCGGCGTAGAACGCCTCCTGAGCGGCCCGCAGGATGGCGCGCAACTGGCAGGCGGGAGCGATCCGGCAGGACGCGTTGTCCGGGTCGAAGCATTCCACCAGCGCGTTGTCTGTTTCGGCGATTCTCGCCAGGCGGCCCAGGTCCACCTGTTCCGGTTTCGGCCGTAGGCGCATGCCGCCCCCCTTGCCGCGCACTGTTTCCAGATAGCCTTGCTGACCCAGGAAGAACACAACCTTGGTCAGATGGCTGGCGGAGATGCCGTAGGCGGCGGAGATTTCTGAGATGGTGGCGAGTCGTCCGCCGGTCAAGGCGCAATACATCAGGACGCGTAGGCAGTAGTCGGTAAAGGTGTTCAGCCGCACGTGGGTGCTCCAGGAATAGAACCAGACGCCAAGCAGACATTCTAGCGCGATGAGGCGCGGCGGTGGCGGGAGGTGCGGGGCAAGGCGCGGTAGCGTTCGATGGATCTGGCTTTCTTGATTTGCCTCAAGCGCATCAATCGCAGCAATGAAGATGTATTTTCAATGAATGTTTTAAGAGATAACATTCATTTTGTCTGAATCTTATGGCCGCATACGCCGCGGCAGCCGTCTGCGTGGGGCAGGGCGGGCGGCGCGGCCGTCAATGCGCTTGGAGCGTCGCGAAATGGCACTCATCGTCAAGAACAACATCAGCTGGGTAGGCAAGCAGGACTGGGAACTGCGAGAGTTCCACGGCAGCGAGTACAGCACGCACCGTGGTTCCAGCTACAACAGCTATCTTATCCGAGAAGAGAAGACAGTACTGATAGATACCGTATGGACGCCGTATGCCGAAGAGTTCGTCGCCAATCTGGAACGGGAGGTCGAGCTGGGAGCCATCGACTACATCATCGCCAACCATGGCGAGGCCGATCATAGCGGCGCCTTGCCCGCGCTGATGTCGCGCATTCCGGACACGCCCATCTATTGCACCGAGAACGGCGTGAAGTCGCTGCGCGGCCATTACCACCAGGACTGGAATTTCCAGGTGGTCAAGACCGGAGACAGCCTGGATCTCGGCAACGGCAAAAAACTGGTATTCGTGGAGATGCCGATGTTGCACTGGCCGGACAGCATGGCCACCTATCTGACTGGCGACGCGGTGCTGTTCAGCAATGACGCTTTCGGCCAGCACTATGCCAGCGCGCGGATGTTCAACGACCAATGCGACCAGGCGGAGCTGCAGGAGGAGTGCATCAAGTACTACGCCAACATCCTGACGCCGTTCAGCCCGCTGGTGACCCGGAAGATCCAGGAAGTGCTGGCGTTGAACCTGCCGATAGACATGATCGCCACCAGTCACGGCATTATCTGGCGGGACAATCCCAGCCAGATCGTCGAGCAATATCTGCGCTGGGCCGACGATTACCAGGAGAACCAGATCACGCTGCTTTACGACACCATGTGGAACGGCACCCGAATGTTGGCTGAAGCCATCGCCGAAGGCATGCGCCGGGCCGACCCCGCGGTGGCGATCAAGCTATTCAATCTGGCCAATACGGACAAGAACGACGTGCTGACCCATGTCTTCCGCTCCAAGGCTATCCTGGTGGGCAGCCCCACCGTCAATAACGTGATGCTGCCGCGGGTGGCGGCGCTGCTGGAGGAAATGACCGGCCTGCGCTTCCGCAACAAGGCGGCCGCCGCCTTCGGCACGCATGGCTGGAGCGGCGGAGCGGTGGACCGGATCGCCGAACGGCTGGCGGGTGCGGGATTCCGCGTGTTGAACCAGGGCATTGCCGCCGAGTGGCGGCCGACCATCGACGCGCTGTCCGGAGCGGCCGCTTTCGGCGAGGCCTTCATCGCTCAATTGTCAGGCGCGGCAGACGCGCAAGGCGAGGCGGCCTGCGGATGCTCCGGCATGATGCGCTGCAAGACTTGCTCCTGGATTTATGATCCGGCCAAGGGCGAGTCCAGCCAGGGCGTGGCGCCCGGCACCGTCTGGTCGGACGTGCCGGACAGTTTTCTGTGCCCGGAGTGCTTCATGGGCAAGCATGATTTCGTTCCGGCTTGAGGAGGCGATGATGAGAAAGCCTTTGGTCATCATCGGCAGCGGCCATGCGGGCTACAGCCTGGCTCGCGCTTTTCGGCAGCGGGATGCGCGGACTCCCGTCATCGTGCTGAGCCGCGACGGCGGCGAGCTGTATCCCAAGCCCCAGCTCAGCCATGGTTTCAGCCGCAGCCTGAGCGCCGAGGCGCTGACGCAGGCCGACGCGCCGGGCATGGCTTCGGAGTGGAAGCTCATGGTCCGCCCCCGTACCCGGGTGGAAGATATCGATTTCGGCAGCCGGATCGTGATCGCAGGCGGCGCGCGCATTCCCTACGGCGATCTGGTGCTGGCGGTGGGGGCCGAGCCCTTCGTGCCGCCGATGCAGGGGGACGCGGCGAGCGAGGTGCTGACGCTGAACGATCTGGATCAGTATCGGCGCTATCGCGAGCGGCTGGATCGCGGCGATCGCGTGGTGGTGATAGGCGGCGGCTTGATCGGCGCCGAATTGGCGCATGATCTGTCCGAGGGCAAGCGGGTGACGCTGGTGGACGTGGGCGACCGCCTGCTGGAGCGGCTGGTGCCGGAGGTTGTCAGCCTTGGATTGCAAGACCGGCTGCCCGGTGTGGCGTGGCGTTTCGGCAACCGTGTGGAGCGCATCGATAGGGTGGGCGCAGCGTATCGCGTCGAACTGGCCGACGGCGAGGCGCTGGAGGCCGACGCGGTGGTTTGCGCGGCCGGGCTGCGGCCACGGCTGGAACTGGCCGCCGGTCTGGAGACGGGGAGAGGCATCTTGGTGGACGCCTGCCTGCGGACCTCGCAGCCGCATGTCTTCGCGCTGGGCGACTGCGCGGAAATCGATGGCAGGGTGCTGCCTTTCCTGCAGCCGATCTCGCTGTCGGCCCAGGCGTTGGCTCGCACGCTAGCCGGCGAGCTAACGCCGGTGCGTTTCGGCAGGATGCCGGTGGCGGTGAAAACGCCGCGTTATCCGATACAGCTGGCCGGCGCGACTCACGGCGAGGATCTGGCCTGGACGCTGGATGAAAACAGCGACGGCCTCATCGCCAGGTCCTGGCGCGATGGGCGGCTGGCGGGGTTCGTCGCTGCTGGCGGCCGCAACGGGATGGCGCTGCTGTCCGAGCTGGAGGACGACTGACGGCGATGCCGGCGCAGGCGGCCTTCCTGCTGTTGACGCGGCCCTTGTCCTGGCGGGTGGGCAGGGATTTGTGGGATTGAAAAAAGCCGGCTTGAGCCGGCTTTTTTCATGGAGGGTTCAGGCGTCCAGCCCGTCGCGCACCATCTGCGCGGCGCGCAGCACCGCGCGGGCTTTGTTCTGGGTTTCCTGCCATTCCGATTGCGGCACCGAGTCGGCCACCACGCCGGCGCCGGATTGCACGTAGAGCATGCCGTTCTTCAGCACCGCGGTGCGGATGGCGATGGCGAGGTCCATGTCGCCGTTGAAGCCCAGATAGCCCACCGCGCCGCCGTAGACGCCGCGTTTGGTGGGCTCGAACTCATCGATGATCTGCATCGCCCGCACCTTGGGCGCGCCGGACAGCGTGCCGGCAGGGAAAGTGGCCTTGAGCACGTCGATGTTGCTGATCTTGCGGTCCACCTGGCCTTCCACGTTGGAGACGATGTGCATCACGTGGGAATAGCGTTCGATCGACATATTGTCGGTGATCTTCACGGTGCCGATGTCGGCGACGCGGCCGACGTCGTTGCGGCCCAGGTCCATCAGCATCACGTGCTCGGCGATTTCCTTGGGATCGGCCAGCAATTCCGCAGCCAGGGCCTCGTCGTGCTCGCGGCTGTGGCCGCGCGGGCGGGTGCCGGCGATCGGACGCACGGTCACGGTTTCGCCTTCGCGGCGCACCAGGATCTCCGGCGACGCGCCCACCACGTGGAAATCGTCGAAATGGTAGAAGAACATGTACGGCGACGGGTTGAGGTTGCGCAGCGCGCGGTACAGCGCGATGGGCGAGCCGTGGTAGGGCTGCTGCATGCGCTGGGCCAGCACCACCTGCATGATGTCGCCGTCGTGGATGTAGCGCTGACAGGACGCCACCGCTTGCTTGAACGCGTCCTCGCCGTACTCTGACACCGCCTCGCCCTCATGGGGCTGGGGCAGCGACAGCGGGATGGCCAGCGGCTCGCGCAGCTTGGCGCGCAACTGGCCCAGGCGGGCCTTGGCCTTGTGCAGCGCGTTGGGCACGGCCGGATCGGCGTAAACCACCAGGTAGAGCTTGCCTGACAAATTGTCGACTACGGCGATTTCTTCGGACAGCATCAGCAGGATGTCAGGCGTGCCCACTGGGTCAGGCTTTTGGACGTCTGCCAGGCGACGCTCGACGTAGCGTATGGTGTCGTAGCCGAAGTAGCCGACCAGGCCGCCGGAGTAGCGCGGCAGGCCGGGCAGCTGGGGGATGCGGAAGCGTTGCTGGAAGGCTTCGATGAAGGCCAGCGGGTCGCCGTCGTGGCGCTCTATCACCTTGTCGCCGCACTCCACCTGCACCCGCTGGCCAATGACCCGCAGGCGGGTGTCCGCCGGCAGGCCGATGATGGAGTAGCGGCCATGGCGCTCGCCGCCCACTACGGACTCAAGCAAATAGCTGTACGGCTGGTTGGCGAGCTTCAGGTAGATGGACAACGGGCTGTCCAGATCGGCCAGCAGTTCCTGGGTGACGGGGATGCGGTTGTAGCCGGCGGCGGCCAGTTGGTCAAACTCTTGCGCTTGCATGCGGTTCTTCCTGTGTCTTGTCAGTGTGGGCGGAGTCGTGCGGGGCGTGGACCGGGCGACGCCATCGCCAGCTGGCGGGGCAGGGAAGAAAGGCCATGGGCGTTTGAGTTCCTTCAGGGTTGATGAGACTCAGTCATTCTTCATCAAATCGTAGAGCTCGGCAATACTGTTTACCGTCAGGTCCGCGCCCAGCGCGGCTGCGTCGGCGTAGCCGTAGCCGACCGCGATGGCCGCGCTGCCGGCGGCGCGGGCGGCGGCCACGTCGTTGGCGGAGTCGCCGACCATGGCAAGCTCATTGGGTTCGATGCCCAGCACTTGGCAGCAGTGCAAGAGCGGCAGGGCGGATGGCTTCTTTTGCGGCAGGGTGTCGCCGCCGATGATCAGGCTGAAGTGGTCGCGCAGCTCAAGCTGCTCGGCTAGCGGCACCGCCAGGCGCTCGGACTTGTTGGTGATCATGACCAGCGGCAGCTTGAGCGCGCGCAACAGGGAGAGGCCGTCCCGCACGCCGGGATAGACGGTGGTCAGGTCGGCCAGATGCTCGCGGTAATGCTGGACGAAGAAGCGGTAGCCGCGCTCCCACTGCGCGTCGTCGGCCTCGGCGTGGCGTTCGTCGGTGATGGCGCGGTGCACCAGGCTGGCGATGCCGTCGCCGACGTGGCTCTTGATGCGTTCGGGCTCTAGCGGCGGCAGGCTGAGATGCGCGCGCATCGCGTTGGCGGCGTCGGCCAGGTCGGGGATGGAGTCTACCAGGGTGCCGTCCAGGTCGAAGGCGACGGCTTTGATGTGTTTGAGATTCATGTGTCGGCTTTGCGGCCGCGGCCGGCGGGCCGCGGCGAAGTGGGTGATGCGGAGTGTCTAGAGCTCGCGGATGTCGACGACTTGGGTCTGGCCGAAGGCCGGCGAAACCAGATAGTCGACGATCTTGCGCGCGGCATCGCTAGGGCTGCTCAGCGCGCCGTCGGCCTTCAGCGCGTCGAAGCGGGCCTTCTGCGGGAATTGGCCCTCGTCGCTGGCGCGGATATTGCGCTGCATGTCGGTGTCCACCACGCCCGGATACAGCGCGACGATCTGCGCTGGATTGGGCTTGCCTTCCTGCTCCACGGCCACGCTGCGGCTGAAGTGGTCCAGCGCGGCCTTGGTGGCGCAGTACACGCTCCAGCCCGGATAGGCCTTGGCTGCGGCGCCGGACGAGATGTTCAGGACGCGGCGGCGCGCCGGCAGGTGGCCAGTGGCGGACAGCAGCGCGTCGGTGGCCAGCAGCGGCGCGGTGACGTTGACGGCGACGGCTTTGACCACTTCGCCGGCCGGGTAATGGCCGGCCTGGGCGATGGGCGCCACCACGCCGGCATTGTTGATCAGCGTGATCGTCGCGCACTCCGGCAGCGGCAGCTGTTGCAGCGCGGTGTGGATGGACGCCGAAGCCTGGCTGGCGTCTGACAGGTCGGCGTTGACGGCCAGCAGACGCTCCGGGTGGCGGGCGGCCAGGCCTTCCAGCGCGGGGCCGGGGCTGCGGGCGATGCCAACGACGAAGTAGCCGTCGCCCAGCAGGGCTTCGCAGATGGCGAAGCCCAGGCCGCGCGAGGCGCCGGTGACGATGAATGCATGCATTGCGGTGGGTTCCTTGGTGTGCGTGGCGGCGCGGCCGCGCCGTCAGGCGTTGACGCGCGCCAGTTCCGCGCGCATCGCTTCAATGACGGTCTTGTAGTCTTTCTGGCCGTAGATGGCGGAGCCGGCCACGAAAGTGTCGGCGCCGGCGGCGGCCACCTGGGCGATATTGTCCACCTTGACGCCGCCGTCCACCTCCAGCCAGATCTCGCCGCCGCGCTTGGCGGTGTATTCGTCGATGCGCAGGCGGACCTGCTTGATCTTCTCCAGCGCATGCGGGATGAAGGATTGTCCGCCAAAGCCCGGGTTGACCGACATGATCAGGATCATGTCCAGCTTGTCCATCACATGGTCCAGATAGGTGAGCGGCGTGGCGGGGTTGAGTACCAGGCCGGCTTTACAGCCGGCATCCTTGATCAGGCCCAGGGTGCGGTCGATGTGTTCCGAACCCTCCGGATGGAAGGTGATGATGTCGGCGCCGGCCTTGGCGAAGGAGGCGGCCAGCGCGTCCACGGGCTTCACCATCAGGTGCACGTCGATGGGCGCGCTGCTGTGCGGGCGGATGGCCTCGCAGAACATCGGCCCCATGGTCAGATTGGGGACGTAGTGATTGTCCATCACGTCGAAGTGGATGATGTCGGCGCCGGCGGCGATGACATCTTTGACTTCCTGGCCCAGGCGGGCGAAATCGGCGGACAGAATGCTGGGGGCGATACGGAAAGTGCGCATGGCGATTGCTCTGACATCGATAAACGAGGAATGCCCGCCATTCTACCGCGCCAAAAGCGGTTTGGCCGGATAAAATGAAAACCAAGATCAATCAGGAGAAGCCGAAATGGCCGATAAACTCTACCAGATGGAGGTGATGGCGGAGCCGCAATACGTGGCCGAGCAGTCCAGCGTCGCCAACGACGTCTACGTGTTCGCCTATCGGGTCCGCATCACCAATACCGGCAGCGAGCCGGCGCAGCTGGTCAGCCGCCACTGGATCATCACCGACGCCAACCAGCAAGTGCAGGAAGTGCGCGGCATGGGGGTGGTGGGCGAGCAGCCGCATCTGGACCCGGGCCAGGTGTTCGAATACTCCAGCGCCGCCCATATCTGCACGCCTTACGGCAGCATGAAGGGGGCTTATCAGATGGTGGCGGACGACGGCCGCCGTTTTGAGGCGTCCATTCCGGAAATGACGCTGGTGGCGCCGCGGGTGCTGCACTAGTCCCGTTTACAGGACGGGTCCTGGTCTTCCCGCGGCCAGGTCCACCAGACGATGAAAGTGGCGAGCCCTCCGGCTCCCAACGCTTCCGCTAACAGTATCCACATGATGCCCGTCCCTTTGCGAGTGAGGCTGACTTCACTTTGGGACAGGTTCCAGCCACAGGCAAATCCTTTATGCGCATCACCCATAGCGGCCCGGCGCCCGCCGGTCGCCACGATTGGCAAACCATCCAAACCCTGCTGCCCTATCTGTGGGCGTTCAAATGGCGGGTGATCCTGGCCCTGTCCTGCATGGTGTTGGCCAAGGTGGCGGCGGTGACGGTGCCCTTGTATCTGAAGGACATCGTCGACCAGCTGTCGGTTCCGGCCACGCTGCTGGCCATTCCGGTGCTGGCGCTGACCGGCTACGGGGTGGCGAGGCTGCTGTCCGGCGTATTGGGCGAGCTGCGCGACGCCGTGTTCGCCCGCGTGATCCAGGGCGCGGTGCGCAGCGTGGCGCGCAATGTGTTCCGCCACCTGTTCAAGCTGTCGCTGCGCTTCCATTTGGAGCGCCACACGGGCGGCATGAGCCGCGATATCGAGCGCGGCACCAAGGGCATAGGCTTCCTGCTGAATTTCACCGTGTTCAACATACTGCCCACCTTGCTGGAAATCGGCATGGTGGCGGCCATCCTGCTGCATCGCTATTCGTGGGAGTTCGCGGTGGTGACGCTGGGCACCATAGGACTTTACATCGGCTTCACGCTGCTGGTGACCGAGTGGCGCACCGTCTACCGCCGCACCATGAACGATCTGGACTCCAAGGCCAACTCCAAGGCGATAGACGCGCTGCTCAATTACGAAACGGTCAAGTACTTCAACAACGAGGAGTACGAATCCAAACGCTACGACCGCAATCTGGAGGCCTGGGAGGCGTCGGCGATCAAGAATCAGGTTTCTCTGTCGCTGCTGAACGCCGGCCAGGCCTCCATCATCGCTGTCGGCGTCACGCTGGTTATGGTATTGGCGGCGCGCGATGTGGTGGCGCATCGGATGACCGTGGGCGACGTGGTGCTGGTGGCCACCTTCATCACCCAGCTGTACGCGCCGTTGAATTTCCTGGGTTTCGTCTACCGCGAGATCAAGCATTCGCTGGCTGACATCGAACGGATGTTCAAGCTGCTGGGCGTCAATCTGGAGGTGGCGGACGCGCCGGACGCGAAGACGCTGGACACCCGCAGCGCGGCGATACGCTTCGAGCGAGTCGGCTTCGCCTACGAGCCCAAGCGGCAGATCCTGCATGAAGTGGACTTCGCCATCCCCGCTGGCCAGACGCTGGCGGTGGTCGGCGCCAGCGGCGCCGGCAAGTCCACGCTGTCGCGGCTGATGTTCCGCTTTTACGACGCCACGTCCGGCGCGGTGAGGATCAACGGCGAGGACATCCGCGCGCTGACTCAGGATTCGCTGCGCGCCCATATCGGCATCGTGCCGCAGGACACGGTGCTGTTCAATGACACCGTCTATTACAACATCGCTTACGGCAAGCCGGGCGCGACGCGCGAGGAGGTGATCGAGGCGGCGCGCTCTGCCCATATCCACGATTTCGTCAGCAGCCTGCCGGACGGCTACGACACCATGGTGGGCGAGCGCGGCCTGAAATTGTCCGGCGGCGAGAAGCAGCGCGTGGCCATCGCCCGCACCATTCTGAAAAATCCGCCGATCCTGATCTTCGACGAGGCCACCAGCGCGCTGGATTCCCGCACCGAAAAGGCCATCCAGCACGAGCTGGTAGCCATCTCCGCCAACCGCACCACGCTGATCATCGCCCATCGTCTGTCCACCATTGTGGACGCCGACCGCATCCTGGTGCTGGACGCGGGGCGGGTAGTGGAGCACGGCAGCCACCGCGACCTGTTGGAGCTGGACGGCCGTTACGCCGAGATGTGGCGGCTGCAGCAGGAGAGCGAGGCGGTGGCGGAGTAAGCGCCGGCGTTTAGCGGCTGGCCTTGGCCTGCGCGTGCGGCGCGCTTTGGCCGTGTTTGGCCAACGAGCAGAGCGCGATGCCGCAGGCGATCAGCATGGCGCTGACCAGGTGGAAGGCGTGGGTAGGTTCCCGCAGGAAGACTATGCTGAGTATGCCGCCGCTGAGCGGAATCAGGTGGGAGTAGATTTCGCCGCGGGTGGAGCCTATGGCGAGAATGCCCTTGTTCCACAGCAGGTAGGATAGCCAGGAAGGGAAAATGACCAGATAAGCCACGCCTGCGAGCAGGCCGTATTGCAGATGGCCGCTCGCGGCGATGGGCGCATTTCCTTGCAAGCTGAAAAGCAGGGCGGGCAACAAGGCGATGGCTCCGATGGCGGCGCTGACGGCGACAAAGGCATTGCCCTTGATCTCCTTGGGTTTGATGCGCAAGAAGGCGCAATACAGCGCCCAGCTGACGGCGGAGCCCATGGTCCAGAGATCGCCGCGGTTAAGCGATGCCAGCGCGTCGGCGCGGGTGAAGTCGCCCTGCAGGATGAGATAGGCCACGCCGATGGAGCTGAGCGCGACGCCCCAGATGTTTTGCTGGGCGATCCGTTCTTTGAAGAATATCTTGTTGATGATCAGAACCAGCGCCGGCGTGGTGGAGAGATAAATGGCCGCGTTCAGCGAAGACGTATATTGCAGGCCGATATAGAGCGTGATGGGAAACAACACCTGTCCGCACAGGGCGAGAAACACCACCGTGCTCATTGATTTTTTCATCGCCGGCCATTGCAAGGCCACTTGGCGGCGATACAGCAGCATCAGCAGCGCGGCGGTCAAAATCCAGCGCGCGGCGGACAAGAGTATGGGATCGATGCTTTCCACCAGAATATGGCCTATCACGTAGTTGCCCCCCCAAAAGCAGGCGGCCAGAATCAGGCATAGGTATGGCATATTTATTCCGTTTCGATTTGTTGCGCGCCTTCAGCGTAACAAGCTATTGCGCATGGATTGATTGATTTCGAGCAACAATCCCCTTTTGCACTCATGCGTCATTCATTCTGTTCGGCTGGATTTTCTGATTTATCCTTTGCCAGGACTGGTTATCGGCTAATCGCTTGGGGAAGTATTTTCGGCTGCAAAAAGTGTTGCAAACGCGTAGGTCTTGCATTTTCAGGGCATATTCCGCAGTTGGATGGGAAGCTGCGGCGGTAATGGAAATGGCTGCTATTCGTAAAGCACTGCAACATGAAACTAGAAATGGGAGCGTGCGGTGAGCCGGTATGCGTTGCTGTCGTTTTTTGTCTTTGTCTTTGGATTCTCGCATGCCGAAGATAAAAGGCTGACCATGTGTTACGACAAATACCCGCCCTATGCGATAGGCGAGTTTGGCGAATCTTCCACCAGCGGCATCAAGGTGAAATTGCTGCAGGAGATAGGCAAGCAATTAGGCGTGTTGGTGGCGGTCAGGATATTGCCTTGGAAGCGCTGTTTGAGCGAAGCGAAGGAGGGCGCGGTCGACGGCATCCTGCCGCTCTACAAGACTCCGGAGCGGGAGCAATTCATGGCGTTTTCGCTGCCGGTCATGCGCCAATATAATTGCTTCCTGTATAGAAAAAGCGCTTTCCCGGGGCGGATTGACTGGACCGATTATCAAAGCCTGAAAAGCCACCATCTGGGAATGGAAATCGGCTCGGTGGTGGACAAGGAGATGGAGGCGATATTCGAGTCCGTCCGTCCGATAGAGCGGGCCGCGGATTCGATCACCCTGATGAAGATGATGGACTCCGGCCGGATCGATCTGGCGACAGTGGACTCGAATGTCGGGAAGTATCTGGTCAGCCAGCAGGGGATGGGCGACACGATCGGCGTCAGCGATGTGCCGATCGGGAGGCTGTCTTATGCCGCGTTTGGCTTTTCGCGGGCGGCGGGGGCGGACAAGTGGGCCGCCGAGTTCAATCGAATCATCGAGAAAATGCGGAAAAGCGGCCGGCTGGAGAAGCTGGACAGCCCGGGGGGCCAATAGCGGCGCGCGAGCTGCCGGCGGTCGCTTGGCCGCGGAATCAGACCGGGCTGGCCGCGTTTTGCAATACGGTGCGGTAGCCGTCGTGATCGACGAAGGTGGCTCCATGCGCTTCCCAGTAGGGATTGACGGACGGCGCCTGGGCGAAGCCGGCGGCGCGCATGCAGGCGCAGGCGGCCTCCCATTCGGCGCGGTCCGGCAGATAGAGCACCAGCAGGTCTTCCGTGCTGGGCGTGGGGTGGACCGGATGCTGGTGGCTGAGGGTGAATTCCAGATGGAAGCCGGCGCCCGGCAGGCCAAGCATCACGCCGTCAAAGCCGTCGTGGTCCTTGAAATGGCCTAGCGGACGCAGATTCAGGCCTTCGCAATACAGCGCCTTGCTCAGGTTGAGGTTGCTGACCGGGCGGGCGATGCGCAGATGGGGGATGTGCTTGTACATGGCGGCGAGGACGGTGGGTTGTCTTGTCTTCACTATGTCATGCAAAACCGCGATCAGCCAGTTTT